>NZ_SMKN01000135.1 GCF_004348675.1 Micromonospora sp. KC606 | reverse complement strand
GTCCCACCCCCGAGCCCGGGCTACCCGCCGTGGCGTGCCCCATGCCCGTCAGCGGCGGCGGGTGCGGGCGCGCGAAGCGCGCAGCCGGCGCAGCCGCCCGACCAGCACCGGCTCGGCGGCGAGCGCGGCCGGCCGGTCCAGCAGGGCGTTGAGCAGTTGGTAGTAGCGGGTGGCGGAGAGGCCGAAGGTGTCCCGGATGGCCTGCTCCTTGGCCCCGGCGTGCCGCCACCACTGTCGTTCGAAGGCGAGGATCCGCTGTTCCCGCTCCGTCAGGACGTCGGCGGGCACGGCGGCGGCCTCCGCCGACACGGCGGGCACGGCGGCGGCCTCCGCCGACACGGCGGGCACGGCGGCGGCCGACGTGATCTCGACCTCGGGTACGGGGCGTGGTGGCGGGACGGACCGCCCGGCGACGTCCGTGCCGATGCGACCCGGCGGCGGCTCGGGCCGGTCGGCGGCGGCCGGGACGGCGTCGGCGGGGGGCATGGCGCTCCTCAGCGGGGCGGACGTCCGGTGTGGCGGGGGCCGACCGGGGGACATCCAGCCTAGCCAGGGTGGGCGACGACCGCAGCGGACGAGGCCCGCACCGACTCGGTGTCGGTACGGGCCTCGGGGCAGCCGCTTCCGCCTGGCGGGAGCGGTGCGAAACGGCCCGCAGTCTGGCCGTCGCACACCATCCGGGCAGGTCAGGCCACGTCGCGCCGGCGCATGATCCAGAATGCGGCGGTCAGCACCAGTGCCGCAGCGAGCCCGAACAGCAGGCCGGACTGCTGCCAGGTGACGATCAGTTCCTTGGGCTCGCACGCGCCCTGCACGAACTGGCACGAGTCGTGGTCGATCAGCTTCCACTGCTTCTCGAACCAGGCCATCGCGTAGGTCGAGAGGACGTACCGGTCCGCGAACCGGACACCGGCGATCCCCGTACCGATCCGGATGCCGATCTCACTGACCACGGCGACCCCGACCGCGACGCCGAGTGCCATCGAGGTGTGCCGGCCGAGTGAGGCGAGCGCGAAGGCCACCGCGCCCGCCACCAGGATCATCGCGAGCGCCCGCAGGCCACTGAGGCCGACCGACTGCCACACCCCGGCGGTGACCTTCGCGGTGGTGCCGCGGGTGCTGCCGATCAGCCAGAAGGCCGCCGTCCAGAGCGCGCCGAGCAGCACGGTCACCCCGGCGAGCAGGCTCAGCAGCGCGGCCAGCTTGGAGCCGAGTACGGCCAGCCGTTTCGGCCGCCAGAGCAGCAGGTTCATCATCCCGCCGGTGCTCCACTCGGCCCCCACGAAGGACGCCCCGACCACGAACCCGAACAGCGCGACGGCCCCGGCGAAGACCGCCACGAGTCGGCTGAACTCGCCCCGGAAGTCGAACTGGTACGGCAGGCTCCACTCCGGATCGAACATCTCCGGTTGCGGCTGCCAGTCCCGGCCACAGTTCGGGCCGTACCGGTCCTCGGTCTGTTCGCCGCGCGCCTGGGCCGCATCGCATTCGGCGATCATCTTTTCCCAGTCCTTCGTGGCCTGCCGGTACTGGGCGTCCGCCTCCACCTGGGCCTGGGCGATGACGGCCGGGGAGCGTTTCTGGCTGGAGAAGGCGAGGGCGGTGGCGACACCGGTCAGCCCGAGCACCAGCAGGACGAGCATCACCCGGGTCAGTCGGCGCTTGGCCAGCCGGCGAAGTTCGGTGACGTACAGGCTCATGCTCCCCAACCCCCTCCGGCGCGACCGGACTTCTCCGCCCCGCCGATCTGCACGGACTCGTCGACCTGGCGGTGCTGGCCGGGCACCGGCGCGGTGTTGGTCAGCTCCAGGAAGACGCTCTCCAGGTCCACCGAGACCGGGGCCAGTTCGCTGACGTACAGGTGGTGCTCGGCGAGGAGCAGGCTCACCGAGGCCGGCTTCTCCACGCCGCTGAGCATCAGGTGGTCGGGGTGCCGGGCGACGGGCACCCCGTTGCGGCCGAGCACCTCGGCGGCGGCGGCCAGGTCCTCCGCGGTGTCCAGGCGAACCCGGACCGCGCCGTGCGAGTGCGCGGCGAGCACCTGGTCGACCGGGCCGAAGGCGACCCGCCGGCCCAGCGAGATGATGGTGACCGAGTCGCAGATGAGCTGGATCTCGCCGAGGATGTGGCTGGAGAGCACCACGGTCATCCCGGACTCGGCGAGGTCGCGCATCAGGGTGCGCATCTCCCGGATGCCGCCCGGGTCGAGACCGTTGGCCGGCTCGTCGAGGATCAGCAGCTTCGGGTTCTTCAGCAGGGCCGAGGCGACGGCCAGCCGCTGCTTCATACCGAGCGAGTACGTCTTGACCCGCTCGCCGGCCCGGTCGCGCAGACCGACCAGTTCGAGCACCTCGTCGACCCGGGTGGCCGGCACCTCACCGGCCCCGGCGAGCAGGGACAGCGTGTCCCGCGCGGTGAAGTGCGGGAAGAACTGCGGGCTCTCCACGATCGCCCCGACCTGGCCGGTTACCGTGGACAGCCCCGCCGGCACCTCCTGGCCGAGGACGGCCATCCGGCCACCGTCGGGCCGGATCAGGCCGAGCAGGGTACGCAGCGTGGTGGTCTTGCCCGACCCGTTCGGGCCGAGGAAGCCGTGCACCTGCCCCGCCTCGACCAGCATGTCGAAGCCGTCCAGCGCGTGGCGGTCGCCGCGTCGGCGGCTCTTGTATGTCTTACGTAGATCTTCGATCTCCAGGACAGCGGACAAGCTGTGCCTCCCCCGTTGGACGGCGTGACAGCGGACACCATACTCGGTATGGCGTAGAGGGCAATACCCGGTATGCATCGCCGGTTCGTCACCGCCCGCCGCCCGGTGACGCCAGCCGGGTCAGGCGCAGATCACGTGCACCCCGGCGGCCCGGAACGCCTCGACGACCTCGGGCGACGCGCCGGAGTCGGTCACCAGCGTCTCGACCCGGTCCACCGGGCAGATCCGGGCGAAGGCGTGCCCGCCGAGCTTGGACGAGTCCGCGATGATGACCACCCGCTTGGCCCGGGCCACCATCAGGTTGTTCATCGCCGCCTCACCCTCGTGGTGGGCGGCGGCGCCGAGCTGCGGGTCGAGTGCGTCCACGCCGAGCAGGGCGACGTCCAGGGTGACCTCGCGCAGCAGCGCCCCACCCAGCGGGCCGACCAGTTCGAACGACTTCGGCCGCACCACCCCGCCGGCCACCACGACCTTCATCCGGGACCGAACCAGCAGCTCGTTGGCGATGTTGAGGGCGTTGGTGACCACGGTGAGCTGGGCGCCCTCGGCGCTGGTGTTCAGGTCGGGGCGGACGGCCAGGGCACGGGCGACCTCGGTGCTGGTGGTGCCGCCGTTGAGGCCGACCACGGTGCCGGGGGAGACCAGCGCGGCGGCCGCCGCGCCGATCCGCTGCTTCTCCGCCGAGTGCTTGGCGGTCTTGTAGCGCAGCGGCAGGTCGTAGCTGACCCCGTTGGCGACCGCGCCACCCCGGGTCCGCGTGATCATCTGTTGCTGGGCGAGCTGGTCGAAGTCCCGCCGGATGGTGGCCTGGGAGACGTCCAGGCGCTCGGCCGCCTCCTCGACGCTGACCCGGCCGCTGTCGGTCAGCATCTCGAGCAGAGTGTTCCATCTGGCGTACCGGTCCACCGCGGGGCCTCCGTTGACTCTGCACGGATGGTGATTGATTGCGTGCACAGTAGTGCGCGAAACTACGAGGGGGCAAAAGTCCGTCCTGCGCGTTGTCGGAGCAGGTTGCCACGGTCGGCCTCGCGCGCGCAGAATAACGCGCGAAAGAAGGCAGTAACGAGCCGTATTGCGCACCGCCTCCCGGCACGAGGAGTTCTCATGGCGTACGTCGACACGGAGATCGCGAGCCAGCCCGACTGCTGGCGGGAGGCGGCCCGGCTCGCCGGCACGGCCACCGCCGACCTGCCCCGCCCCGGTGAGCGGGTCGCCGTCGTCGGCTGCGGCACGTCGTGGTTCATGGCGATGGCGTACGCCGGGCTACGTGAACGCGCCGGCCTCGGCGAGACCGACGCCTTCCAGGCCAGCGAGTTCCCTGCCGGCCGGCGCTACGACCGACTGATCGCGATCACCCGCTCCGGCACCACCACCGAGGTGCTCGACCTGCTCGCCGCGCTGCGCGGCCGGGTGCCCGGCACGGTCCTCGTCGGCGACCCCGCCTCCCCCGCCGTCGCGCTGGCCGACGCGGCCGTGACCATGCCCTTCGCCGACGAGCGGTCGGTGGTGCAGACCCGCTTCGCCACCACCGCGCTGGCGCTGCTCCGCGCCCACCTGGGCGACAACGTCGAAGCCCTCGCCGCGGACGCCGAGGTGGCCGTCCGGGCCCCGCTGCCGATCGACCCGGCCCGCATCGGGCAGGCCACCTTCCTCGGCCGGGGCTGGACGGTCGGGCTGGCCCAGGAGGCCGCGCTCAAGTGCCGGGAGGCAGCCACCTTCTGGGCCGAGGCTTACCCGGCGATGGACTACCGGCACGGTCCCATCTCGATCGCCGGCCCCGGCCGGCTGGTCTGGGCGTTCGGCGAGCTGCCCGACGGTCTGCCCGAAGACGTCGCGGCCACCGGCGCCGCGTTCGTACACAGCCGGCACCACGGCTGCCGGGCGGTGCTGGGCAGCTGGGCGGCGGGGCGTACCCCGGTCGACCCGATGGCCGACCTGATCCTCGCGCAGCGCTTCGCCGTCGCGCTCGCCACCAGCCGGGGTCTCGACCCGGATGCACCCCGGCACCTCAGCCGTTCCGTGGTCCTCGCGTGACCGACACCCCCGCCGGGCAGGGTGAGCCGGTCGTCGTCGCGCTGGACGTCGGCGGCACCGGGATCAAGTGCGCCCTGGTCCGCCAGGACGGCACGGCGTTGCACGCCGAACGGCATCCCACCAGGGCGGAACGCGGCCCGACCGCCGTGGTCGACACCATCCTCGACGTGGCGGAAGGGCTGGCCGACAAGGCCCGCGCCGACGGGCGAACCCCGGTGGCCTGCGGCATCGGCGTGCCCGGCCTGGTGGACGAGACCGCCGGGGTGGCGGTCTGGTCGTCCAACCTCGGCTTCCGGGGAGTGCCGCTGCGCGAGCTGGCCCGCACCCGGACCGGGCTGCCCACGGCGCTGGGCCACGACGTGCGCGTCGGGGGCCTGGCCGAGTCCCGGCTCGGCGCCGGCCGGGGGGTCGGGCACCTCCTCTTCGTCGCCGTCGGCACCGGCATCGCCGCCGCCCACATTGCCGGCGGGTCGGCGACCGCCGGCGCGCACGGTGCCGCCGGCGAGCTGGGTCACATCCTGGTTCGCCCCGACGGGCCGCGCTGCGGCTGCGGGCGGCCCGGCTGCCTGGAGGCGGTGTCGTCGGCCTCGGCGATCGGCCGCCGCTACACGGAGCTGACCCGGCCAGCCGTCCCCTCCCCCGGCGAGGCCGGCGCGTCGGACCGGCCGGGAGGCAGCGGTACGACGACCCCGCGCCTGGTCGACGTGCCGCGGGACGGCGTGGCGTTCAGCGCCGCCGAGGTGGCCGACCGGGCGACGGCCGGGGAACAGCTGGCCGGGCGGGTCTGGCGGGAGGCCGTCGAGGCGCTCGCCGACGGGCTCGCCACCGCGCAGGCGCTGTTCGACGTGGAATCCATGGTTATCGGCGGCGGACTGGCCCGGGCCGGCGCGCGGCTGTTCGACCCGCTGCGGTCGGCGCTGCGGGAGCGGATCACCTTCCACCGGGAGCCGCGCCTGGTCGCGGCGGCCCTCGGCGACGAGGCGGGCTGCCTCGGCGCTGCCCTGCTCGCCTTCGACAGTCTGGAGCAACCATGGCCCTGCGGGTGACCGGCAAGGTGGTGACCCCGACCGGCGTGATCCGGCAGGGGTGCGTGGAGATCAACGGTGACCGGATCAGGGCGGTGGCCGAGTACCCCGCGAAGCGGGACGGGCACTGGATCGTGCCGGGCTTCGTCGACATGCACACCCACGGCGGCGGTGGGCACACCTTCACCACCGGTGACGCCGACTCCGCCCGGCAGGCCGCCGCGTTCCACCTCGGGCACGGCACCACCACCCTGCTGGCCAGCCTGGTCAGCGCCCCGTTCGCCCTGATGCGTTCGGCCACCGCCGCCTTCGCCCCGCTGGTACGCGAGGGCGTGCTGGCCGGCGTCCACTTCGAGGGGCCGTACCTGTCGGCGGCGCGCTGCGGCGCGCAGAACCCGGAGTTCCTGCGCGACCCGTCCACCGACGAGCTGGCCGAGCTGGTCGAACTGGGCGCGGGGGCGGTCCGCATGGTGACCCTGGCCCCCGAGCGGGACGGCGCGCTGGACGCGGTCAAACTGCTCACCTCGCACGGGGTGGTCGCGGCGGTCGGCCACACCGACGCCACGTACGAGCAGACCCGGGCCGCCGTGTCGGCCGGCGCGAGCGTCGGCACCCACCTGTTCAACGGGATGCGGCCGGTGCACCACCGCGAGCCGGGCCCGGTGGTGGCCCTGCTCCAGGCCCCGGACGTGGTCTGCGAGCTGGTCGCCGACGGGGTGCACCTGCACGACGGCATGCTCGCCTTCGCCACCGCCACCGCCGGCCCGGAGCGGACCGCTCTGATCACCGACGCGATGGCCGCCGCCGGCATGCCCGACGGCCGGTACGAGCTGGGCGGCCAGGAGGTGCTGGTCACCGACGGGGTGGCCCGACTGGCCGGCGACGGCGTCATCGCGGGCAGCACCCTCACCCTGGACGCCGCACTGCGGCACGCCGCCGGCAGCGGCATCCCGATGACTGACGCCGTCCGCATGGTCGCCACCACCCCGGCCCGGGCGATCGGGCTCGGCGACCAGGTCGGTGCGCTCCAGGCCGGTCTCCGCGCCGATCTGGTCGTCCTCGACGACGACCTGGACGTGGTCCGGGTGATGCGCGCCGGCACCTGGGTGGAGTGACGCAGGGCACACCTGACGGCCGCTCGCCCCTCGTGCGCGCCGCACGATCCGGCACCGCCCGCCGACACGGTCAGGCCGAGGGGACCTCGACGCCGAGGACGGCCTGCTCGTCGGGCCGGTGCACCAGCACCTCGGACAGGTACGACTGCACCGCCGGGCCCATGCCGACGTCCCGGCCGGCACGCTCGGAGAGCAGCCACTTGTGCTCGATGATCTGCGCAAAGATCTCCTGCGGCTCCAGCTTGCGGCGCAGGTGCACCGGCACCGCCCGGACCACCGGCTCGAACACCTCGGTCAGCCAGCGGTGGGCGGCCTGCTGCTCGTCGGCAAGGTCGCTCTCCACCCGGTAGGCGTCCAGGTCGTTGAGCAGCCGGCGGGCCTGGTTCTCCTCGGCGTCCAGACCGGTCAGGCGGAGCAGCCGGCGGGTGTGGTAGCCGACGTCGACCACCTTGGGCCGGACCAGGTAGCGGCCGTTGTCGACGGTCGACATGGCCACCTCGGCCACGTCGAAGCCGAGCTCGTTGAGGCGGCGGATCCGGCCCTCGATGTCGTGCCGGGCCTCCCGCTCCACCTGCTGCTCGTAGGTGATCTCGTGCCAGAGGCGCTCGTAGCGCTGCACGACCTCCTCGCAGACCATCTCGGGATCGATCGACTCGTGCAGCAGCCCCGCGGCCTGCAGGTCCAGCGCCTCGCCGAAGATGTTGACCCGGGCGATCTCCAGATCCTCGCCGCGCTGCCCGTTGGAGAGCGAGCGGTGCAGCGCCCCGGTCTCGGCGTCGACCAGGTACGCGGCGAAGGCGCCGGCGTCCCGCCGGAACAGGGTGTTCGACAGCGAGCAGTCGCCCCAGAAGAAGCCGGTCAGGTGCATCCGCACCAGCAGCACCGCCAGGGCGTCCAGCAGCCGTCCCATGGTCTCCGGCCGCAGCGTGCGGGAGAAGAGCGCCCGGTACGGCAGCGAGAACTGCAGGTGCCGGGTGATCAGCACCGGCGCGAGCGGCTCCCCGTCGTCGCTCTGCCGGTCGGCCACGATCGCGATCGCCTCCACCGACGGGAAGTCGATCCGCTCCAACGCGCGGAGCAGGTCGTACTCCCGCTCGGCGACCCGCTCGCCGGTCTCCTTGACCGCGTACACGTAGTCGCCGAGCCGGACGAACCGGACCACGTGCCGGGAGATGCCCTGGGGCAGCGCCACCAGGTGGTGCGCAGGCCACTGCTCCAGCGGTGTCGACCAGGGAAGGTCCAGCAGCGCCGGGTCGACGAGAGCCGAGGTGATCCGCACGGGGACAAGTGTGAAGGGTGTCCCCCGCCGAGCGCTTCCGATCGTGGCTCGGCACACATCGAGCGCGCCCGTCCGCCCGGCCCGCGCCAACCGGCCGCCGCGGGGCCGGTAGCGTGATCGCGTGCGGGAAACCACGGGGGTACGTGGCGTGCCCCGGCCGGTACGCCCCGGCGGGTGGTGGTGCGACGCGCTCCTGCTGGCCGGGCTGGTCGCCCTGACCGTGGCGCTCGCCACCGGGCACCTGTTCGGCGTGGACCGGGCGGTCGCCGACTGGGCGCAGGCGCACCGGCCGACGGCAGCGTTCCGGGCGGCGGTGGTCTTCAACTATCTCGGCCAGGGCTCCCCGCTGACGCTCCTCGCCGCCGGGCTGGGCGTGCTGCTGGCGGTCCGGCTCCGCTCGGTCCGCCCGGTGCTGCCGCCGGTGCTGGCGTTCGCGCTCACCACCCTGACCATCGGCCCGCTCAAGGTGTGGACCGCGCGCCCGGCGCCCAGCGCCAGCGTGAAGGAGCCGTACCTGTCGCCCGAGCAGACCCTGCCGATGTTCCAGCACGACCTGCCGGTGCGCTTCGCCCAGTCGTACCCGTCCGGGCACGTGGCCAACGCGATCGTCTGGTACGGCGTGATCGCCCTGCTGCTCGTCCCGCTGCTGCGCACCGTGGGCCGCGGCATGCCGCCCCGGCTGGCCACCGCGATCCGGGTGGCGCCGCCGCTGGTGGTGTTGTTCACCACCACCTACCTGGGCTGGCACTGGCTGACCGACTCGGTGGCGGGGCTGCTGCTCGGCCTGCTGCTGGACCGGCTGCTGCGCCGGGTGCCGTGGGACGGCGTGCCGTTGCCGGGCCGGATGCGGGCCTGGGGCAGCCCGTTCACCTCGATCACCTAACCTCCCGCCCATGAGTCAACTCCGACGGCGGTTGGGCGTACCCGAAGCGGTCGTCATCGGCCTCGGGTCGATGCTCGGCGCGGGCGTGTTCGTGGTCTTCGCCCCGGCCGCCGCGACGACCGGCGGCGCGGGCCTGCTGGTGGCGGTGGCGGTGGCCGGTTTCATCGCGTTCTGCAACGCGACCAGCTCGGCCCGGCTGGCGGCCCGGCACCCCGAATCGGGCGGCACCTACGTGTACGGGCGGGAGCGACTGAGCCCGTTCGCCGGATTCCTGGCCGGCTGGGGGTTCGTGGTCGGCAAGACGGCGAGTTGCGCGGCGATGGCGCTGACCATCGGGGCGTACCTCTGGCCGGGGCAGGCCCGGCTGGCCGCGGTCGCCGCCGTGCTCGCGGTGACCGCGGTGAACCTGGGCGGCATCGGCAAGACGGCCACCGCGACGACCGTACTGGTGGCCCTGGTGCTGGCCGTGCTGGCGATGGTCGTGGTGAGCGGGTTGACCGCAGGTGACGTCCAGGTCGACCGGCTCGGCGCGGGTGGCGGCTCCGCCCGTGGGGTGCTCACCGCCGCCGGGCTGCTCTTCTTCGCCTTCGCCGGGTACGCCCGGATCGCCACCCTCGGCGAGGAGGTACGCGACCCGCAGCGGACCATCCCCCGGGCCGTGCCGCTGGCCCTCGGCGTGGTGCTGGCGGTCTACCTGGTGGTCGCCGTGGTCGCGGTCGGGGTGCTCGGCGCCGACCGGCTGGCCGCCTCCGCCGCGCCCCTGGTCGACGTGGTGACGGCGGCGGGGCTGCCCGGCCTGGCCTGGGTGGTCCGGGCCGGCGCGACGATCGCGGTGACCGGCGTGTTGCTCTCCCTGCTCGCCGGGGTGGCCCGGACGCTGCTGGCGATGGCCCGCCGGCACGACGTGCCCGGAGCGTTGGCCGCGGTGCATCCGGTGCGCCAGGTTCCGCACCGAGCCGAGCTGGCGGTCGCCGCCGTGGTGATCGTGGTGGTCCTGCTCGGTGACGTCCGGCAGGCGATCGGCTTCTCCAGTTGCACCGTGCTGGTCTACTACGCGATCACCAACGCCTCGGCACTGCGGCTGGGGCGCGACCCGGCGCGAAGGCTCCCGGTGCGGGCGCTCGCGGTGGCAGGGCTGGTCGGCTGCCTGCTGCTCGCGGTCAACCTGCCGCTGGGCAGCGTCCTCGCCGGTTTCGCCGTGCTCGCCCTCGGCGCCGCCTGGTACGCCGTCCGCCGGCTCGGCGCCTGATCGACCCGTTTCGCGGCAGACGGTCAGGCGCCGTCGGCCGAGGACTCGGCCCTGGGGACGCGTGGGGTTGGTGGACCGGCCGGCGGTGCGGGAGGCTGCGGCGGGGCCGGCGTCGTCTCGCGAAGCAGGGCGGACAGCCCGGCCCGCCGGGCCACCACGGTCAACCGGTCCCCCGCCGAGATCACCATTCGCGGGTCGACCGTCCAGTCGGTCCGCTGCCCGGCCGGAGTGTGGGCGAGCAGGCGTACCTCGCCGGGGCGGGCCACGGCCGAGAGCGGGCGCCCGTCCAGCGGGGCGCCGGCCACCACCGGCACCTCCACCACCAGCAGCGCGTGCCGGTTGACCGGGATGGTGGCGATCACCGCCCGGTCCAGCAGCGCGGCGGCGAACGCGGGCGCGGCCAGGTACGACACGCTGCGCGAGATGCCGATGCCGAACGCCTTCTGGATCCGTTCGGCGAAGTCGCCGTCGAAGAGCCGCAGCACCACCCGCAGCTCCGGGTTGAGGCCACGGGCGGTCAACGCGGCGCACAGGTTGGCCCCGTCGTCGGTGGAGACCACAACCAGTGCCTGACAGTGCTCGACCGACGCGGAACGCAGCGTCTCCTCCCGGGCCGCGTCCCCGATGATCATCGGCACGCCCAGCCGCCGGGCCAGCGACGCCCCCCGCGCGTCGGCGTTGCGGTCGATCGCCACCACCTCGACACCGAAGTCACGCAGCTGGGCCATCACCCGGGTGCCGATGTTGCCCAGCCCCACCACCACGACGTGCCCGGTGCGGTCCGGTTGGATCCGGCCCGAGTGCAGGGCGAGCCGGGCGTTGACGATGCCGTCGACCACCACGGCGGTGATCAGCGGGATCAGCGCCAGCCCGGCGAGGTTCAGCACCACCTGCATGATCTGGGCGGCGGCCGGCTTGGTGACGTCCGGGTCCTGCCCGCTGAGCGTGGTGACCAGGGTCAGGTAGATCGCCTCGGCCCAGCTCACGTCCGTCGCGCGGGCGTTCAGCCAGCCCAGCCCGGCGATCATCGCCAGGAGCAGGAGCACCGCGATGCCGATCTTGCGGGTGGCGAAGCTGCGGACCGCCCGCAGCAGCGCGGCCAGCGGCTGCCGTCGGCGACGCGCGCGGACCAGCCGGCGGGCGGCCACCTCGGTCCCGGCCGGCTGACCGGTCGCCTCGGCGAGCACCACGTCCGCCGACTGCTCGTCGGCGGGCAGCACCCGGACCAGATCCGGGTCGGTGGTGACGGCCAACCCGCAGACCACGTCGGTCGGGCGCACGTCGTCGCGCTCGGCGACGTACAGGGTGCGGCCGGCGTGCCGGAAGTGAGTGGGCGCGACCTCGCCGAGCGCGGCGGCGACGAACGCCGGAGCGGCCATCGAGGCGTCGGAGAGCACCGCCGAGTCGGGGAAGAGCTCCCGCAGGCCGTTGGCGAGGCTGGTGTTGAACATCCGGACCACCAGACGCAGCCGGGGCTCCACCTCCTGGGCGCAGAGCGCGGCGTGCATGTTGCCGACGTCGTCCTGGTGCAGCAGGGCGAGCCCGGCCGCCCCGGCCAGGCCGGCCCGCCGGAACGTCGCCTCGTCCAGCCGGTCGGCCCGGACGACCTGCACGCCGTCCAGCTCCCGGCCGTCCGGCCCGTCACGGCGGCGCTCCGGCACGATCAGGGTGATGCGAACCCGGCCGGCGGCCAGCTCCGGGGTCAGCAGGGCCCGGGTCACCCAGTACGACAGTGGGTCATGACCGCAGATCACGTAGTGCCGGCGGTGGTCTGCGCCGCGCCACAGCCGCAGCCCGGCGGGACGGCGCGCGCGGTCGTGCTGGGGCTCCACCATGCCGGGATCGTAGTCAGCCGCTCGCGGTGCGCGCAGCCCCGTCGATCATGGAGGCATGTCCCGTCTGTCGGCGGGTAGTGCAGCGTCATGCAGACGTTCCTCCCGTACCCGGACTTCCTGGCCAGCGCCCGGACGCTGGACCAGAGGCGGCTGGGCAAGCAGCGGGTGGAGACGCTCCAGGTGCTGCGCGGGTTGACCCGGCCGGACTACGGTTGGCGCCACCACCCGGCGGTACGGATGTGGGCTGGCTACGAGGAGGCGCTGACCCGGTACGGGCTGGACGTGTGCGCCGTCTGGTGTGCGCCGGGCCGGGCGGACACCTGTGCCGGCAGCCTGGTGACCGAACTGACGACCGCTTGCGGCCTCACCGCCGTCCGCCGCCAGGCGGAGCTGGCCGAGGCCGGTGAGCTGCCGCCCTGGCTGGGTCGGGAGGACCTGCACCGCAGTCACCGCTCGTCGTTGCTGCGCAAGGACCCGGAGCACTACCGACCGCTGTTCGGCGACGTGCCAACCGACCTGGCGTACGTCTGGCCGGTCTCGGACCGGCAACGGCGCTGTCTGCCGCCGGACCGCTGATCGGGCGGAGACCGGATCGAAATACGTTGCTCCCGTCTCCGAGGTCGACCTACCGTGATCGCGCAAGGTCAACCAGTCATCCGGGAGTCCGCCATGTCGTTGTCGCACCTGGGTGCGCGTGGTCGGCGCTGCCCGTCGACCGTCACCGAGCCGACGATCCCCGGAATGGGGGCCCGCCTGACGCGTGCGGAACACGCGCCCAGCCGCCCGTCCACTGTCCGGACCGGGCGGTTTTGCGCTGTCCGGCCCTGTCTACCGCCGAAAGTGAAGGGAGAGCCCGGTGGACGCCGTCCTCGTCATCAACGCCGATCTCGGCCCGCTGCACCGGGTCACCGTTCAGCACGCGATCCGCGATCCACGAGGCCGAGCCGGACCAGGTGCTCGGAGTCTTCCAACCTGGCGCAACACGACCGCCGCCTGCTACGCCTGCAACCAGCGCAAGGGTGACCGGACGCCGGCCGAGGCAGGCATGCCGCTGCGGCGCGAGCCGGCCGTCCCGAGTTGGGCGTCGCTGGCCGGGCGGTGACGGACCGGCCGGCGGGCACAGGGGGCCGCGTCCGGGGGTACACCTCCGGCGCGGCGCCCGCCGGCCCCACCCGACCGGGGCCGTTCTGGCCGCGCGCCCTGGCACGTAGACGCCGGCCGCCCAGGTGGGAGAGGCTATCCGTCACGACGAGAGTAGGTGCCGCCGGCCCCGGTCAGCACCAGCGCCCGCACCGACGGGTCGGCCTCCAGGCCGTCCAGCAGCACCGGCAACTGCCGCCACATGGCCGGGGTCATGGCGTTGCGCCGCGCCGGATGGTGGATCGTCACCGTCGCCACCGCGCCGGTCACCTCAACGGTCAGCTCCGCCTCCGACACCGCCACCGCTCCTTCCGCACCGGCCGCTCCGCATCGACCCGTCCGGCGACCATAGCGGCGCGGGCCCGGCGGCCACCCGCGAGGGTGGCCGCCGGGCCCGCCGCAGCCAGGTCAGCCTAGGCGACGTCGACCGCGGTGTCGTCGACCACGAAGGACGTCTGGAGCGAGGCGTCCTCCACCCCGGCGAACTTCAGGGTCACGGTCTGGCCGGCGTACGGGGCCAGCGAGAAGACCTTCTGCGCGTACCCGGCGGCCTTGTCCAGGTTCGAGTAGGTGGCCAGCGTCGCCAGCACCGTGCCGGAGGGGTTGAGCACCTGCACCTTCAACGTGTCGTACGCGCTGCCGGCGGTCTCCGCCGAGTCGACGTGCAGCCAGAAGCTGAAGCGGTACGACGTGCAGCCGGCCGGCAGACTCACCGCCTGGGATAGCGTGTCGGTGCGGGTACTGCCGTACCCGTTCAGCCAGGCGTTGCGGGTTCCGGTGCGGGCGGGCTGCCCGGTGAACGTCCCGATCACGCCCGAGGTGGAGGCCCACGGGGTGGTGCCGGACTCGAAGCCGGCGTTGGTGAGCTTCTGCCCCTGGTTGGCGCAGCCGCCGGTCCCGTTGACGGTCAGCGTGTACGTCGCCGTCCGGGTGGCGGTGCCGGAGCCGGTGACGGTCACCGGGTAGGTGCCGGCCGGGGTGCTCGCCGTGGTGGTGATGGTGAGCACGGACGAGTTGCCGGCGGTCACCGACGACGGGCTGAACGACGCGGTCGCGCCGGCCGGCAGGCCACTGGCCGACAGCGTCACGGTCTGCGCGTTGCCGCTGGTGACGGTGGTGCCGATGGTGGTGCTGACCGAACTGCCCGGGTCGACCGAGCCTGAGGTCGGGGAGAGCGAGACGGAGAAGTCGTTGCCGCTGGAGCAGGGCGCGTCGTTGCCGGCGACGGTCACGGCGGTCCACGCCGCCTGGACGGCCCTGTACTCCGTGGAGCAGCTGCCGTACAGGTCGGTGGCCGCACGCAGCGTGTAGGCCCGCGCCGTGTTCGACGGGGTGGTGTTGTTGACGTACGCGGTGTTCGACGTGAAGTACACGTCGAGCGCCCGGAACCAGATCTTCTCCGCCTTGGCCCGGCCGATGCCGGTCACCGCCGGGGCGGAACCGCAGACCGGCGAGGTGCCGTACGGGGTGGCGCCGGTGCCCTCGGCCAGGTTGAAGAAGAAGTGGTTGGCCACGCCGGAGGAGTAGTGCACGTCCTTGTTCCTGGTGCCGGTGCTCCAGCAGTTGTCGGACGAGCCGTCCAGCGACGGGTTGTACATGTAGCGCAGCGGCGTGCCGTCGCCGTTGATGTTGATCTTCTCGCCGATCTGGTAGTCACCGGGATCGGCGGCGGTGTTGGCGTAGAACTCCACCATGGTGCCGAAGATGTCGCTGGTGGCCTCGTTGATGCCGCCGGACTCTCCGGAGTAGGTCAGACCGCCGGGCACCACGTTGTCGGTGATGCCGTGGCTCATCTCGTGGGCGGCCACGTCGAGCGCCACCAGCGGCCGGGCGTTGCCGACGCCGTCGCCGTACGTCATCCGGGCGCCGTCCCAGAAGGCGTTGTTGAAGTTGTTGCCGTAGTGCACCCGGCTGGGCACGCCCCGACCGTCACCGAAGATGCCGTTGCGGCCGTGCACGTTCTTGAAGTAGTCGAACGTCTTGGCCGCACCGAAGTGCGCGTCGACCGCCGCCTTCTGCCGGGAGTTGGTGTCGCCCCAGGTGTTGTCGGAGTTGGTGAACGTGGTGCAGGTCGACGTGCCGTTGTTCATGTCGCAGGTCGAGCCGTTGCCACGCACCGGATCGACCAGCGAGTACGTGCTGCCGGAGAGCGTGGTGTCGATGCCGACGGTGCCGGAGTAGACGCTCTGGCCGGTGCCGGCGATCATCTCGATCTCGTCGTAGCTGCCGATCACCTTGCCGCTGACCGCGTCGGTGATGACGTGGAAGCGGGACGGGGTCTGCCCGTCGGTGTGCCAGCCGGTGAGCACCGTCTCGTAGGCGAGGCGACCCGTGCCGGTGCTGGCGTCCACGAAGAGTTCGGGCGTGCCGACGTTCTCCAGCTTGCCCCTGAACTGCTTCCTGGCGACCACTCTGGCCCTGGTCACCGTCAGCTTGGGGGTGGTGGCGACGGTGAGCGGGGCGGCCAGGCCGACGGAGGAGCCGGCGTAGGTGCCGTTGGGCGTCGTGTGGATGACGAAGTCACCGCCGTTGACACGGAGGCCCCGATAGGTGCGGGTGTAGCGGGTGTGTGACGCGCCGTTCGGGTCCACCTTCGTGCGGACCGCCTGGTACGCCTCTCCGACGGCGCCCTGGACGGCACCGGGGTTACCGCGGAGAAGGCTGGC
>NZ_SMKN01000134.1 GCF_004348675.1 Micromonospora sp. KC606 | reverse complement strand
GCCCCGGCCCCGGCCCTGGCCGAGGCCGCCGGCGACGGCACCCCGCCGGGCGTCGACCCGACGGCCTCCCCCGGTGCCCCCACCCTGCGTTTCCCGAGCAACTTCGGCTGGGGCGCGGCCACCTCGGCGTACCAGATCGAGGGCGCCGCCAAGGAGGACGGCCGGGGCGAATCCATCTGGGACACCTTCAGCCGCACTCCCGGACGGACCCGCAACGGCGACACCGGCGACGTGGCCGTCGACCACTACCACCGCTGGTCCGAGGATCTGGACCTGATGCGTGACCTGGGTCTGCACAGCTACCGGTTCTCCGTCTCCTGGCCCCGCATCCAGCCCGACGGCACCGGCGAGCCCAACCAGCGCGGTCTCGACTTCTACCGCCGCCTCATCGACGGACTGCACGATCGCGGCATCGAGCCGATGGTCACCCTGTTCCACTGGGACCTGCCCCAGTCCCTTCAGGACGTCGGAGGCTGGGAGAACCGGGACACCGCCTACCGCTTCGGCGACTACGCCGCCGCCGTGTTCCACGGCCTGGGCGACCAGGTCCCGGTCTGGCTGACCGTCAACGAACCGAAGACCGTGGTGCAGAACGGCTACCTCCAGGGGCACCACGCCCCCGGATGCCAGGACCCGGACGCCGCGTACCTGGTGGCCCACCACCTCCAACTCGCGCACGGGCTGGCGGTCCGCGCCCTGCGCGCCGGCGGCTCCGCCGCCCGGATCGGCCCGGCGCTGAACCTGCACCCCTGCTACCCGGCCGACGACACTCCCGCCGCCGCCTCGGCCGCCCGGTTGTACGACGGCTACGAGAACCGCCTCTACCTGGACTCGATCCTCAAGGGCGCCTACCCCGAGGACGTGCTCGCCGACCTCGGCGACGGCAGCCGGATGGCGCAGGGCATCGCCGACGGCGACCTGGAAATCATCGCCACCCCGGTGGACCTGCTCGCCGTGCAGTACTACACGCCGTACTACGTGACCGCCGACGGCGCCAAAGCCCCGCGTTGGCCCACGTCGCAGGCTGACTGGCAGCAGATCCACCCGGACGGGATGTACGACATCCTGACCCGGGTCACCCGCGACTACGGCCCGGTCCCGATCACCATCACCGAGAACGGGCTGCCCTGCCCGGACGTGCTCGGCCCCGACGGCGCGGTCGACGACGCCGGCCGGATCGCGTTCCTGCGGGACCACTTCACCGCCGCGCACCGCGCCATCGCCGACGGCGTGCCGCTGGAGAGCTACCACGTCTGGTCGCTGCTGGACAACTTCGAGTGGGCCGAGGGGTACGACCAGCGCTGGGGACTGGTCTACGTGGACTACGCCACCCAACTTCGGGTGCTCAAGCGCAGCGCCCACTGGTACCGGGAGGTCATCCGCGACAACGGGCTCTGAACCGTGCGCCAACCGGTGCGGCCGGACCGCACCCCCTGCGGGGGTGCGGTCCGGCCGCGCCGGGGCGCCGTCGCGTCAGCGCGGCAGAGCCTGCTGCAACTCGGCACGCAACGCCGGAGTGAGTATCTCGCCGGCCTGCTTGGCCAGGCGGGCCATCTCGTAACCCACCACACCGATGTCGGCCTCGCCGCCGGCCAGGGTGGCCAGAATCGAGCCGTCCCGGATCTGCATGACCAGGAAGTAACCGCGCCCCATCTCGACCACCGTCTGCTTCACCACGTCACCGTCGAACATCTGCGCCGCCCCGGCGGTGATGCTCATCAGCCCCGAGGTCACCGCGGCGAGCTTGTCGGCATGGTCGCGGGGCAGGTGCGCCGAGATCGCGACCAGGAGCCCGTCGGAGGAGACCACCACCGCGTGGGCGACCCCCGGCACCCGCTCGGCGAACGCGTTGACCAGCCAGTTCAGGTCCCGTGCCTCCTGGCTTAACGTCGTCACTGTCGTCCCCCTTCGCTGTGCACCCCGCCCGACGGCAGGGTCGTCTCTCTGTCTTCCTCGGCCTCCGCCCGACGGACGCCGCTGTACAACCTGGACAGCATTCCGCCGACCGCCTCCGGGTCCGGGTCCTCACGTGCGGCGGGGACCGTCGGCCGGGCAGGCTCGGTCACGGCGGACAACTGTGCCATAGGCACCCGGACGGGAAGTCCACGCGTGCTGGTGCCTCCGATCACCGGCGTCACGGGCGGCTCCGCCGTCACATGCCCGATGGACGCGGGCGAGGAAGGCGCCGGCCCCTGTCGGGACCACCAGCCGCCACCGGCCGGCGCGGGCGGGCCCGCCGGCGCCAGCACGTCCTCGGCGCGCAACGGCTTGGGACGGCCGGAACTGGGCGTCGGGTCGGGACGCCGCCCCGCCACCGGCAGCTCCCCGGGCTGGGGGCGACCCGGGCGGGGCACGGTACGCCGCCGCCGGGTGGTGCCAGCGCCTCCCGTCGTGATCATCCGAGCCGCCGGCGGGTCCAGCTCCGGCGTGGGAGCCGAACTCAGCAGTTCGGACGGCACCAGGACCCGGGCGACCAGACCCACGTCTGCCGCGGCCAGGTGCACCCGTACCCCGTGCCGGGCGGCGAGATGGCTGACCACGAAGAGACCCATCCGCTCGGAGGCGGCGACGTCCGCGGCCGGCGGTGCGACGAGCACGGCGTTGGCCTGCTCCAGGGCGGCCCGGCTCATCCCGATTCCCTGATCGACGATCTCCACCAGCGCGCCGGCGCCCTCGCGGCGAACGGTCACCCGGACCAGGGTGTCCGGTCGGGAGAAGATGGTCGCGTTCTCCAGCAGCTCGGCCAGCAGGTGCACCAGCTCGCCCACGGCGTGCCCGACCACGTGCACCTCGGCCACCGAGTCGTGGCGGACCCGCTGGTACTGCTCGATCTCGGCGCTGGCCGCGAGGAGCACCGCACCGAGACCGACCGGGCGGTTCCACCGGCGGGTGGACTCGGTGCCGGCCAACACCAGCAGGCTCTCGTCGTTGCGGCGCATGCGGGCCGCCAGGTGGTCGAGCTTGAACAGGTTCTCCAGCTGGTCCGGGTCTGACTCCTCCCGCTCCAGGTCGTCCAGCAGCTCCAGCTGCCGTTCCACCAGCACCTGGCTGCGCCGGGCCAGGTTGACGAACATCGCGTTCACGCTGCGGCGCGTCTCGGCCTGCTCGACGGCGACGCTGACCGCGCTGCGGTGCACCGCGACGAACGCCTCCGCCAGCTCCCCCAGCTCGTCGAGGGAGGTCACCACCGGCGGCGCCACCTCGATCGTGGGCAGGTTGCCCTGCACCGAGCGCAACCGGTCCAGTGCGTGCGGCAGCTCCACCTGCGCAATCCGCAGGGCCTGCCCGCGCAGCCGCTTGATGGAGTTGGCGATGGAGCGGCCGATCAGCAGAGCGAGCAGCACAGCCAGCCCCAGCACCACCAGGATGCCGCCCACCACCGCCAGGGTGGCCCGCAGCTGGTCGCCGCTGACGTCGTCGGCCCGGGTCGCCGCGTCGTCGAGCACCCGCGCCTCGATCTGGCGCAGCAGCTCCTGCCGCTGGGCGCTCGCATCCCACCACTGCTCAGCGGGGAGCACCGCCGGCCGGGCCCCGCCGCTGGCGAGGCTCTTCTCTTCCAGCCTGGTCGCCTCGACGAACCCCGGGTCGAGGGAGGCGCGGTCGTACAGCTGGATCTGCCCGGTGGTCGCGGCGACCCGGAACGCGCCGAGCGCGGCCAACTGCTGGGTCCGCAGGTCGGTGAGAGTGACCTGGTCGTCGCGGTTGTACCGACCGGTCCGGGCGGCGGCGTAGACCTGGGCGCGAACCCGCGACGACAGCTCCTTGACCCGGGCCAACTGCACGTAGCGCAGCACCGCTTCGGTCAGCTCCGGCTGGTCCTCGCCGGGCGAGGGCTCGGCGAGGAGATTGAGTAGCGCGTCGACCGCCCGATGGTAACTGCCCAGGATGGTCTCGGGGTTCAGCACCGCCGGCAGGATCGCCGCGCGGATGTAGCGGACCTGGTCGTACGCCTCCAGTGCCCTGCCGTAGGAGACCCGCCAGGAGGCGTCCGCGTCCGCCAGCGGCGCGGCGGCCCGGCGCAGCTCGCCGGCTGCGGCGTCGGTGGCGTCCTGGAACGGGCGCAGCGCCAGCGCCGACGCCGCCCGGTCGGAGGAGAGGCCGTCCCGGCGTAACTCGGCCAACTCGCCCGCCGTCCGGTCGCGTTCCTGCTGGAGACCGTCCACCAGGGCGCTGATCTGCCGGCCGATGCCGACCTGCTGGGCGAAGTCGCTCAACGCGGTCGTCCGCCCCACCAGCGTCGTGGTCTGCACCCCGGCCAGCACGAGGAAGGCCACCGACGGGATGACCAGGACGGTGGCGAGTTTCGTCCGCATGCGCCAGTCCCGCAGCCGCAACGGCGACCGGCGCCGGTGCGGGGCGATCCCGACACTGGACCGGCCGCCGCCGATCTGCCCGCTCCCGGTCGGATCGGGACCTGCGCCCACACCTGCCTCCTCGGTCCCCGCTCCCCCTCGTCGGGGAGCGGGGTCCATCCAACCAGGCCGGCGAGCTGTGTCAACGGCCGCCGGCGGCCGGGGGAGCGGCGGGATGTGCGGACGGGGACGGCTCCTCCTGCGCCGTCCGTCCGGAGCCGGCGAGCCGCTCCGCCGCGGCGACCCGCCCGAGGGCCACCAACGCGGCGCCGATGGCCCCTATCTCCGGCTCGGAGCGGTGCCGGACGTGCCTTGGGGCGAGGGCGGCGGCGAACGCCGACCGCCACCAGGCGGACGCCGACACCGCTCCCCCACCCAACACCACGTGGACCGGTTGGTCCACCACGGACTCCAGCACGGCCAGGTCGTCGGCGACCAGTCGGCACAGCCCGGTCATCAACCCGGCCAGGATCTCCACCCCGGTGGTGGAGAAGCTGAGCCCTCGCAGCTCACCCACGCCGGCCGGGGCGGTGCCGGGCGGGCGGTCACCACCGAGTCGCGGGTTCGCCGCCACCCCCCCGCCGGACGCGGGCACGCGGGCCAGGGCGACCTCCAGGTCCCGCCCGCGCGGCAGCCGCAGCTCGCGGTTGGCCCAGGCGAACAGGTTGCCCCCGCAGGAGTAGGCAGAGCCGGTCACCACGTGCTCGTGGTCCACCCGGTACCGCCAGAGCTGCTCGGGCAGCGGTGGTAGGTCGGTGTCGACGGGCACCCGCTGCACCAGGCGCACGGCGGCGGAGGTGCCCACGGTGACCGCCGCCCGACGCGGGTCGACGCAGCCGGAGCCCACATTGGAGGCTGCCCCGTCGCCGATCGCCGCGGCCCAACCAACGAGGGCCAGCTCCGGCCAGCGCCGGGCGTGTTCCGGACGGAGCCGCCCCCGCCAACCCGTCGGCGCCAGCTCGGGCAGTTCGCCGTGGCGTACGCCGGCCAGCGCGCATGCCTCGGCGTCCCAGTCCATCGCGCGCAGGTCGAGCAGCCCGGTGCCGGAGGCCATCGACACCGACGCGGGAGCGCTGTCGAGCAGCTCGCCCAGGACGTACTCCGCCAGGCCGACGAATCGACTGACCGGGCCGCAGCCCTGGGCGCGCAACCAGGGCAGCCGCACCGACCAGTAGGAGCGGTGCCACCAGGTGCCGGTACGCCGGTGGAAGGCGGCCGGGTCGGCCGGGCCAACCGCGCCGGGCAGCGGCTCGGCCCGGGTGTCCAGCCAGGTGAGCACGGGCCCGAGCGGCACGCCGGCGAGGTCGAGCGGCACCACCGAGTGCCACTGGGCGGAGACCGCGACCAGCGCCACGTCGCGCAGGTGCCCGCCGTCGGCGAGTTCGTCCAGGCACTCGACCAGGCAGGCGAGGTAGTGCGCCGCATCGAGGGTGCCGGTGCCATCGTCGGCCACCGCCACGCGCACCCTGCGGCGGGCCAGGGCGCCCGGCAGCGGGTCCGCGTCGGCATCGAGCACGAGCCCGCGTACCGAGGAGGTGCCGAGGTCGAGAGCGAGAATGTTCATCGCGGGTCACGGTACCCAACCAGGGGGCCGGCGATGTCATGATCGGCCGCCGGAGCCTGCCCCCACGGAGTGGGAACGGCTATCGGGCCAGGGCCGGCCCGCGTAGGGTGACGCCATGCTCGCGCCCCTGTCCTGCTGGTGGCCCGCCGACCCGGCGGCCCTCCTTCGCGCGTAGCTTCCACGCGGCCGCCCGACGAGGCGGCCGCCGGACTCTCCCGGCTCCCGAGCTGCCCCGGCGGACGGCGAATGCCTTCGAGGAGACCCGATGATCCGCCCGCACCACCTGCTCACCGCCCTCGCCCGGGGCGCCGACCCCGGCCCGTTCGCGCTGGTCCGCCGCGAGGGCGCCGATCACCTGGACCTCTTCACCGGTTCGGTAGGCGTCGCGGACCGACTCGCCGACCTGCCGTTGCCGGCCGGTTCGGCCGGGCCCCGCACGCTGGCGCTGGTGCCGTACCGGCAGGTCGTCGAGCGCGGCTTCGCGTGTGTCGACGACGGCACCCCGCTGGAGTACCTGGAGATCACCGGGAACGTCCCGGTCGCCCTGGCCGACGCGCTCGCCGCGCTGCCGGAGGCACCCGTGGTCACCACGGGCGCCGCGTTCGACGTCACCGACGCGGAGTACGCCGACATTGTCGGGCGTGTCCTGGCCGACGAGATCGGGCGTGGCGAGGGGGCGAACTTCGTCATCCACCGCACCCTGCGGGCGACCGTGCAGGGCCCGCCGTTGGCGGCGGCGTCGGCGGCGCTGCGCCGGCTGCTGCTCGCCGAGCGGGGAGCCTACTGGACGTTCCTGGTGCACACCGGCACCCGGATCCTGGTCGGGGCTAGCCCTGAGCGGCACGTCAGCGTCGACGACGGCCTGGTGATGATGAACCCGATCAGCGGGACGTTCCGGCACACCGGCACCCTGGCGGACCGGGACGCGCTGCTGCGCTTCCTGCGCGATCCGAAGGAGGTCGAGGAGCTGTACATGGTCCTCGACGAGGAACTGAAGATGATGGCCACCGTCGCCGAGCACGGCGGTCAGGTGGTCGGGCCCTACCTGAAGGAGATGTCCCATCTCGCGCACACGGAGTACCTGCTCGCGGGGCGGGGGACGCGGGACGTCCGGGAGGTGCTGCGGGAGACGATGTTCGCCCCGACGGTGACCGGGAGCCCGATGGAGAACGCCTGCCGGGTGATCGCCCGGCACGAGCCGGCCGGCCGCCGCTACTACTCCGGGGTGCTGGCCCTGCTGGGCCGGGACGCCGGGGGCCGGCAGACGCTGGACGCGCCGATCCTCATCCGGACGGCGGAGATCTCCCCCGCCGGCGAGCTGAGGGTACCGGTGGGGGCGACCCTGGTGCGGCACTCGACGGCGGCCGGTGAGGTGGCCGAGACGCACGCGAAGGCGGCCGGAGTGCTCGCCGCGTTCGGGCTGGGTCCGCAGGCGCCCGTTCCCGCCACGGCGGCCCGCCACGACTCCGCCGGTACGGCGGCGCACCCGGCCGACCCGACGGCGCACCCGGCCGGCGCGAGTCGGCGCGGCGCGGAGGCGGCGCTCGCCGACGACCCGGAGGTGCGGGCGGCACTCGCCGAGCGGAACGCCCCGCTGGCCCGGTTCTGGCTCGACCAGCGGCTGCCCGGGGCGATCACCCTGCCGGGTCTGGTCGGGCGTCGGGCGCTGATCGTCGACGGCGAGGACACCTTCACCGGGATGCTGGCCCACCAGCTCGGTGCGCTCGGCCTCGCCGTCGAGGTACGCCCGTGGCGACGGCCCGGCGCCCTCGAGGCGTACGACCTGGTGGTCGTCGGGCCCGGGCCGGGTGACCCACGGGCGGCGGGCGAGCCGAAGATGGCGGCGCTAAGCGGGCTGCTGACCGCGCGGCTGGCCGCCGGCCTACCGACGCTGGCGGTCTGCCTCGGCCACCAGTTGCTCGCCGGCCTGCTGGGGCTGCCCCTGCACCGGCGGGAGGCGCCCTACCAGGGGCTGCAACGCGAGGTCACCGTTTTTGGCACGCCCCGTCGGGTGGGCTTCTACGCCACCTTCACGGCACTGGCCGACGCAGACCGGGTCGGCAGCCCGTACGGGCCGGTGGAACTGTCCCGCGACCCGGTCGACGCGGCGGTGCACGCGCTGCGCGGCCCTGGTTTCGCCGGTGTGCAGTTCCATCCGGAGTCGGTGCTCAGTCGGGACGGGATGGCGGTCCTGGCGGACCTGCTCGGTCACCTGCTGGCGCATCCGGCGCTGGCCGCGCACGGTTCACCGGATCGCGGGTAGGGATGCCGGCGACCGGTGGCCCGGACGGGTCGTGAGCCCCCGCCCGGGCCACCGGTCGCCGATGGGTCAGCCGGCGGCGAGCCCGCGCTTGAGGGCCGCGCCGATCTGCACCGCCCGCTTGGCGGTCAGCGCGGTGGCGGCCAGCGCGACGTGGTCCGGGGGAACCTCCCCGTTGTTGCTGGTGTGCGAGGCGCCGTAGGGATTGCCGGCGACGAACTGGCTGGGGTCGGTGTAGCCGGGAGTCACCACGATGCCGCCCCAGTGGTGGAAGACCGTGAACAGCGACAGCAGGGTGGACTCCTGCCCGCCGTGCTCGGTGGCGGCGGAGGTGAAGGCGCTGTAAACCTTGTTCGTCAGCACCCCGTTGGCCCAGAGCGGGCCGGTGGTGTCGATGAACTGCTTGAGCTGCGCGGCAATCATGCCGTAGCGGGTGGGCGAGCCGAAGATGACCACATCCGCCCAGGCCAGGTCGTCGATCTCGGCCTCCATGACATCCTGGGTCTCCAGGCGGTGCGCCTGCCAGCCCGCGTTGGAGCGGATCGCCTCGTCCGGGGCCAGTTCGCGCACCCTGCGCAGGCGGACCTCGGCACCAACCTCACCGGCCGCCTCACAGGCAGCCTGCGCCATCTGGTAGGTGATGCCGGTAGCGCTGTAGTAGATCACCGCGACCTTGACCTGGCCGTCCATCAGACGATTCCTCCTCGTTTCGGGTCAGCTCCGGCGACTACCCGTTGTTTGCGCCGTCAAACGTTGGTGGCTGCGCAGGCTTCCGGCACCCGAGCGAGGGGACGTCGGCCCACTGATGCTGCGCCGGACACTCCGCCGCCAGGCGCAGCAGCTCAAGATTTCCGCAAGTTCTGTGTGGGAGCGGTGCCACGGACACCTCCAACCGGAATCCTGTTCGCACGGGTGTCTACGGCACGCAACGGTCGCCGGCACGTCGGGGGACCTGAACGGGGGATCGCGCTCCGCTCGTGAAACGGCGGGCGTAGCGCGATCAGGGGCCCGTTCCAGCTGGGGGATCCGTCAGCGGGTCGACGGCCTGGATACCGCTCACCCGGTGAGCGCGTCGGACAGGTCGTCGACCCGCTGGCGGAGGCGGTCCTGCCCGCCGACCCGCATCTCTCACCTCGTCACCTCACAGGCGTCGCACCGCTCCGGCCCAGCGAATTCCCGACGTCCGGGGCACTGACCGGCACGGCCCGGCACGAAGCCCACTGACCGTGCCGCCATCTATCGGCGGTCCGGCGAATGCTGCCCCGGGTCGTCGGGTAGCCGGCTGGTGACCCACGAGAGGAAGGACGAACCATGCGACTGACCGAACAGCAGGTCCGCGCGCTGTACGGACAGGACGTCCAGGACCGCTCGGGCACGAAAATCGGCAGCGTGGCACGGGTATGGGCCGACGCCGCCGGCGAGCCGACCTGGGTCAGCGTCAAGACCGGCATGATGGGCCACCACGAGACCATGGCCCCGCTGACCGGAGCCGGGATGGCCGAGGGTCGGGTGACGGTGCCGTACGACAAGGCGACCGTCAAGAGCGCACCCACGGTCGACGCCGGCACCAACCAGCCGCTCGACGCCGACCAGCTCGCCCAGCTCTACCGGCACTACCAGCTCCAGCAGCAGGAGCGTCCGCCGCAGCGTACGCCCGGCTCGCCGGAACTGACCCGGTCGGAGGAGCGGCTGCGGGTCGGCACCGAGAGTCAGCCGGCGGGCACCGCCCGGCTGCGCAAGCAGGTGGTGACCGAGGACGTGCACACCATTGTGCCGATCGAGCACGACGAGGTGCGCGTGGTCCACGAGCCGATCACCGAGGCGAACCGGGGTGACATTCGGCCGGACATCCGCGACGAGCAGCGGGAGATGGAGCTGCGCGCCGAGCGTCCGGTGGTCAGCAAGGAACAGGTCCCGGTCGAGCGGGTCCGGCTGGCCAAGGACGAGGTGGTCGAGGAACAGCCGATCGACGAGCAGGTCCGCCGGGAGCGGATCGACGCCGAGGTGCCGGAGCCGGCGCGTCGGCGCCGCTGACCACGACGGTCGCGGCACGCGCCGTGGCAGCCGGGCGGACGGGCACACGGCCCGTCCGCCCGGCGCGTCGTCTCCGTGCCCGGAGGCGCGCGACGTCGTCCGCGTGTCGGGGGTTGCGCCTAGGCTGACGGCCGATTCCCGAGGAAGGGCGGCCGAGGTGCGGTTGACCGGCGACGAGGCGCTGGCGTTGCGGATGACCAGCCTGCTGCTGCGGGAGCACCCGCGGGGCCGGCCGGAGAGCGTGGCCGGTGTCGTGGAGTGGTTCGGCGCCATGCAGGCCCAGGACGTGGCGAGCGGCATGTGGTCACTGGGTGTCCGGCTGCCCGGGCGCACGGCGGCCGACATCCACGCGGCGCTGGAGCGGCGGGAGGCGCTGCGTACCTGGCCGATGCGGGGGACGGTGCACCTCGTACCTGCTCGGGACGCCCGGTGGATGCTGGAGGTCACCGGCGTGCGGGCGCTGGCCGGGGCGCAGCGGCGGCGGGAGTTGCTCGGCCTCACCGAGGCCGAGGCCGACCGGGCCGCCGACGTGCTCGACGCGGCGCTGGCCGGGGGCGGCCGGTTGACCCGCGCCGGGTGCCTGGCCGCGCTCGCCGCCGCCGGCATCGACTGCGCCGGCCAGCGCGGCTACCACCTGCTCTGGTACGCCAGCCAGCGCGGCGTCACGTGCGTCGCCCCGCACATCGGCACCGAGCAGACGTTCGCCCTGCTCGACGAGTGGGCGCCCGACCCGCGCCGGCCCGAGCGCGACGAGGCCCTCGGCGTCCTCGCGACCCGGTACTTCCGCAGCCACGGGCCGACGACCCGGCAGGACTTCGCCGGCTGGACGGGCCTCACCGCGGCCGACGCCCGGCGGGCGGTGGCGGTCGCCGGCGACGCGCTCGCCACCGTCCGGGTGGACGGGGTCGAGGCCCTGTTGGACCCGGCCCTGCTCGACGCCCCCCGGGAACCGGTCGACGAGGTGCTGGCCCTGCCCGGCTTCGACGAGTACCTGCTCGGCTACAAGGACCGCGCGTTGATGCTCGACCCCGCGCACAGGCAGGCCATCATCCCGGGGAGCAACGGCGTCTTCCAGCCCACCGTCGTGCGCGCCGGCCGGGTGGTCGGCACCTGGAGGCGCACCGCGACGAAGACCAGGGTCCGGGTCGCCGTGCGCCCGTTGGTCAGTCTCGACCTGGCGACGCGCGAGCGGGTGGCGGCGGCCGTCTACCCGTACGCGCGCTTCCTCGGGCTGCCGGCCCGGTTGGAGTGGGCGGACTGAGGCCGGGCGGGCAACCGGCCCCAGACGTCGCCTCAGTCGGCGAGCGCGCCGCCCGAGCGGCCCTCGTGCAGGGTCAGGTTGTGCCCGGTGGTCGGGTCGAACAGGTGGATCTTCTCCAGGTTGAACCAGACCCGTCGGCCCTCCCCCTCGCGCACCGACGACTCGGCCGACAGCCGGGTGACCAGGCCGGCCCCGCCGCCGCTGAAGTCGGCCCCCGCGTCGGCCGCCAGCTCCTCCAGTTCGGCGGCGCTGGCCCGCTGCCCCTCGATGGTGAAGTAGACGTACTTGTCCGAGCCCATCGACTCGACGATGTCGACCGGCGCGGTGAACTCCATGCCCCGCCGGCGGGTGTCGTCGTCGACTAGTTCGGCGTCCTCGAAGTGCTCGGGGCGGACACCGAGGATCAACTCGCGGGGCGCGTCGGCGGCGTCGAGCTGCCGCCGGATTCGCTCGCCGATCGGCACGTCGCCCAGTGCCGTCCGCAGTTTCCCGTCCTCCACGGCGGCGTGCAGGAAGTTCATCGACGGCGAGCCGATGAAGCCGGCGACGAAGAGGTTGCGCGGGTGGTCGTACAGCTCCTGGGGCGGGCCGACCTGCTGGATCGCGCCGCCCCGCATGATGACCACCCGGTCGCCGAGGGTCATCGCCTCGGTCTGGTCGTGGGTGACGTAGACGGTGGTGGTGCCCAGCTGTTTCTGCAGCCGGGACACCACGGTACGCATCTGCACCCGCAGCTTGGCGTCCAGGTTGGACAGCGGCTCGTCCATCAGGAACGCCTTGGGCTGCCGGACGATCGCCCGGCCCATGGCGACACGCTGGCGCTGGCCGCCGGAGAGGTTGGCCGGCTTGCGGTCCAGCAGCGGGGTCAGCTCCAGAACCTTCGCCGCCTCCTCGACCTTCGCGTCGATGGTCTGCTTGTCCATCTTCGCCAGCCGCAGCGGGAAGGCCATGTTCTCCCGCACGGTCATGTTGGGGTAGAGCGCGTACGACTGGAACACCATCGCGATGTCCCGGTCCCGGGGTGCCTTGTCGTTGACCCGCTGCCCGTCGATGCGCAGTTCGCCGGAGCTGATGTCCTCCAAACCGGCGATCATGTTGAGGGTGGTGGACTTCCCGCAGCCCGACGGTCCGACCAGGATCACGAACTCACCGTCGGCTATCTCCAGGTCGATGTCCCGCACCGCCGTGGTGCCGTCGGGGAAGCGCTTGCTCAGCTTGTCCAGCACGATGTCAGCCATTGTTGTCACCTATCCCTTGACGGCGCCGGAGGTCAGGCCGGAGACGATGCGGCGCTGGAAGAAGAGCACGAACAGGATGATCGGAATGGTGATCACCACGGCGGCGGCGCAGATCGCCCCGGTCGGGTCCTCGAACTGCGACTCGCCCGTGAAGAACGACAGCGCCACCGGCACCGTGCGGGCCCGTTCGGTGGAGGTGAGCGTGATGGCGAACAGAAAGTCGTTCCAGCAGAAGATGAAGACCAGGATCGCCGTGGTGAACAGCCCCGGCGCGGCCAGCGGGGCGATGACCCGCCGGAACGCCTGGGCCTGGGTGGCCCCGTCCATCTTCGCCGCCTTCTCCAGATCCCACGGGATCTGCTTGAAGAACGCCGACAGGGTGTAGATCGCCAGCGGCAGCGCGAAGGTGATGTACGGCAGGATCAGTCCCGGCCAGGTGTCGAAGAGGCCGAGCTGCCGCTCGATCTCGAACAGCGGCGACACCAGCGACACCTGCGGGAACATCGCGATCAACAGGGAGACGCCGACGAGCACCCGCTTGCCGGGGAAGTCCAGCCGGGAGATCGCGTACGCGGCCATCGCGCCGAGCACCACCGCGATTCCGGTGGCGATCAGGGCGATGCCGATCGAGTTGACCAGGGCCCGGACGAACTGGTCGGTGGCGAAGATGCTCCGGTAGTTGTCCAGCGTCCACTCCCGGGGCCAGAATCGGCCGTCGGTGAGGGTGGCCGGGGTCTTGAACGACAGTGAGGCGATCCAGAGCACCGGGACCAGCGCGAAGACGACGACGACGACGTCCAGCAGGCCCCAGCGCAGCTTCGCCCGGGTGGTGGTCTCGACTGCCATCTCAGCGCCTCTCCCCGTCGTCGCTGCCGGGGGCAGCGGTACCGAACAGCTTCACGAAGACGAAGGCGACGATCGCCACGGTGAGGAAGATCAGCACCGACATCGTCGAGCCGATGCCGAGGTTGAGGCCCCGGATCAGGTTGTTGTAGGCGAGCATCGACACCGAGGAGGTTTCGTTGCCGCCCGCGGTCAGCACGAAGATGTTGTCGAACACCCGGAACGCGTCCAGGGTGCGGAACAGCAACGCGACCAGGATCGCCGGCTTCATCACCGGCAGCACCACCTTGGTGAACCGCTGCCAGGCGGTCGCCCCGTCGGTGGAGGCGGCCTTGAGCAGGTCCTCCGGGACCAGCGCGAGGCCGGCCATCAGCAGCAGCGCCATGAACGGCGTGGTCTTCCAGATCTCGGCCAGCATGATGATCGCCAGCGAGCTGGCCCGCTCGGTCAGCGGCGCCCCGTCGCTGAACAGGTTGGCCAGGTAGCCGGTGCCGGGGGTCCAGGCGTACCGCCAGGAGAAGGCGGCGACCACCGTGACGATGCCGTACGGGATCAGGGCGGCGGTGCGGACGATGCCCCGGCCGACCAGCGTGCGGTGCATGACCAGCGCCAGTCCCATGCCGAGCACCAGTTCGACCGCGACGGTGACCACCGTGATCAGCATGGTCACGCCGAACGCGGTCCACCAGAAGTCGTTGGTGAGCACGGTGACGTAGTTCTCCAGCCCGATGAACTCGCGCTCGTCGGGGAAGCGCAGGTCGAAACGCTGCAACGACAGCCAGACCGAGTAGGCGATGGGGTAGGCGGTCACCAGCACCATGACCAGGGCGGCCGGGGCGCAGAGCAGCCAGCCCAGTCGGCGCTCGGCCTTCCTGTTCTCGCTCAGCGGGGTCTTTCCCCGGCGGCGGGCCCGCTGTCCGGGCACGGCAGCGTGCCGGCCGGTGCCGTGTTCCGCGTCGGCGCTGACGTCCGCGCCGGCGGGAGTGGCGTTGACGCTCACGGCAGGACCCCCTTCGACTCCAACGCGTCGGCGATCGCCCGCCGCAGCTCGTCGGCGGTCCGCTGTGGTTCGATCGCCGAGGGCGGGGACAGGATCGCCGACATCACCGTGGAGATGCTCTGGTACGCCGGGCTCAGCGGGCGCACCGCCGGCTCCTTCAGCTCATCCAGGATGGTCTCCTTCATCGGGTACGCCTCGTTCATCTCCGGGTCGTCGTAGACCCTCTCGATGGTGGGCGGGACGCCGTCGTTGATCGCGGAGAACTTCTGGTGTTCCGCGTTGCGGAGGCACTTCGCCGCCTCGAACGACTCGACGGGGTGCCTGGAGTAGGCGCTGACCGCCAGGTTGGTCCCGCCGATGGTGACCTTGCTGGGGGTGCCGGCGTCGACGCCGGGGACGCGCGCCCAGCGCACCCGCTGTGCCAGCGCCGGGTCGGCCTCCTGCAGCGCGGGGTAGACGAACGGCCAGTTGATCTGGAAGGCGCCGTTGCCGGACTGGAAGTCCAGCCGGACCGGGTCCTCGGTGGCGTTGCTGAACGACGGTGCGGTCACGCCGGACGTGGCGAACCGCTTGAGCAGGTCGAGCGCCTTCACGGTGCCCGCGTCCATGACGGCCTGCCGGCCGTCGTCGCTGAGGATCTTGCCGCCGGCGCTCGCGGCGAGGGTGTTGTAGAGGACGACCAGACCCTCGTACTGGGCGCCCATGGTGAGCACCTGGTACGGCTGGCCCCGCCGCTTCAGCTCCTGGGCGGCGGAGATCATCTCGTCCCAGGTGGCCGGCGGCCGGGCGACCAGGTCGGTGCGGTACCAGAGCAACTGGACGTTGGTGTTCTTCGGCGCGCCGTAGAGCCGGTTCTCGTACCGGGCGGTGGCCAGCGGACCGGCGAGAGTCCCCTGTTCCACCTCGGCCCGGTCCTGACCGGTCCACTCGCGGATCCAGTCGGCACTGGCGAACTCCTGGGTCCAGGTGACGTCGAGGCCGAGCACGTCCATGCCGCTGTCCCCGGCGGCGAGCCGGCGGACCAGCTGCACCCGCTGGTCGTCGGCCTGCCGGGGCAGCACCCGGTAGGCGATCGTGTAGCGGCCCCCGGCCTGGGCGTTGCAGTCGGCGACGACCTGTTGCAGGTTCTGCTCGGGCGGGTAGTACAGGTTGATGGTGGGCGTACCGCCGTCGTCACCGGAGCCGCACGCGGCCAGCGGCACGACCAGCGCCAGCGCGGCGACTGCCGCGCCGACCCGGACGCCCGGTCGACGTCGGTGTCCAGGCGCTTCGGGGTCCGTCATCGCCCTCCCCCTTCCTTCGGCGAGAAACCGGGGAGGCACCGCGCCCCGGTGCACGGCGAGACATCCGGGACAGGCGGGCTGCGGAGATTGCCGGCTCCCGGGCGTTTCGTGCGCCTACACTGCCCGGGCCGTGAAGTCGCGAAACCTCACCG
>NZ_SMKN01000133.1 GCF_004348675.1 Micromonospora sp. KC606 | reverse complement strand
CGACCCACCCGGCCCCGACCCGTCGCCGGTCTCACCCAGACACAGATGGACAACGCCAAGGTGATCGTCGACGTGGGCGTTGGCATGGGCGTGCCGAAACGGGGCCTGGTGATCGCCGTCGCCACCGCCATACAGGAGAGCAACCTGTACAACCTGGCCAGCGAGGTGCTGCCCGAGTCTTTCGACCACCCGCACCAGGGCAGCGGCGCCGACCACGACTCGGTCGGGCTGTTCCAGCAGCGTCCGAGCAGCGGCTGGGGCACGGTGGCCCAACTCATGCACCCCGCCTACGCCGCCCGGGCGTTCTACGCCGCCCTGGCTGGGGTTCCGGGCTGGCAGGACATGAGCGTCACCGCCGCCGCACAGGCCGTGCAGATCTCCGCCTTCCCCGGCGCGTACGCGAAGCACGAGGGTCCGGCCCGTACGGTGGTCGCGGCGCTGACCTGAGCCGGACGCTCAGGCCACCCGGGTGCCCGGCTCCGGTCGCTCCACCGACACCTCGGAGGTTCCGGTGGCGATCCGGGTCGCCGGCACCCCGCCCGCCGACGCCGCGGCGGTCGGCGTGTCGGCCGGCACCACGGTCGTGGGCACGCCGGCCAGGACCCGGTCCGCCCGCGCCTCGCGGCGGCGACGTTCGTGCAGCGCCGCCTCGAACTCCCGGCGGGCCCGCACGGCCTCGGCGTACGCCCGCTCCCGTACCTGCCGAGCCTCCTCCCGCGCCGCCTCGAGCTCGCCGCGGGCCCGTGCGAGGATCTCGCCAGCCTCCCGCTCCGCGGCCGACGCGTCCCGCCAGGCAGACGCCGGGGCGCCGCCGGTGGCCAGGTCGACCAGCCCGCGCAGCAGTGTCGCCTCCTGCCGGATCTGGTCCCACTCCCGGCCGGCGCCGGCAGCCGCCTCGGCCCGCGCGGCCAGCCGGGTCAACCGGACGCCCAACTCGTCGAGGCAGGAATCGACCTGCCGGCAGTCGTAGCCGGTGTCAACGACGGAGAATCCCATGCTGTCGCCCCCCCAGGAAGCTGTCCTCTGTTCCCCAGCTCGATCCTGGCGCGCGGCGACGTCCCCCGGAGGGGTTCGGGAAAAATGTTCAGCAACTGAGCGTTGGCGTCGGTGTGGGTCAGGTCCGTTTGGGCAGCACGACCACCCGACCGAAGAACTCGTCGATGCGACGCACCACGTCGTTGAAGTCGTCCAGGTCGATCGGCTTCGTCACGTACGCGTTGGCCTGCAACGTGTAGCTGCCGACGATGTCGTTGTCGGCGTTGGAGGTGGTGAGCACGACGATCGGGATGGTCCGCAGGTCCTCGTCCCGCTTGACCTCGCCGAGCACCTGCCGCCCGTCCATCCGCGGCATGTTCAGGTCCAGCAGGATGACGTCCGGCCGCCGGGCCTCGGTGTGCCGCCCCTCGCGGCGAAGAAACTCCATCGCCTCCTGGCCGTCGTTGACCACGTCGATGACCTTCTCGATCTCCGAGTCCTCGAGAGCCTCCTCGATCATCAGGACGTCGCCCGGGTCGTCGTCGACGACCAGGATGCGGACGGGGTTCGCAGCGCCTGGACCCATGGGGTTCCCACCTGCCTCGTGTCGGCGGTCGGGCAGCCACCTGCCCGGTCGCCCGCTGGCGGGGAATCTAGCCGATCAGGGCCGCGACCGCGCTGTCGGGTCCATCGTGTCCGGAACGTAGCGGAGCACGTCGGCCAGCCCGGTGACCTGGAGCACCCGGTCCACCCGGCCGGTCGCCCCGGTCAGCCGCAGCCAGCCCCCGGCTGCGGAGGCACGGTTGTCCCCGCGGACGAACGCCGCGATGCCGGTGGAATCGCAGAAGGTCAGCTCGGACAGGTCGAGCAGCAGGTGGCGTGCGCCTTCGGCGGCCAGTCGGTCGATCGTGTCGTTGAGCTCACCCGAGGTGCTCAGGTCCAGCTCCCCCGCCAGCCGCAGGCGCACCCCACCGCCGTCGCGCGGGCTGTGCGTGACGGTGAACGTCAATGTCGTCCCTCTCACTCGCACCACAGGCGAACCCTTGCAGTGGAGCAAGTATAAGCAATGGCCCGCCGGGCGACGGAACCGCCGCGATCAGCAGCGGGTGTCGTGGTGGCCCGCGACAGTGGACCTGCCGAGTAGGGCGGGCACGGCATACAGGTGCCGCCGCGGGCGTGGGGCCGGGCCGGTGGCCCGCAACGCCAGCACGGCGATGTCGTCGTGGTCCCCGTGAGCCAGCCAGTCGCAGGTCACCTGCTCGATCCGCTCGGCGAGCGCCGGAGCCGGCTCCCGGTGACAACCGGTCAGTGCGTTGGCCAGTCGCTCCTGCCCGAACTGCTCGTCACCTCGATGGCCGCCCCGCGCCTCGGTCACCCCGTCGCTGTAGAGCAGGCAGGTCTCGCCGGGCTCCAGATGCACGCTCACCTCGCCGACGCGGGGATCGGGGACCACACCGATCAGCATCCCGCTCAACGGCACCGTCTCGACCTCGCCGGTGGCGCGCAGCACCAGCGGCGGCAGGTGGCCGCCGCCGGCCATGGTCAGGCAGAGACCCCCCGCACGCCGGGGCCGAACCACGCCGAGCACCACGGTGGCGAACCGCCCCTGGCCGCGGGCCTGGTCGGTCGTAGACAGCAACGCGTCGTTGAGCAGCGTCACCAGCCGGCCCGGTTGCGTCTCCACCCGGTGCAGCGCCTGTAGGGACTGCCGTAACTGGCCGGTGAAGACCGCCGCCTCGACCCCCTTGCCCGAGACGTCGCCGAGGAAGAAGACCGCGCCGCCGTCCGGCAGCCGGTGCGATCCGTAGAAGTCCCCGCCGATGCGCAGACTGGCCCGCGTCGGCCGGTACGCCGTACCCCACTGGACGCCCGCGACGGTGACCGGCTCGACCGGCAGCAGGCTCGCCTGCAGGGTGTCGGCGAACTCGGCCTGGTCGCGGTGGAGCGCCGCCGTGGTCAGCGCCGCACCGGCCCTCTGCGCGAAGGCGCGCACCAGCTCGACGTCGTCGCGCCAGCGGGATCGATGCCACGCGACCAACAGCACGGCCATGGGGCCGTCCCGGCCCGGCAGCGGCACCACCCGGGCGGCGACCTGGCGGGCCGTCAACCCCGCCAGCCAGCCTGCCGCCACGGCCTGCTCGACCAGCTGCTCAGCGGCGTCCGGCTCGGCGCCGGAGAGCCCCTCGACGATCGCCGAGGGCAGCGCGGTGGCGTGGAGCGTCCCGCTGTCCACCGCCGGCGCCTCGCCGTCGGCCCCGCTCGCCCGCCACCAGCGGGCCCGCCCGGAGCGGGGGGCCACCACCAGCACGGCGACCTCGGCCAGGGTGGGCACGGCCAGCCGAACCACCGCCGCGGCGGCCCGGTCGGGGTGCAGCGGGTTGCCGAGCTTCTCGCCGACCACGGTGAGGAAGGCCGAGCGGGCGCGCTCGGCCAGCAGCGCGTCGGCCTGACCGACAGTCTCGGTTACGTCCTCGACGTAGTGGCAGCTGCGGGCACCGGACAGAGGGATCCGCCGCACCCGCAGCCGACGGCCGCGGTGGGCGAACTGCTCGGCGCCACCCGGCCCGAGCCCCGCCACGTCGGAGGCGACCAACGGCCGCCCCGCGACCACCTCGGGCAGCAGGCGCTCGGCCACCGGGCTGAGGTGGCGCACCACACCGTCGGCATCGCAAACGATCAGGCCCTCCCGGAAGTGCCCGAGCACCCGGGACCAGTCGGGCTCGTGATCGGGAGTCAGCGGCGGCAGCGCGGACGCGGGCCGACCGGCGGCCTCGGACGAGCCCGCCGCGGCCCGCGCGGCACTCGGCGTGGGAGTCCCTCCGGCGCCCGGGTCCGAGCCCCTGGCGTCGGCAGCAGTCACCGGCTGAGCCCCACTCCTCGTGTCGGCACCCGTGTTGGCGGAACGGCGTGTCCCGATCCCCCGCAGCAACCCTACGCCGATGTTCCGGTACCGCCACGGCACGCCGGCCCCCGGGCCCGGTGCGCGTCCCCAGCGGGGCGGAACCGGGGTTGTTACGATCCTGAGAAGTCCCTGCCCCATCGGCAGCCTGCGGAAAGGTGATCGTGGTGTCCGCTGGGAGGAAGCCCGAGGCGACTCCACTGAGCGTGTACGTCGACCGTTCGGATCCGCACGCGCCGGTCATCTCGGTCGGCGGCGACCTCGCGTTCACCACCGCCGGGCCACTGCGCGCCGAGATCGACCGGGCGCTCGGCGAACGCCCGGCGGCCATCGTGCTGGACTTCGCCGACCTGCTCTTCATCGACAGCACCGGGCTGTCGGTGATCGTGCACGCGTGGCGGGAGGGGCAGCAGTGCGGCACCACCCTCCGGCTGCGGTCCACCCCGCGCTTCCTGGACACCATCCTCGACATGACCGGCGTCGCCGGGTTGCTGGCGCGACCGCTGGCGGCCCCGGGCGTCGAGCGCTCCGGGACGGGACTCCCCGGCAGGCCTGCCGCGACCGCCTGAGCGCGCGGCGTCGGACCGCCCGCTCACCGGATCCGCCTCCGGCTCGACTGCTGGTCGTAATGGCCCGAGCGACCCCCGGCGGGGTGGCCCCCGACCCTGGGACCAGGGGTCGGGGGCCGGGAGGAGGGTCTAGGCGGTCACCGGCTGCAGCCGTGGGCCGTTCTCCCGCGCGGAAACGGTCGGTGCGTCGGCGTCCTCCGGCGGACCGGAATCGGGCGTCTGAAACAGGTACCGGACGAACTCCCCACCCACCTCGTTGTCGTCCGATCCGGGCCACTGGCCGGCGCAGTCCATGCCGACCACCTCGCGGGCGGACCCGTCGGACTCCTCGACCATCGCCCAGAGGCTCACCGGGTAGCAGCGGGTGGCCTCGGGCGTGATCTGCCAGCGGGCGTACCAGCCGGGACGGGCGGGAACGATCTCGACGATCCTCTTCATGACGACCTTCCCCTCCGCGTTGCCCGGAAGACCTCCGGTCGACCTCCGGTCGATGCGTTGCCCGGAAGGCCTCCGGTCGATCCGATCGTGCGTCCGGCCCGGGTGAGCATCCCTCACCCGGCGCGAGTGAACCCGGCTGCGGGATGGAACCCGTTACCTTCCACGGCCGGACGGGAACGCCAACGGCGACGGTGAACCCGACAGGGAGCGAGGTCGACCATGCGCAAGCAGATGGAGGGCGACAACCAGCGCCGCCGGGCCCTGGCCCGCCAGGCCCGCGAGCAGGGTCGGCAGCCCAGCGAGACGGGCAGCACGCTGAGCGCGTCCAAGCAGCTCACCAGCCTGGGCCGGGGCAAGCGGTCCGGTCCGCCGCCGGCCGGCCGGCACAAGCCGGACCCCACACGGGGTGGACCCGCGCCGCCGGCCACCGCCGTGGTGACAACCGGACGGCCCCGCCCGGATCCCGGCCAGAGCACGCCAGAGGTCACTCCGATGGGCTACCGCGAACTGGTTGACGAGGTGAGCCGGCGCGCCGGGGTGGACTTCCGTACCGCGAAGGTCGGCGCCGAGGCCACCGTACTCGCCCTGGCCTGGGCGCTCGGCGAACAGGAACGCGCCCGGCTGCTGGCGGCCGTGCCGGTGTCGCTGCACGACGTGGTGCCATTCGACGGCATCGAACGGCACCGCGACCTGCCTGGCTTCCTGGCCGAGGTGGGCCGGATCAGCGGACGCTCCCCGGAGCAGGCCCGGTACCAGGCGGAAGCGACCCTCGCGGCGCTCGCCGCGCACGACGGCGACCTCGTCGGGTCGCTGGACGTGCCGGACGGGTTGCGCGACCTGCTCGGCGCGGCCGAGGTCGGTGGAGGCCTGGTGGGCGCGTCGAGCGCCACCGCGCCGTTGACCGAGGCGGAGCTGCGGGACGCCCTGGACGACCTGCCCTACTGGTCCAGCGACCGGCGGTCGCTGGTGCGGACCATCGAGCTGCCGCCGAGCAACCTGGACCGGGTGCTCGACCGACTCGACCTGCTGCGCGCCGACACCGGTCGAGGGCCGCAGATCGGCAGGCCCGACCCGGACAACGCGGTGCTGACCGTCCGCAGCCAGCGGGCCGACGCGGTGACCGCCGCCGACGTCGATCTGGCCCACCGGATCGACGACGCGATCGAGGAGGCCGGCGCCGGCATGGCCGGCGGGTAGGCCAGCGGCCGGGGCCGGTGGGCCACGACGGCCGCCGGCCCCGGCCGGGCGGTCGGGGTCTGGGCTAGCCTGCCGCGCATGGACAGCCCCGCCGACGACCCGCTGGAGCTGGTCGCCGACCCGGCCCGACCAACCGGCCACGCCCTGCTCGCCGAAGGTGTGGCCCAGTCGTACGTCGACGTCGCCGACCCCCGCCACCTGCACTTCGAGTACGTCCGGCGGATGGCGGCGCTGGTCGACCTGGCCGCACCGCCCGGCATTCCCCGGGACGTGCTGCACCTCGGCGGTGGCGCGCTGACCCTGCCCCGGTACGTCGCGGCCACCCGCCCCGGGTCGGCGCAGCGGGTGGTGGAGCGGGACGCGGCGGTGGTGGACCTCGTCGCCCGCCGGCTGCCGGCGCTGCCGCCCGAGGTACGTGTCGAGGTGGCCGACGCCCGGGACGCGGTGGCCGCGACCCCGTCCCGGCGGTACGACCTGGTGCTGTCCGACATCTACCGGGGCGCCCGGATGCCGGGGCACGTGGCGAGCCGGGAGTTCGCCGCCGAGGTGGCCCGGACGCTGCGAGCCGACGGGGTCTACCTGGTCAACGTCACCGATCTGCCGCCGTTGGTCTTCGCCCGGGTGCAGGCCGCCACGCTCGGCGCGGTCTTCGCCGACGTGTGCCTGGTGGCCGACCGTCGGATGCTGCGGGGGCGCCGCTACGGCAACGTGGTGCTCGCCGCCGCGCACCGCCCGGGCCGGTTGCCGGTTGACCGGCTCGCCACCCGGGTGGCCGCCGACCCGGTGCCTGGCGGGGTGCTGCACGGTGCGGCGCTGGCCGCGTTCGTCGGCGGCGCCCGCCCGGCCACCGACGACGACCTGCTGGCCTGAGCCGCCGGCCAGGTCGTCGGCCCGGAGCCGAACCCGTCAACGTCGCGCCGGCGGTTACTCGTCCCGGTCCGTCGGCTACGACCGGGCGTGCACGGGAACCTCCGGTGAGGAACTCTCCAGCGGCACGGCGTGCGCCGGCACCAGTCCCAGTTGGGTGGCCGAGCGGGTCAGCACGGCGTCGAGCACCCAGTCGGCACCGACCCGGGCCCGGTTGCCCGGCATCGCCAGCAGGTGGTAGCCACGGGTCACGGCCTTGGCGGGCAGCCCGGACAGCGGCACCTTGAGCGGGTTCGCCGCCGCGTCCCTGCCGCCGAGGTCCACCACCCAGCCGAGGTCGTGGTGCTTGTACGGCCTGCGCCGGCCCTGGCCGTACGAGGCGGCGATGTTGTGCGCGGCGAGCTTGCCCTGGCGCTGGGCGTGCTGGGCGGTCATCGTGCAGATCTCCCCGGGGCGGGTGACGTCCGGCACGGCGGCGGCGTCGCCGCAGGCGTACACCTCGGGGAAGCCGGGGACGTTGAGGTACTCGTCGGTCACCAACCGGCCCTTCTCGGTGCGCAGGCCCAGCTCGGCGACGAACGGGTCGGGCCGTACCCCGACGCACCAGACCAGGGTGCAGGTGGGGATGTAGTCACCGTCGGTGAGCTTCACCCCGTCGGCGGTCGCCTCAGCGACCGAGGTGCCCATCCGCACGTCCACGCCACGGCGACGCAGCACCCGGTCGGCCGTCTGCGACATCCGCTGGTCCAGCTCCGGCAGGGGCCGTGGGGCCACGTCGAGCAGCATCCAGCGGGGCCGGACCGTGAGTCGTGGCCGCTGGGCGTGCAACGCGTCGGTGAACAGCTGGCCGTGCGCGGCCACCTCGGTGCCGGTGTATCCGGCGCCGACCACCACGAAGGTGGCCCGGGCCCGCTGCTCGGCCGGATCTTCGGCCTGTTCCGCCCGTTCGATCTGGCGGATCACGTGGTCGTGCAGGTAGACCGCTTCGGGCAGCCCACGGAAGCCGTGCGCGTACTCGGTGACGCCGGGGATCGGCAGGAGCTTGTTGACACTGCCGACGGAGAGCACCAACCGGTCGTAGGCGATTCGCCCCCGGTCCCCCTCGGGCTGGGTGAAACCGACCCACCGGTTGCGCAGGTCGACCTGGTCGGCCTCCCCGACGATCACGCGTACCCCGGGCAGGGTGCCGGCGAGCGGCACCGAGATCCGGGTCGGCTCCACCACCCCGGCGGCCACCTCCGGCAACAGCGGCAGGTAGAGGAAGTAGTCGGTCGAGTTGAGCAACACGATCTCGGCCCGGTCGCAAGCCAGCCGGGTCAACGTCTTCGCCGCGTGGTAACCGGCGAACCCGGCCCCCACGATCACCACACGAGGTTTGGTCATGCCTGTGGCCGTTCCCCCCGAACGGGGCGGCAAACGTCATGCGGGGCCGGGCGCCGCCCACGCCGGTCACCACACCCGGGTGGGGTCGCTTCACCCGGGTGGCGTGGAGGGTGGATGCGCACCGTCCGTCCGACTCCCGGGAGGGGACACGCCATGACCGTGCCGATGTCCAACGACCAGCGCCAGCCGATCTACCTGCGGCAGAGCGGACGTAAGCAGCTCACGCCCCGGCAGCGCCGGCGGGTCGAGCAGAAGCAGGGGCGGATCGAACGCCTCGGCGGGCAGTCCCGCCGCTCGCGCGGCCCCGGCCGGTGACCACGCGGGGCACGGGCGACCACCGCGGGTGACCACCCCGACGGGGGCACCCGCGGGCGGCGGTCGGCCCCGTCCCCGGTCGCGGCGTGGGCCCGCTGCGTGAATCAGCCGGCCCAGGGCCGGTCCAGGGGCATCGGCACCTCCAGGAAGGTGGCGCCGCGCAGATCCAGCCAGGCCCGGTCGGGGGCCCGGACCAGCCGCAGCATCACCTCGGCGCAGGAGGGGCAACGGCCCACCAGGCCGGGCGCGTGGGAGTAGACGCGCAGCCGGGCCATCGGGCCGACCATCCCGCAGGACTGGCAACGCCCGGTGGCGGCGCTGAGGTCGACGGCGAACACCTCGCGTAACGGGCCGTCGAGCATGTTGCCGTCCAGGTACGACATGTCGGTCATCGGGCCTCCTCGCCCCCTCAGCCGGTGGGGCCGAAGCGTTCGGTGCGGACCCGCCGGGTCTGGTGGCCCAGCCCGACCAGCAGGTCCGCCACGGTCTCCACGAAGCCGGTGGGGCCACAGACGTAGCAGAGCGGCTCCAGCTCGGGCGGCCAGCCGTGGGTGTTCACGTCGGCCAGGCCGATTCGGTGCGGTTCGCCGCGCCAGCCCTCGGGCGCCTCGCGGGTGTACACGTACGCCACGTCGAGGCCCTGGTCGTCGCGGAGGCGGTGGCGCAGCTCGTCGGCGTAGAAGACGTCGGCCGGGGTGCGCACCGAGTAGAGCAGCCGGAACGGCGCCCGGCTGCCGGCGGCCCGGCGGGCGCGGATCATCGCCATCAGCGGCACCACCCCGGAACCACCGGCAACCAGCAGCACCGGCGCGGTCTCCACCGGCCGCCAGACGAACCATCCGCCGACCGGGCCCCGCACCTCCACCGGGTCGCCCACGGCGTACACGTCGATCAGGTACGGCGACACCTCGCCGTCGGGCACCTTCTGCACGGTCAACGCGATCCGGTCGCCGTCGCCCGGCCCCGCCAGCGAGTACGACCGGGCCGCCTGGTAGCCGTCCTCGGCGGTCAGCCGCACGTCGACGTGCTGCCCGGGCAGGCTGCCGGGCCAACCCGGCACGTCGAGGACGAGGGTCTGCGCGGTCGGCGTCTCCACCCGGCGCTCCACGAGCCGGGCCACCCGCCAGGTAAGCGGCCCGCCGGTGGTGGTCGCGGCCACCTCAGTCGCCCTGGTAGCGCTGCTCGCGCCACGGGTCGCCGTAGTCGTGGTAGCCGGCGGTCTCCCAGAAGCCGGGTCGGTCGTCAACGAGCAGCCGGACACCATGCACCCACTTCGCGGACTTCCAGAAGTACAGGTGCGGCACCAGCAGCCGGGCCGGCCCGCCGTGCTCGGCCGACAGGGGACCGCCGTCGTACGTGTGAACCACCCAGGCGCGGCCGCCCCGCAGGTCGTCCAGCGGCAGGTTGGTGGTGTAACCGCCGTACGAGTGGACCAGTGCGTACCGGGCGGTGGTGTCGACGCCGTCGAGCAGGGTGTCCAGCGACACCCCCTGCCAACGGGTGCCGAGCTTGGACCAGCGGGTGACGCAGTGGATGTCCACCGTCGGCGCCTCCTGCGGCAGCCCGATCAGTTCCGGCCAGGTCCAGCGGAACTCCGCGCCGGTCTCGGTGCTGAGCACGAACTCCCAGCCGTCGAGCGGCACCTTCGGTGTCGGCCCGGCCGAGAGCACCGGGAAATCCTCGGTCAGGTACTGCCCTGGCGGCAGGGCCGGCCCGCTGGTGCGGCGCCGGCCCTGGAACCCGGGTGACACGATTCCCACCCGTCAGTCCTACCACCGCCAGCGGGGGTCGGCCTTCCTTTCCCGCGTACCCCGCCGCCGGCGCCCCAGCAGGACGCCGGCGGTGGCCGCGGCGTCAGTGCCGCTCGACGACGACCTCGCGCTCGCCGGAGGCCGCGTGGCGGGTGGCCCGCAGGCTGGTCAGGGTGACGACGGCCAGGACGCCGATGATGACGCCGAGGGAGGCCAGCGTCGGGATCTCCGGCACCCCGGACCAGATGCCGTGAGCCCAGTGCAGGCCGAGCTTGACACCGATGAAGGCCAGGATGACGGCCAGACCGTAGCTGAGGTGCACCAGCCGGCTCAGCGCCGCGTGCAGCACGAAGTACAGCGCCCGCAGGCCGAGCAGCGCGAAGGCGTTGGTGGCGAAGACCAGGTACGGGTCCTCGGTGATGCCGTAGACGGCGGGCACCGAGTCGACCGCGAAGACCACGTCGGTGGCGAGGACCGCGACCACCACGAGGGCCATCGGGGTCAGCGCCCGGCGGCCCTCGTGCCGGATGACCATCCTCGGGCCGTGGTACTCGTCGACCACCGGCATGAACCTGCGCAGCAGCCGCACCGACCGCATCCTGTTGATGTCGACCTCCTGCTCGTGCCCGGAGAGGGCGTCGCGCAGCAGCTTGACCGCGGTGGCGATCAGGATGACGGCGAAGAGCAGGAAGGCGAAGTCGAGGGTCTGCAACGCGGCCGCGCCCAGGGCGATGAAGACCGCGCGGAGCACCAGCGCGCCGGCGATGCCGTAGAGCAGCACCCGCTGGGCCAGCACGGTGGGCACCGCGAACGCCGCCAGCAGCAGCATGAAGACGAAGAGGTTGTCGACCGAGAGGGACTTCTCGACCAGGTACCCGGTGAGGTACTCGAGGCCCTGCTGGGATCCGTGCCGCGACCAGAGCCAGCCGCCGAAGGCCAGCGGCAGCGCGACGTAGAACGCCGACCAGCCGAGAGCCTCTCGGATCGACACCTCGTGCGGGCGCCGGGTCACCACGAAGTCGAGCACCAGCAGGGCGAGCACGCCCGCGATGGTGACCGCCCAGAGCGTGGGCGTGCCGACCGACTGGAGATCGGCGGCCAGATACGACACATCCGTCATGGAGCCTCCTCGAACACCGTGCCATGTTCGAGGTCTCCTTCACCCACGTTCGTGTGGGCAACCACCCGAGGCGTGCCCGGAGCACGCCGTACTGACCGGCATGGTTCGTGGGAAGTACTCCCCTCGTGCCGTTCAGATTAGGGCAGGTCGCGACCGACCGCCAAACCGGCTACTTGCCCTGGCCAAGGGCGGGATGCCGGCTCGGACCACCGGCGGGTCAGGCCGGGCGCAGCAGGGTCGCGCCGGGGGCCAGCGCCGGCTCGACCATGCCGCGGTAGTCGCGCGGCAACTGCGTCACCACATCGTCGAACTCGCCACCGCTGATCGCCTCGCGCAGCGTGGTGAAGACCGCCCGCACCGCGTCGCGGGCCACCGCCTCGTCCACGCCGGCCCGCCGCCCGACCCGGGCCACGAACTCGGCCGCGCCGAACCGGTCGGCCGCCTCGGTGCTCGGGCTCGGCCTGAGGACCAACCGCAACGGCACGGGCAGCTGAGTGGCGAGGTCGAGCACCTCCCCGCCGGTCAGCCGCTCGGCGAGGGTCTCCAGCGTGGCCCGGGTCAACGCCACCGCCCGCTCGGAGTCGCTCCGGGTCCGCCGAGCCACCTGGTCGACGAAGGTGTCGTAGTTCATCGAGCTCCCTTCGGCGTCGTGAGGGGTCGCGTACCCGTCGTCCGGTCGCCGAAACGGCGTCCCCGGTGGCGGGATCGGCGCGAGATTCCCGGCACGGGCGGCGCGTGAGGCCCGTCCGGGCGGGTAACCGCCGCCGGTCGTGACCGGAAATCGAGCCGGCGAGGGAGCTCACGCCATGGCGAGTTACAGCGACGTCCTGCACTACCTGTCCGGCCTGGACTACCCGGCGGAGAAGGACGACGTCGTGCGCGAGGCCGAGCGGGCAGGCGCGCCGCCGGAGGTACTCAAGGCGTTGCGGGCGCTGCCCCCGGTGGACTACGCCAACGGCACCGAGGTGGCCCGCTCGGCCGGGATCGACGCCGCTCCCGAGGTCGACGCGTCCCAGCGGGCGGCCCAGGCGCGGGACCGACACCAGCGGGTGTCCCAGCACCTGCGCGGCATCTGATCTCAGCCGGCGGGCAACCGCCGGCACCACGCCCGCCCTACGCCCCGCCGGGAGGGCATGGTCTGCGGTGGGAGCGAGCACAGCCCCGCGAGGCCGGGAACAGGCGGACGCCCCGGGTCGCGAACCGCGACCTGGGGCGTCACCGTGCCTGTCCCTGCGGCTTCACGCCCGAACCGGGTCGCGTACCGCCGGGCAGTGGATGGTCGCCCGAACCGGGCGGGCATCGCTGCCACGACCACCATACGACAAACCATCATCCGTACGGCTGATTTCTGGCAAAGTGTGGGCCGCGCCTCACGTGATCACCTCGGCATAGCGCCGTTCCAGGTCGACCCGGGCGAGCGCCCCGACCAGCCAGGCCAGCCGCTCCGACTCACCGCCGCCGGTCAACTCGGCCAGGTCGTCGGCGGAACGTCCCAGGCCCAGCCGGCGGGCCGCGACGAGGGCCCGCCGGTCCGCGACCGGCGCCACCTCGCGCCACAACGCCTGCGTCTCCCGCAGGAACAGGTCGGCCACCTGGTCGTCCACCCCCGGCAGCGCGGTGAGCAGAGCCCGCTCCCGCGCCGGGTCGTGGCCGGCGGAGGCGCGCAACCGGCGCAGGTCGCCCCGGTAGCAGTCGACGACGGTTCGGGCCAGGTCGCCGAGCACGTCGGCCAACGCCGCGACGTCCCCGCGCTGCCCCGCCTCGCGCAGCACCCGCACCCGGTCGGCGTGCCGCGAGCGGGCCAGCCGGGCGGCGCTGTCCCACCCGTTGCCGGGCAGGGCGTGGGCGGCGTCCAGGGCCCGCCGGAAGTCGCCCCGGCGGGCCAGCAGCACCGCCAGGCAGAGCAGCTGGAACAGGCTCGACGGGTTGTTGGTCACCCGGAAGCCGTACTGTTCGGCGAAACCCCGGCCGCCGCCGGCCAGCCGGCGCACCAGGCGTTTCCGGTCCTCGGTACGGGTGGTCACACTGGTCATGCCGGCGACTACCCGCCCCGGCGGCGGGCACGCCTGCGGGTCAGCCGTGCAGACCGCCCCGGCGGTCCCGGCCCTTGAGCCGGGTGGTCGGCATCTCCGGCGCGGCCAGCGGCGGGGCAGCGTCGTCGGCCACCGTCCCGAACCGGCGACCGGCCATCCAGTCCGCCCGAGCGGCGGCCACCTCCTCGTGCGAGCGGCCCACGAAGTTCCACCACATGACCAGCGGCTCGTCGAACGGCTCGCCGCCGAGCAGCATCAGCCGGCTGTCCGCGTCGGCGGCCACCTCCAGCCGGTCCCGCCCGACACCGAGGTAGAGCAACCCGCCGGGGGTGAGGGCCGATCCGTCGACCTCCGCCGCGCCGGACAGGGCCAGCAGGCCGTACTCGAAGTCGGGCCGCAGCGGCAGCGTGACCCGCGCAGGTCCACGGGCGGTCAGCTGCGCGCCGAGCAGCGGGGTGTGCACCACCGCCGGGGAAGCCTCCCCGACCAGCTCACCGACGAGCAGGGTGACGTCCAGTTCCCCGTCGCGCCACCGCGGCAACTCGGCGTGATGGGCGAAGTCGGCGGCGCCGGCCCGCACCGGGTCGGGCAGGGCCACCCAGAGCTGCACGCCGTGCATCACCGGCGGGTGGGCCGCGGGTGACCGCTCGGAGTGCGCGATGCCGTGCCCGGAGGTCATCACGTTGAGCTGGCCGGGACGGATCGGCTGCACGTTGCCGAGGCTGTCACGGTGCACGATCTCGCCGTCGAGCAGCCAGGTGACGGTCTGCAGGCCGGTGTGCGGATGCGGCGGCACCTCCATACCCGGCCGGTCGGCGACGTCGTCGGGGCCGAAGTGGTCGACGAAGCACCAGGCCCCGACCATTCGGCGCTGCCGCTGCGGCAGCAGCCGGCGCACGGTGGTGTACCGCCCGAGCGGCACATCGTGGCCGGGCAACAGCACGCTGCCCGGATCGGTCGGGGCCGCGCCGGCGGGTCGGGTCTGCGCCGGCAATGACTCGATCCGCTCCATCGCCCGACTCTATGCCAGCGCTGCCGTCGCGCACTGGGGCCAGGTCGACAAGGCCCCCGTGCGGCGCTCAGCCCTCGGTGACCCTGACGGTGTTCGCGCCCGAGACGAGGTCGACGTAGACCCGATCGGTGGCACGGTCCCAGTTCGGCGAGCTGATGACCTTGCCGGAAGCCACCCCGTCACGCCGATCCCCGTACACCGTCACGGTCCCGGCCCCGATGGCGGCCCGGACCCGGACCGGGGGCCGGCCGGGGGCCCGGATGGCGAACTGGTTCACCCCGCCGCTCATCCGGATCGTCAGGGAACCCCGAACCTGCGGCAGTCGCAGGTCGATCCGGGCCGCGCCGCCGACCAGATCCAACCCGGCCAGCCGGGCGGAGCCCAGGTCGATCAGATGCTGGCTGACCCCGCCGAGCAGGCGCAGCCGCCAGACCACCCGCGCGTTGAGCACCACGTCCACGCTGCCCTCACCCTTGCGGCCGGTCTTGGCGACACGCAGCCGCACCCGATCGCCGAGCACCTCCGGGCGGGCCCGGACGGTCGAGTCGGGCGGGGTGCTGATCCGGTAGAGGTCGTCGCCGAGATCCTCGGTACGCAACCGGACCGTGCTCAACCCGTCGACCAGCTCGAACGTCACCTGGCGACGGCCGTCCACCGGCGCGGTCAGCAGTTGGTCGGACGCGGCCGACTGGGCAGCCCCCGATCCGCCCGGCTCGTCCCGGGCGACGGTCGGCGTCACCGGCCGGCCGCCGGAGAAGGCGATGCCGAGCCGGTCGGTGTTGGTCAGGGTGGCCGTGACGGCGAGCCCGCCCAGAGCCAGGACCACGACCGCGGCGGCGGCCAGCAGCCGGGTGCTGCGCGGCCAGGACCGGCGGTCAGCCGGCGGATCACCGACCACCAGCAGACCCGGCACGGGCGGTTCTCCCGTCACCTCCATCTCGGGCTGCCACTGCTGTCCGGAGGTGCCCCCGATCTCCGCACGGTCGCTCTGGCCCGGCTCCGACCCCGCCATACGCTCCCCTTTCACGTCCCCCCGCCACCGTGTACGTAGGTGACAGCCGATCGGATCACCCCTTCCGTGACCGGTCGCCTGCGCCGCGTCGCGGACACCCCCGGCGCTCGACCCGGGCGGGGCGGTGCCGTCTCACAGACCGGTGCAGGGCGTACCGTCCACGGCGCAGCTCCGCGGCGCCTTGACCAGCAGGTCGGCGTCGCGGACGTCGAAGCGGAGCGACCGTGACCCGCCAGCCGGCACCGCCGCCCCGGTGAAGGTGACGACCTGCCCCTCCTGCCGCCACTGCGCGCCGGTGACGCCGCCGACCGTCGCGCTCGGGGCGAGCGTGACGACGAGGCTCCAGTCATCCACCGCGACGCCGCCCGGGTTGTCGATGACCACCTCGGCGGTGTAGCCGAGGACCCGGGTCGACACGGTCGCGTACCGGGCGGCCAGGGCGGGGGGT
>NZ_SMKN01000132.1 GCF_004348675.1 Micromonospora sp. KC606 | reverse complement strand
CCGCCCGCCCCCGCACGCCCGCCGAGGAACGTGAATGGGCGGCCCTGCAATGGTCGGCCGACTTCGCCGACCATTGCAGGGCCGCACTGCGACACGCCGAACGCATGGCCACCCCGTGGCTGGGCATCAACTACGACTGCAACCAGGCCATCAGCGTCGAGGTCAAGCACGAACTCGGCCACAACGACCTCGCGACGCGGTCCCGGGCGCTCGACCTGCCCGTGCTGATCATCGACGGCACCGAGGACATCCGCCCCCGCTGGGCCGTCGACTCGCTGCACCAAGCGCTGACCAACAGCCAACGCGTGAACCTCGCCGGCTCCGGTCACTCGCCGTGGGTCGAGAACCCTGACGGCTTCCGTGAAGCGGTGACCACCTTCCTGGCGCAACACAGTCGCCAGACCCTCGGCCGGGTTCCCCACGAACCCCCGGATCCGCGATAGCGCGACTGTGCAGACGAACCCTTGGGTTCACGTCGAGAATCCAGTCGATTTCCCTGAACTCTCGGGAATCGCGGTGAGGGAACGATCACGAGCAGGTCCTGGAAGGTCGGCAGGTGACGGCCGGTCGTGGGGATGCCGGCGGGGTGCGCGTCGAGGTCGAGCACTATACCACCAACCTCGGTGCAGCGCGCGGTGGCGCCCTGCTCGCACCGCCGATCACCCGGCAAACTCATCGTCCGGTCATCTGCCGCTGACCGTATTGACCACATCAATCCGGCCATCGCCAAGCTCCATGCCGGTGACGGCGCCCAACTCGTGGTCCTCGCCAACGAATCCGGCCTGGTGGCCCTCCAACCATTGGCGGCCGTCAGGAGCCAGGTCGCCCGGTCGTGCCGCTGCGGGAGCCGCGCGGCGGTGTCGACCTGCCGGGGCATCCGCGGAAGTGACGCTTCGACCATCGTCGAGGCTCTGGTCAGGGCTCGTGGCTCCAAGTTTGGCCCGTGACATGATGGTGTCCATGGGGAAACAGCAGGACGTCGGCGGGCCCAACCGTCACAGTGGGTCAGGTGCCGCCGCGGACGGTGCGACGGGTGGCAGCGTCGATGCGCGGCTCGCCGTCGCGCGTGACCCCACAACGTCACAGATGACCCTCATCGACCTGGCGTCCGATCCGTCGGCCGTGGTCCGGAAGGCGGTCGCGGCCCGCACCGACGCGCCCGCGCAGGCACTGCGACCGTTGACCCGGGACCATGATCGTCATGTTCGGGAGGCCGTGGCGAGGAACCCCTCGACCTCGGTCGCCAATCTCCTGCTACTCGTCAAGGACGCCGACCGGTGGGTCCGCTGGGCGGTCGCCGGCAACCCGGCCTGCAACGAGTCGATTCGCCGGGTGATGGCGGAGGCTCCCGACAAGGAGCTTCGCGGCCTCCTCGCGGAGACGCGCGAACTGGAGCCCGAGCTGGCCGCGCGGCTGGTCGACGACGTCTCACCCGAGGTTCGGGAACGACTCGGCACCCACACCCACGACCCAGGCGTGATCACCGCCCTGATGGCCGATCGCACCGTACGCGTACGCAAGGGGCTCGCCCGCAACCCGCGGACCACCGCCGCCCAGCGCAGCGCACTTGCCCAGGATCCCGTGGTGGACGTCCGCGCCGCACTGGTGCTGGCGGTCGAGCTGGACGAGGCGGATCTGCGACGCCTGGTTGACGACCGCTCGGTGCAGGTGCGGATGGCGATGGCGACCTCGGAGGTGGTCCCGCCGCATATCCGGCGGATGCTCGCCCGCGATCCCGACGAGATGGTTGCCGGCGCGGCGCGGGACTTCCGCCCCGGGTCGGGCAACGCCCCGGTGGTACGGGCTCCGCGCATCGGTCACCGGGCCTCCGGGACCGGCTGAGGCCGACCGGGCGGCACCCGGCGCTGAGGCCGGCGGAGCCGCCGTTATCCGCCCGCACTCGATTCCGGGACGCCGGCGCGGCGGCCGTGCTCAGCCGGGGTGGGACTGCGGCAAGCGCTCGCCGGCCAGGCGGGCGTCCGCCGCGACCTGGCCCTCGGCGTCCCGCACCGCCTCGCACACCGCGGCCGCGTCCGCCCAGTGCCGCCGCGCCTCGTCCCAATCCCCGAGCGTCGCCGCCGCGTCACCCAGGTACAGCAGCGTCCGGCCGAGTCCCGCCGTGGCCCGCCCACCCTCACGCAGCCGCCGGCTCTCCGCCAGCATCCCGTACGCCTGACGCGCCTGCGCCGGCGCGGAGGTCAGCAGCGCCGCTCCGGCGTTGAGCAGCGCGGCGGCGCGGTTCGTCGGGTCGGCCAGCGACTCGTACTCGCGCAGAGCCGCCCGCCACGCCTGCGCCGCGTCGAGGTGTTCGCCCATCTCGGCGTGCACCAGCACCAGGTTGGTCAGCGCCGCCGCGTAGCCGCGAGCGTCGCCGAGCGAGCGGAACGTGTTCGCCGCCCGGACCAGGTGGTGATGTGCGGCCTCCAGCTCACCCCGGGTCAACTGGGCGGCGCCGAGCCCGAGCTGGGTGAGCGCCTGCCCGGCCCGGTCCGCGCCGGAGCGGTGCCGGCGGGACAGCTCCAGGTGCTCCACCGCGTCGTCGAGTTGGCCCAGCTCCAGCAGCACCAGGCCGAGGTTCATCCGGGCCTGGGCCGTGCCCCGCCGGCCCCGCTCCGCGACTGCCAGGGCCAGCGCGGTCGCCGCGCCCTGCGGGTCGTGTCGGCGCCGGCGCAGCACGCCCAGCTCGTTGTGCGCCCAGCCGGCGATCTCCGGCCGGTCGCTGGCGGTCGGGGTGGCCAGCACGGTGCGGCACACCTCCTCCCACTCGTCGAGCCGTTCGACGTGGGCGAGCCAGCCGCAGAGCGCCACCGCCAGCCGGAACCACCAGCGACGCACCCGCCGGGGCAGGGTCTCGGCCGCGCCGGCCGGCACCCGGACCACCGCCAGAAGCAGCTCCTGGTGCAGGTCGAACCAGCCGTACGGGTCGTCGTCCAACGGCAACGGCCGGTCCCGGTCCAGCGCGGACGCGGCCACCGCCAGGCTCGCGGCGTGCCGCTCGGCCCGCCGGGCCAGGTGCCGGGTGAGCCGGGCCTGCGCGGCGACCCGCCGTCGCACCGGCTCGCCGTCGCGCTGGTGCAGCCGTGCGTACGGGCCGAGTAGCGGCCGCACCTCGTACCGGTCGCCCGGCGCGCCGACCACGAACGCCCCGGCGGCGAGCTCGTCCAGCAGCGTGGCGACCCGGCCGGGTCGCCGACCGGCGAGCGCGGCGATGGTCGGCCGGTCCACCGGAACGGGGCTGAGTGACATCAGCCGCCACAGCCGCCGGGCCTCCGGCGAGAGCGCGTGGTAGGCGGTGTCCCGGGCGGTGACCAGCAGGGTGGCCGGGGAGACGGTGATCTCCTGGTGCGGGGGAGTCTCGACGGCCCGGCGCAGCGCGTCGAGCACGTCCGCGTGCCGCCAGCCGTGCTGGGCGGTCCGTCGGCCCAGTTCCGCCACCGTGCGGGGTTGGCGCCCGCACAGCTCCACGATGGCGGGTACCGCGGGATCGGTGCGTGGGTCCGGCCGGTGCGGCCGGGCGACCGGCGCCGCCGCGCCCGCGGTGGCGAAGAGCTCGACGGCGTCGGCGGTGTCCGGTTCGGCGAGCCAGTGCGCCACCACCCCGTCGAGCGCGGCCAGTGCCCCGGTGCCGGCCAGCAGCAGCCGGCAGGTGCGGGCGGTCGGTGGCAGCAGCGGCCGGACCTGGGCCGGGTCGTCCACGTTGTCCAGTACCAGCAGGATCCTGCGGCCGTCGAGCTGCCCGCGCAGCTCGTCGGCCGCGTCGGCGAGGTCGTCCGGCCGGCCGGAGACTGGCGGCCGGGTACCCAGGATCCGCGCCAGCGCGGTAAGCACCTGGCGGGGTGAGCGGCGCCGGCCGCCGCGGCGCAGATCCAGGTGGTACTGACCGTCGGGAAAGTCCGCCCGGCACCGGTTGGCGGCCTGGACCGCGCACCAGGAGGTGCCCACGGCCCGTCGACCCACCACCGCCACCGCGTGCTCTCGCCGCAGCGCCTCCGCGACGGCGTCGACCTCGCCGGTGCGCCCGGTGAAGCCGGCCGGGTAGGGCAGCGTCGGCGTGCCGGCGGCCGCCGGCGTCTCGGCGTCGTCCGGTTCGGCGACGTGGTCGCGTTGGCGGCGGCGCCACTCCACGACGAACGAGGCGAGCAGGCCGAGCAGCACAACGCCGATGCTCGCCGAGCCCAGTACCGCGACGGACAGCTCGGAGAGCAGGTTGCCGGCGACGTTGCCCAGCAGGGCACTGACCCCGCCGCCGAGCACCCCGCCGAGGGCGAGCAGTACGCTCAGCCGCGCCGGGCGGCGCGAGCGGCGTCCCGGCGGGCTCACCGCACGCCCCCGGCCACCAGCCCGGCGACGAGCTGGCGGCGGGCCAGCACCACCAGCAGAACCGGCAGGATCGACGCGACCACCGAACCGGCGGCGAGCACGCCGCTGTTGACCACGAATCCGCGGCTCTGGCCGGCGAGGAACAACCCCAGCGACACCGCGCCGGGGCCGCTGAACAGCAGGCCGACGACCAGGTCGTTCCACACCTGCACGAACTCCAGCACGGCGACCGCGATCACCGCCGGGCGGTTGTGCCGGGCCAGCAGCCGCAACGTGCTCCACCAGTGCCGCCCGCTTAGCCGGGCGGCGCGCACCTGTTCGGCGGGCAGGTCGGCGAAGGCGTTGCGGAGCACCAGCACGGCGAACGGGATCCCCAGGGCGATGTGCACCAGCGCCATCCCGCGCGCCGTGCCCGAGGAGAGCACCACGCCGAGCACCTCGTTGACCGGGCCGGCGATCACCTGCACCGGCACCACGCTGGCGCCCATCAGCAACAGGGCGGTCGCCTGCGCGGGTGGCCCGGTCAACCAGGCCAGCGGGTACGCGGCGAGCAGCGCGATGCACAGCACCGCGGCGGTGACCACGGTGGCCAGCACCAGCGTGAAGCCCAGTGTGCGCCACAGTTCGACGCCGGTGGCCAGCTGTCGGTAGGAGTCCAGGCTGGGCGGGCTCGACCACCAACCGCGGGCGGCGGCGTCGACCGGATCGTGCAGCGACGTGGCCAGCAGCACCCCCAGCGGCACCAGCCACGCGACGGCGGCGCCCACCGCGAGCAGCCGGGTGACCCGGCGCGGTGCCGCCTGGTCGGGCTCTGCCGGGGCCGGGTCCTGCGGCGGCGGCCAGGCCTGGCGGACGAAGAGCGCCGCCACCAGCATCCCGGCGACCACCGCCACCAGCCAGATGACGCCGAGGGCCGCGCCCTCGCCGGTGGTGGTGCCGCCGGAGGCCTGCCAGACCCGCAGCGCCAGCACCGATGCCTCGTCGCGCACCGAGCCGGGCGCCATCACCAGGATCAGGTCGAAGGTGCGGCTGGTGCCGAGCGCCACCAGGGCGAAAACCACCGCGACGGTACGCAGCAGCAGCGGCCGCCACTGCGCGTCCCAGAGCACGTCACGCCGGCTGCCGCCGAAGGCGCGCACGGCGTCGGCGAGACTCGGAGGCACCGCGTCCAGGGCGGCCCGGAACACCAGCACCGCCAGCCCGACCCAGGCCCACACGAACGCTGACATCAGCGCCACGGTGACCAGGCCCGGCCCGAGCAGCTGCGGAACCTGCTCCGCCGACCGTCCGGTCAGCCGGGCCATCAACAGGGTGGCCAGCCCGCGCTGTGGATCCGGGTCGTAGAGCAGCCGGAAGGTGACCCCGGTGACCACCAGCGGCAGCGCGGTCGGCACCACCAGGATCAGCCGGACCAACCCACCCTCCTGCGGGCGGCGCGACGCGGCGGCCAGCAGGTAGCCCAGCACCGTCACCACCGCCGGCACCACCAGCGCCCAGAGCAGCGTCCGGCCCACCACCGCGCCCGTGCCCGGCGCGGCGAGCGCGGCCCGGAAGTTCGCCGTGCCGACCCACCGGCCGTCGATGACCACGCTGGCGTGCAACGTCCGCAGCACCGGCCAGGCCACCAGCGCACCGAGCAGCAGCAGCGCCGGCAGCAGCAGCGCCGAGGTGGCTCCGGCCGCCGGATAGGCCCGGCCGCGCCGGGGCGGCCCGACGTCGTCGAGCACCGCCAGCTCGCCGAGCACCGGTCGGGTCATCGCCCACCCCCGGCCGCCCGGGCCGCCGCGGCCAGCTGGCCGGTGGCCCGGCGCACCGCCTCGGCGGCGGCGACCCCGTCGGTGACATCGGCGAAGAAGTCCTGCATGATCCGCCAGATTCCTACCCCGTCAGAGCCGGTGAACGGGCCGGGTAGCCGGTCGGAGAGGTCGAAACGAACCGACTCTGCCGTCCGCAGCTCGGCGGCGAGACTACGGCGCACCGGGTCACGGTAGCTCTCGAGCGGAACCGTGACGTTCGGCGAGAGGTAGCCGCCGGCGCGTAGCCACGGCTGGAACGCCGCGCCGTCGCTGAGCCAGCGCACCAATTCGACCCCACGGGTCGAACCGGCGAACGCCACCGCCGCGTCACCGCCCAGGATCAGCGGACGGTCCGCCACCCGGGCGCCCGGGAAGCGGAAGGTGGAAGGCCGCTCCGGACCACGCCGGAAGCGGGTGCTGACGTCGTCGACGAAGTCGCCCTCGAACACCATCGTCGCCCGGCGGTGGTGTACCACCTGGATGACCGACTCCTCGTACTGGGTGAGCAGGGCACGGCGGGGGCCGCCGGGGAAAGCCCCGTCGATGCTCCACAGCTCGGCGAGCCGGTCCAGTGCCGTGCGGACCGGCCGGCTCTGCCAGTCGGCCTCCCCGCGGGCCAGCGCCTCGTAGTAGCCGGGTGCCGTGACGTCGGCGAGCACGTTCTCGAACCAGTCGGTGAGCACCCAGCCGTCGGCCGCGCCGACCGCCAGTGGCGCCGGGGCGATGCCGGCCCGCGCCCGCGCGCCGAGCCGTCGGGTGATCGCCACCAGATGGTCCCAGGTGGCCGGCGGCTCGGGCAGCATCGAGCGGAAGTACCAGAACAGGGACTTGTGCGCGGCCTTCACCCAGACGCCGTAGCGGCGCCGGTCGGCGGCGAGCAGGTCGGCCATCCCGGGCGGGACGGCGTAGCTCGCGGCCGGGCTCAGCTCGCTGAGCCAGCCCCGCTGGGCGTACTCGACGACCAACCCGGAGCGGGGCAGGATCGCCACGTCCGGGCTGGTGCCGGCGAGGTGCCGGGCGCGCAGGAACGCGTCGATGTCGTTGCCCGCGCTGACCACCCGCACCGGCGCGCCGTAGCCGGCCACCACCTCGCGGAACCGGCCCAGCTCCGCGCCGCTCCACACCACCGCCACCTGTACCGACCGCTCCCCGCCGGAGCAGGCCGTCGCGGCCGTCGCGGTCGCGGCGGCGGCGGCGCGCAGCAGCGTACGTCGGCCCAGCCTCATCGGGCCGCCTCCGCGGTGGTGTCGGCCGACTCGACCCGGACCTGGGCACCGACCTCCGCCAGCACGGCCTCGTCGGCGGTGCAGGCCAGCACCGCGACGCCCGGGGCATCCGGCGGGGCGAGCCGCCCGACCAGGTCGGTGAGGCGGCCCCCGTCTGGAATGCCGGCGGGCAGGTCGATCACCAGCACCTCCGGCAGGCAGGCCATCGCGCGGGCCAGTGCCACCCGGAACCGCTGGACCTCGGAGAGCAGGTGCGGGCGCAGGTCCAGGGTCGGCGCGAGCTCCAGCCGCTCGACCACCGTGGCCGCCCAGGTGTCGGCGACCTCGCGCACCCGTTCCCGCTTGCGCTGGCCGTAGGCGATGTTGCGGCGCACGGTCAGGTGGGGCAGCAGCGCGCCGCCGGCCGGCACGTAGCCGATGCGGCGCCGCAGCGGCGGCAGGTCGGTGACGTCCCGTCCGCCGACCTGGACCCGGCCGGCCACCGGAGCGGCCAGCCCGGCTACCACCCGGGCGGTAGCCGTGCCGACTCGGGGCACGGCCGCGAGCGCCGCCGTCGCGCCGGCGGCGACGTCGAGGGTGACCGGCGCGACGGCGGGCACGGCGACGAGTTCGCACAGTCGTAACGTGGCCATCACCTCCGGTGACCCGATTCGTCGCCCCCAGGGTGGCACACTCCGGCGACAGTCACGCCCCGACACCCTCCCTTTTGGAGTGGCCGATCGCCCTCACTCCTCGGTGCGGCGTTGCCCCGAACCGGCACCGGGCCGGCCCGCCGTCCGGGTGGCCCTCGACTGAGGAACAGCGGGGCCGGGGCTCAGCGGGGCGGCTCGGTGGCGCGCAGCGGGTAGAGCGTGGCCAACCCTGCGGCGGTGGCCGCGAGCATGGCCCGCAACTCGGCCGGCGCCAGTACCTCCACCTCCGCGCCGAGCCGCAGCAGGTCGCCGTGGGCATGCGTGAGCGACTCGATCGGCACCACGGTGCTCACCCAGCCGGCCGCGTCCGGTGGGCCGGCGTTGCGCTCGGCCGCGCCGGCCACCACGTCGCTGGCGATCTCCCGCAGCCGCTGCCGGCCGTACGGGGAGAGCCGGATCGTCGCGTCGTCGCGGTGCAGCCGGGCCCGGAACCGCACCACGTGCGCCTGCCACCAGGCCGGCAGGGCGAACTGCGGCGGCCGGTCGAAGCCCTCGTCGAGGGTGGTCAGGGCGAGGATCTGGTTGATCCGGTAGGTCGCCGGGCTGTCCCGGCCCGGCCGGTTGGCGACCGCGTACCACCGGCCGCCCTTGAGCACCAGCCCGTACGGCTCCAGCACGCGGTCCACCTCGCCGCTCCAACTGCGGTAGCGGACCCGGACGCGCCGCTCCCGCCACACCGCGTCCGCCATCGCTGCCAGGTGGGGCGAGGCGTCGCCGTCGGCGTACCAGCCGGGGGTGTCCAGGTGGAAGCGCTGCCGCAGTCGCCCCGCCCGGTCGGCCAGCGCGGGTGGCAGCGCGGCCTGCAGCTTGAGCTCGATCCCGGCCACCACCGCCCCGTAGCCCAGCTCGGCGGCGGGCCCGGGGAGCCCGGCGAGGAAGAGACGCTCGGCCTCCTCGGCGGTCAGCCCGGTCAGCCGGGTCCGCCAGCCCTCAACCAGCTGGTAGCCGCCGGCGTGCCCGGCCTCCCCGTAGAGCGGGATGCCGGCCGAGTGCAGCGACTCGACGTCCCGGTAGACGGTGCGGACCGAGACCTCCAGCCGCTGCGCGAGCTGGGCCGCGGTCAGCCGGCCGTGGGTCTGCAACAGCAGCAGGAGGGAGAGGAGTCGACTGGCCCGCACTCTGCTGACAGTAGTTGTCAGGGAAGTGGTTCTACCGTCCGGGCATGGCATTTCGCGACAAGGACCTCTGGATCCCGGGACCGGTCACGGTCGCCGGCCGTGAGCTGAAGCGCTACCACATCGACCAGCCGCACCGGCGCATCGAACCGGAGGTGGAGAAGGCCGCGTACGACCTGTTGCCCCGGCTGCTGCCGGCCGGCGTCGACGACGACACCCCGGCGGCGGGCTGGGTGGTGCTGCACCGGGGCGCGGACACCGGCGCCTACCTGCTGGCGTACAGCTGGGTCTGGGACAACGTGGTCGAGGTGCGGATCGCCGCCGCCGGCCAGCCCGCCCTGGACTGCCCGGACGGCGACCCGACCCACTTCGTCGAGCTTCGCCGGCCATGGGTGGGCTGCGTCTGGGAGCTGGGGGTGCTGGAGCACGAGCGGGCCGCCTGGGTCCGGCACGTGCTGGCGCCGGACCGTCCGGATCTGGCCGGCTGGCGCGTTGACACCCGGGCCGAGGGGCCGGTGGGCCGCTGATGGGCGACTTCGACTTCCTGGTCGGCACCTGGCACGTGGTCAACCGTCGGCTGGTGAGACGGCACGCCGGCAGCGACGAGTGGGACGAGTTCCCCGGCTGTTCCGTGGCCCGGTCCTTCTTCGACGGCGCCGGCAGCTTCGACGAGATGAGCTGTCCCACGAAGGGCTTCTCCGGCGCCAGCGTGCGGATCTTCGACCCGGCGACCGGCACCTGGTCGATCTACTGGATGACCAGCAGCCGTGGGGTGCTGGAGCTGCCGCCGGTGGTCGGCCGGTTCGTCGACGGCGTGGGCACCTTCTACGCCGACGACGTCGACGAGGGCCGCCCGGTCCGGTGCCGGTTCACCTGGTCGCGGATCACCCCGACCTCGTGCCGCTGGGAGCAGGCGTTCTCCACCGACGGCGAACGCACCTGGGAGACCAACTGGACCATGGACTTCACCCGGACGCCGACCGGCTGAACCATCGGACGCCGCCGCTCAACCGGCTACGGACGCTCCTCAGCGCCCGCGTCCCTCGCGCGCACTGAACGGCGGACGCGAAGCCAGCAGCTGGGCGGTACGCCGCGACGACATGGACAGCGCCGTCGTCGCGGCGGGTGGTTCAGCGGTCCGCTGTCGGCCGCTCGCATGGCGAACTCGGCGACGTGGCGCAGATCGTCCTGGCTTGCGCCGTGGCGGGCCTGCTGGGACATTCCCTCGGCTCGGATCGAGTTGGCTGCGTCACCGCCGAATGGTGTTCCTCGGCGAGGTGTCGTTCGCCTTCTACCTCGTGCACGACATCCTGCTGACCGGCATCGGGCGGGTCAGCGGGGGATGGGACCTTCCCGCCGGGGTCGGTTTCCTGGTCGGTCTGGCCGCCTTCGCGGCGAGCCTGGCCGCCGCCACGGTGCTCTACCGACCGTGGAGCGGCCGCTGACCCAGGCTTGGTCGCGTCGGCGGTCCCGGCCGACGTCTCCCGCCCAGGAAAAGGTCAGCGCCGAGACCCGCTGACCGAACCGGCCGGGCCCTACCCGCCCTGGTGGGCCCGGCCGGTCCTGAACCGCCATGACCGGCGGGCTTCGGTCGCCGCTGAGATGCTGGCGTTCCTCGCCGAGGAAACAGGCCGGTGACCACGCCTGGACACCGGCCATCGGTGTATCGGCCGAGGAGGCACCCGACGGTTCGGCATGGCACCCCGTCACGGCGCCCACCCGCGTCACCCGTCCGTGATCGAGACGCGGTTGGCGCGTCGTGGCTCGGGCTGAAACATGGTGAGCAGGCCCTCGCCCTCGATGACCACGGCGTCGCGCTCGTTCGTCGTGAGCGCCCGCAGCGGTGTGATCCGCAACGTCGCCGCGCCGTCGTCGACGGTGACCGCCCAGGTGCCGGCGACCCGGCCGTCGACCAGCAGGTAGCGGGCACCCGTGACGCTCAACCCACGATGCTCGGTGTCGATGACGCGGCTGCGGTCGTCGTAGCCGAGTACTGCGTTGTCGAACGCCGGCAGGAAACGCGGCGGCGCCGGGGTCTCCGGGTCGGGCAGCGCGCCGTCGGGCACGTCGAGCAACTCGCGGCCGCGCTCGTCGCGGAACGTCCGCAGGCGCGGTCGTAGCCGTTGGAGGGACTCCCGCAGCCCGCTGAGCCCCGACCATGCGCGGATGTCAGCGCTGGCAGCCGGGCCGTAGGCGGCGAGGTAGCGCAGGACCAGGGCATCGACGGCGGCCGGCGACTCCGGCTCCAGCGGACGGCCCAGCCACGCCTCGAACGTGGTGTGGTAAGCGGCCGCCCGCTCGCCCCAGACACCACGGGGTGGTACCTGCACGAGCGGCACGAGCGTGCTCAGCGCGTCACCCAGCGAGCGCGGCTGCACCCCCGGCCAGCGGTCGGCGATTTCGCGGGCCGCCTCGGTCAGCATGCGGGGCCGTTCCTCGAACAGCGGCCGGCCCAGTTTCGTCAGCTCGTCGAGGTCGACGCCGGGCAGCACCCGGCGCAGCGTCGACCACATACGCGAGACCAGCATCGCCTGGTGCACGGGCCGCAGCGCGAGGCAGTCGCGGGCGGTCACCAGGTGGAGGGTGCGGCGCATCAGCAGCGTGCGGACCGCCCGGCGGCTCAGCAGCAACTCGGCCAGCGCCGACGGCTGGAAGCCGGCCAGTCGGCTCCACAACCCGACGTACGGCTCCAGGGGCTCCTGCGCCTGCAACCCCACCAGGCGCTCAAGGCTGTCGGCGACCGGCATGTCGTGCCGCCGCAACAGGAGCTGACGGGCCAGGAGCGACCGGTTGAGGGCGCGGCGGTCGAGCACGCTCATGACGGTGATGCTATCGCCCGCCCCGGACATTCAGGGCGGACGGCCGACCGCGGCGGGGTCAGCTTCGAGGCGTGCTCCTTCTCCCAGCGGCGGCGTGGACACCGGTGAACGGGCCGGGTTCTCGGCTATCGAGCGGCCGCCTCCAGCAGCTCCAGCGCCAACTGCTGCAGCTCAGGTCCAGCTTTTTCCGGGCTGCCGGTGTCGAACGGCGGGTCCGGGTCGTACTCGACCGCGAGTTGCAGCGCCTGTGCCACCCGATCGCCGGCCAGCTTGGCTGCCAGGTGCAACGCCATGTCGATGCCCGCCGACACGCCCGCCGCAGTGACGATCTTGCCGGACTCGACGAACCGACCCGGCGTGATGACCGCTCCAAACGTGGCCTCCAGGTAGGAGCGTGACGCCCAGTACGTGGTGGCCGGCACCCCGCGCAGCAGGCCCGCCGCACCGAGGATCAGGGTGCCGGTACAAACTGCGGCGGTCCACGTCGTCCGCCGGTGCATGCGCCCCACCCAGTCGACGATTTCGGCATCGTCCATTGCCGCGATCACGCCGCGGTTGCCGGCGCCGGGCACGAGCAGCACGTCCGCGTGCCGGACCTGGTGCAGCGCCCGGTCGGCCATCAGTCCCAGCATGCCGGTGTCGGTGCGCAACTGACCGGCCCGCTTGGCCACCGTCACCACTTCGGCGTCCGGCACCCGGCACAACACCTCGTACGGGCCTACCGCGTCCAGTGCCGTCAACCCGTCGTACAACAGGATCGCGATGCGCGGACCCCCAGCCCGCGTCGACTCCCGACGGCCCGCGACCGCCGGGGCGGCCGCCCCGGTCGCGGCCAGTCCCGCTCCCACAGCGCCGGCCGCCGCTGCCCGCAGCACTGCCCGCCGCCTACTGCCCGTACTCGCCATCACTGAGGTCCTCTCCTGGAAACACCTTCTCTGGATAGTCGTTCCCGAAGCCGGGTCAGTTCCCGACGTGACAGTTCCAAAGATCGTGGACCAGTCGTGGTCTGTGGGCGCGGCAGGGGTAGCAACATCACCGGCGTCGGATGTCTGCTCAAGGACCGGGTGGCCGACGTCGATGACTTCCTCGACGCGCTGACCCGGGTCGGTGCCGGCGACACCGTTCTGGACCTCGAGGTCGTCCGCCAGATCCTCGCTCGGCCGTCGCCACGCCACCGTCCGGGTTCGGGGTGTCGAGGGCCGCCGCGCACCGCCGGTTCACGGCCTGGACGGCCGCCCGACTGTGGCGCAACTGCACGTCGCCGCGTTGGACCAGCCCTGGCCGCGCCGGGGCTGATCGACTAATCCGCCCGCGCCACGAGTGCCCTCATCGCGAAGATGTGCCTCAGGGGTGGGCTGCGAGGAGGAGGAACGCGCCGAGCAGGATGAGGTGGACGAGCCCTTGCAGGCGGGTGGCTCGGCCTGGGACGACGGTCAGTGTGGCAACGGCGATGGTGATGGCGAGCAGGACGATCTGGTTTGCGCCGAGGCCGAGGGCCAGGGGACCGGGAAGCCAGATCGAGGCGATGGCGATGGCGGGGATGGTCAGCCCGATGCTGGCCATGGCGGAGCCGAGGGCGAGGTTGAGGCTGACCTGAATGCGGTTGCGTCGGGCGGCGTTGGCCGCGGCGAGGGTTTCGGGTAGCAGCACCAGTAGGGCGATGACCACGCCGACGAACGAGTGGGGCAGTCCGAGGCCGGCGACGGTGTCTTCGATGGCTGGGGACAGGACTTTGGCCAGGCCGACCACCGCGATCAGCGCGGTCAGCAGCAGTGCCAGGCTGGTGAAGGCGGCGCGGGTGGTGGGCGGGTCGGCATGGTCGTCTCCGTCGGCGTCGTTGATGACCACGCCGTTGCTGGTGACGGGGAGGAAGAAGTCGCGGTGGCGGACCGTCTGGGTGGTGACGAATGCTGCGTAGAGGACGACCGATGCCAGGGCGGCGAACGCCAGCTGCGTCGGCGAGAACTGCGGCCCTGAGCGGGCGGTGGTGAAGGTCGGCAGCACCAGGCAGACAACCGCCAGGGTGGACACGGTGGCCAGAGCCGCGCCGGTGCCTTCGGCGTTGAACACCGCCAGCCGGTAGCGCACAGCGCCGATGAGCAGCGACAGGCCCAGGATGCCGTTGCAGGTGATCATCACGGCGGCGAAGACGGTGTCGCGCGCCAGCGACGCGGTCCCGGTGCCGCCGGCGATCATGAGGGTCACGATCAGGCCGACCTCGATGACCGTGACGGCCACGGCCAGCACCAGCGAGCCGAGAGGTTCGCCGACACGGTGGGCCACGACTTCGGCGTGGTGCACCGCGGCCAGCACGGCGGCGCCCAGCACCACGGCGATGACCACCAGCAGCAGTGCGGGCAGACCCCGGCCCCAGGACGCGGCCAACACGACGATGGCGACCGGTGGTGTCACGAACCGCCAGTCCGCGAACGGCTGGTGTGGTCGTCCGGGCGTGGCCGGCGCGTCGGCTGCCTCGGCCTCGGCGGGGTCGATGCGTTCGGTGGCGCTCATGCCGGCGTTCCGGCGGGCGTGCGGGTGAGGTAGCCGTACACCGTCGAGCGCGGCGCACCGAACAGATCGGCGATCTGCCGCACGGTTCTCTCGCCCGCGTCACAGAGCGGCTGGGCCAGCGTGGCCTGCTCGGTGCTGAGTTTCGGGCGGCGGCCGCGGGCCCGGGCGGCGGCCAGACCGTCACGGGTGTGGAGCGGGTCCCACCGCGGCCGGCCGGCCTTCGCGCCGCTGGCGTGGTCGGCGTGGACGTCGCGCCGTTCCACGCCGGCGTGCAGCAACGCGTGGACCTGGTGGGCCGGGTTCTGCCCCGCGGTCGAGACCCGCGCGTATCCGAGGATCATGCGTCGACAGTACCGACCGTTTCTCGACATGGCCGTGGAGCTGCCGGCACGCTCAGCGGACCGCCCGCCGGTCGCTCCCGGGGCACAAGGTGGTCGGTGGGCGCAGGGGGTGGCTGGTTTCTAGGACGCCTGGCGGATGGGCATGTCGGCCAGCCAGACGTCGGCCAGGTCGCTGAGGGGGACGTCGAGGGCCTGGCTGAGGCAGACCACGGTGCCGAACGCCGGCGCGGGAAGGCGGCCGGCCTCGATCTTGCGAAGCGTCTCGGGGGAGATGCCGGCTGCCAGGGCCACCTCGACGTAACTTCGGCCGGCCCGCGCGGCCCGCAGTGCGGCTCCGAGGCGCTGGCCCGCTGCGATCTGTTCGGCGGTGAGTGGTTGGCGAACCATCCCAGCAGGATATCCCTTCGGAGCCTGCCCGACCTGGCATGGTATAAAAATGCTGGTATAAAAATACCGCATCGGAGAGGGTGGCTGCCGTGATCGAGCTCAAGTCCGCCGAGGAGATCGGCCGGATGGCGGTGACCGGCCAGTTCGTCGGCGAGCTGCTCGCCGAGCTGTGCGGTGTCGCCGCAGTCGGCGTGAACCTGATAGACCTCGAACACCACGCCCGCCGCCGGATCAAGGAACGTGGCGCCGACTCCTGCTACTGGGACTACGCCCCTTCGTTCGGTCGCGGCCCGTTCCGCAACGTGCTGTGCCTGTCGGTCAACGACGCGGTGCTCCACGGCCTGCCGCACGACTATGTTCTGCGGGACGGTGACCTGCTCAGCATCGACATGGCGGTCGGCATCGACGGTTGGGTCGCGGACTCCGCGCTCTCCGTCATCGTCGGCACCCCTGACCCGGCCGACCTGAAGCTGATCGAGGCCACCGAGGTCGCACTGGAGGCCGGCATCACCGCCGCCCAGCCCGGCGGCCGCCTCGGCGACATCTCCGCCGCGATCGGCGAGGTCGCCAACTCCTACGGCTACCGCGTCAACGCCGAGTTCGGCGGCCACGGCATCGGCCGCACCATGCACGAGGCCCCGCACGTCCCCAACAACGGCCGCGCCCGCCGCGGCATGAAACTCGACCCCGGCCTCACCATCGCCATCGAGCCCTGGTTCTGCCGCTCCACCGACAAAATCAAGTTCGACAACGACGGCTGGACGATCCGATCCGCCGACGGCTCACGCACCGCCCACTCCGAACACACAGTCGCCATCACGGCTTCCGGCCCCCAGGTCCTGACC
>NZ_SMKN01000131.1 GCF_004348675.1 Micromonospora sp. KC606 | reverse complement strand
GCTCCGGCGTGTCCGGTCACAGATGGTTGCGAGTCGGTTACGGCGGTCTACTCTGGTGAACCGTCGGCCGCCGAAAGCTCCGTCCACCCGGGCGGCGACGGCCGGCACCGCCGAGTCGCCCACGGGCGAACCGGGGACCCGGGTACGTCGGGGTGAATCCGCAGCCACTGTGGTGGGGCGCTCCCTTCCCGCCCGAACCCGTCAGCTAACCCGGTAGGCGGTCGCGGAAGAAGGAGTACGGAGCCCGGTGGCACACCATGCCCCGCGGCCACCGTCGCCCCGGTCGACCCCGGTCGCCCGGCGTACGGTCGTGCCGCGCCCACGCTGGTCCCGCTTCACCACCGTCCTCGCCGCCCTCGCCGGCGCCGCCGTCGTCCTGACCGGTGGTGCCACGGTGGCCCACGCCGATCCCACGGTCGCCGACATCGAACGGCAGATCGACCGGGACTGGAACACCCTCGAACCGCTCATCGAGCAGCACAACGCGACCCGGCAGGAGTTGGCCGTCAGACGCCGGCAGGCCGACGCGCTGGCCCGCCGGATCGCGCCGCTGCAACGCCAGGTCGACCAGGCGATGAAGCAGATCTCCGGGCTCGCCACCCAGGCGTACAAGGGGGAGAGCCTCGCCGTGGTCAACGCCCTGCTCGGCAGCGCGTCCCCCGGCGAGTTGGTGGGTCAGCTCGAACTGCTCGACCGCTTCGCCCAGCGGCGCCAGCGCGAGCTGCGCGCCGTGCGGGAACTGCGCGACGACCTCGCCGCGCAGAAGGCTGCGCTGGACGAGATGGCAGCCCAGCTGGGCCGCGCCGAGGCCCGGCTCGCCGCCCGGAGGAAGCAGATCGATGCCGGGATCGACCGGCTCCAGCAGCTCCGGCTGCGGGCGTTCGGCGGCGGTGGCGGCGGCCCGCTGCGTCCCGCCCCCTGCCCGGCCGCCTACCCGGGCGGTCCGGCCGGGGCGGCGGTACGGTTCGCCTGCGCCCAGATCGGCAAGCCGTACGTCTGGGGAGCCGAGGGACCGAACGCGTACGACTGCTCGGGGCTGACGCTTGCTGCCTGGGCGAAGGCGGGGGTCCGACTGCCGCACAACGCCCGGCAGCAGCGCCGGCTCACCGCCAGGATCAGCCGTGCCGACCTGCGCCCCGGTGACCTGGTCTTCTACTACGCCGACCTGCACCACGTGGGAATGTACGTCGGCGACGGCTGGGTGGTGCACGCCTCTCGGGCCGGCATGCCGGTGCGGATGAAGCGGCTCGACGACGGGCCGGTCCACAGCTACGGTCGGCCGGGCTGACGCGGGCGGCCCAGCCCCCGGTCGGCTGGCCCGGCCTCAGCGAACCGGCCAGGTACGCCAGTTCTGCCAGGACCGACTCGGGGTCGGGCCCCGCTGCCCCTGGTAGCGCGAACCGTAGACCTCCGACCCGTACGGGTGCTCGGCCGGCGAAGACAGGCGGAAGATGCAGAGCTGGCCGATCTTCATGCCCGGCCAGAGAGTGATCGGCAGGTTCGCCACGTTGGACAGCTCCAGCGTCACGTGCCCGGAGAAACCCGGGTCGATGAAGCCGGCCGTCGAGTGGGTGAGCAGACCCAGGCGACCCAGGCTCGACTTGCCCTCCAACCGGCCGGCGAGCTGGTCGCCCAGCGAGATCACCTCGAGCGTGGAGGCGAGGACGAACTCCCCCGGGTGCAGCACGAAGGGCTCACCCTCCGGCACCTCGACCATCGAGGTCAGGTCGTCCTGCTGCTCCGCCGGGTCGATGTGGGTGTATAGGTGGTTGTTGAAGACCCGGAACAGCTTGTCCAGGCGGACGTCGATGCTGGACGGTTGCACCAGCGTGGGCTCGAACGGCTCCAGCGCGAGCGTGCCCGCCTTGATCTCGGAGACCAGGTCGCGGTCGGAGAGCAGCATCGGCACACCATATCGAGCGGGTCGGGTGACCTGCGTGTCGGACTACGTGTTCGTACACCTGTTCGATAGCATGTGTACATGGCTTCCTGGTCCGAATTCGCCGCCGACGAGCCCCGACTCGCCGATGGGATCCGCCTTCTTCTCCAGCAGTACGGGCCAGGCTTCGGCTACCTGGCCACCGTCCGCGCCGACGGCGGTCCCCGGGTGCACCCGGTCTGCCCGGTGATCACCGACGAGGGGTTGTTCTGCTTCGTCGTGGATTCGCCCAAGCGGCGCGACCTCGAACGCGACGGCCGCTACGCGCTGCACTCGTTCCCGCCGGAGGAGAGCGACGACGAGGCGTACCTCGCCGGCCGGGCGTATCCCGTCGCCGACCCGGCCCAGGTGGCTCGGATCGCCCGCACGGGCCGGGCAGCCCCTGAGGTGGACTGGCGGCTCTTCGAGTTCGATGTCGACGTGGCCATGCTGACCCGGCGTGGCCCGGGCGGGCTCGTTCGGCCCGGCGAGGGCTCGGGGCGACCCGCCGTGCAGGTCTGGCTCGACCCTCGGTCAGCCCATGGCGACGCCGCCGGCGCACCGGATCAGCGGCCGGCACGGCACGGCGGCCGGCACGGCTTCGACACCCGCCGCACCGCGGCCTGACCGGAGACGCCGGTGCCGGCCCCGTCGCGAGACGGAGCCGGCACCGGATGCTGCTGGGATCAGGCCGCGCGGTACGCGTTCCACGCGGTCAGCATGCGGCTGGCCTGCCCAGGGGTGAACTGGTACATGCACGAGTCGTAGCTGTAGTCCATGAAGTTGGTGATCGGGTCCAGCCCCTCGGCCGGGCAGGTGTCCTGGCCGGCGGGGCAGCCCTGCGCCGGGTCGCGCTCCGCCGGGGTGTCGGCGACGCCGTCGTTCGTGGTGGAGCAACCACCCTGGAAGGTGTGGTAGAGGTTCATCCAGTGGCCCACCTCGTGGGTGCCGGTGTCGCCCAGGTTGAAGCTGGTGGCCCTGCCGCCCGGCAGCGACTCGCTCAGCACCACGACGCCGTCCATCGCGTCCAGCGTGCGCTTGGGGAAGGTGGCCCAACCGAGCAGGTCGTTGCTCAGCGCACCCAGGTAGACGTTGAGGGTGTTCTTGCCGCCGGTGCGCAGCTGGGTCTTCATCTGCCGCTCGGCGGAGGAACCCTGGATGATCGGGTACCACGCTGGCCGGGTGACCCGGTTGATCTTCTGAAGGGTGAAGCTGAAGGCGGTGGCGGCACCGCCGGTGGCGCCACTGAAGCTGTCGTTGAGCACCTTGATCTGGCCGTTGATCATCGAGTCCGGGATGTTGCCGCCGGCCCGGGTGCTGTCCTTCTGGATGACGTGCACGACGACCGGGATGTTCACGGCGGCCGCCTCGGCGGCCTGGCGGGCGGACTGCGGGCCGACCCGGAACCGCGCCCGTTCGCGCAGCGCGGCAGCGAGGTCGGCCTCGCGCTCACGCACCTGGACGGCGGTCAGTTCGTTGGGTTCGTGCTTCGCGATGCCACCAGGCTTGAGCCGCGCGTCGGAGTGCGTGTCGGCCGGTTCCTCGCAGACGACATCGGCGGCGGGGGCGGCGGAAAAGGCCGAAGCAGCGGGGACGACACCCACGGTGGCGGCAGTCAGCAGCACCGCGAGGGTCGTCGATGCGACACCGGTAGTACGCCGGGTCAGCAGGGCGGGACGGAGTCCCATGGGCCCACCTCTTTCTTGCGACGAGACAGGGGGTATGTCACGTCGTGGTCGAAACGTGGAGAGGACGTTACAACCGATTGACAGGTTTGAGAACGCCCGCATGTTACCGAGGGGGAAACTTTTACACATGCGCATACGTCGCGTACTGGCATGATCACCGTACGGGCCGGGCGGGGCGCGTCGGGGTGCCTGGATGCACGGAGCCGATGCCCTCAGGTACAGTGGTGCCGCCTGCGGGTGTAGTTCAATGGCAGAACATCAGCTTCCCAAGCTGACAGTGCGGGTTCGATTCCCGTCACCCGCTCCACGCGAAAGGCCCTGGTCAGGACGCGAGTCCCGGCCAGGGCCTTCGACGTTGCTGTGGTCAGCAGCGGCCGGTGGGCCATCCACGGGCCACTAGCCACGCTTCTTGCCCGTCTTCTTGCCCTTGCCGTTGGCCTTGACTGAGGTACTTGCCGCCGGCTTCTTGGCCTTCTTGCGCTCAGCCTTCACGGCGTCGCTCACCGCCTGGGCGATGGCCCGATCCGCCTCCGAGGTGGCGTGCTGGTAGATGATGGCCGCCTGCGATGAGTCGTGGCCCATCCGCGCCATCAGTTCCCGGGTGCTGGCTCCGGTCCGCGCCGCGATCGTGTTGCCGGTGTGTCGCAAATCGTGGAAGTGCAGACCAGGCACGCCGAGCTTGCCGATTGCCGCCGACCAGCCGATGACCTTGTCAAGGCGGCCCGCAAAGCGGGCCGCGCCGGCCCGGCCCCGGCCTGCTGGCGACCTCCGGCCGGCATCGGCCGGGCCGGCCGGCCACGCTTGGGGACTACAAGAGCTGAAGACCTCGGGGCGCTGCCCCGAACCCCGGCCCTCCTCAGAGATGCCGCCGCGGATCACCTCATCGGGCACCACAAGGGCTACCAGCCTCCCCGGACGGGGACAAGGTGGAGCGCCCTACCGGACGAACGACCTTGGCCCCGTCCGGGGAGGCTGGACGGTCTGGCGACTGCCCGACGAGGAGATCCGCTTCCCCTGGCGGCCGGGTTATATGTTCTCTCGGTCGCACTAGAAGTGGCGGCATGACAGCCGATCGGGAGGCTTCTGTGGGTGTTCTGTACGACTACTTCCGCGCTTCTGACGACGAGGCTGTCGCAAAGCTGCTGGCCGCCACCGAGGGCGGGCCGGTAGGGCGAGAGGGAGATTCTCACGTCGAGGATGCCGTGGACGGCAAGGGGATCGATCCGACCGTTGTCCTCGGCAAGGTCGTCTCGTTCGCCCTCGACGTGCCGTGGAACGCCGACTTGGTTGGGGAACGACTTGTCTGGCCGGACGGTGCTGGTGAGGACCCTGATTACGAAGGGCCCTGGGTCGTCGTACTCAGCGAACCCGCCCGGGACGCGCTTGCCGAAATCCCGGACGACCGCTTGCCGGGCCTAGCCGATCGATGGTCACAAGTCGAGGAGCTGTCCCACTACAGCGACACGTCGCCGGAGGTCATGCTGTCGCGTTTGCGGGAGTTCGTTGGGCTGGCCCGCAGAGCACGTACGAGCGGGGAAAGCATCTACTGCTGGATCTGCCACTAGCAAGGGTCGACAGCAACGGTTGCAGATCATGAGGGGCGCCTTGGCTGTACAGCCATCCGTACAGCCAAGCCAGCCGGCAGGACCAGTCAAAGGCCGACTGGGGGCGACAGGACGAGCAGCTCAACGGCGGTTACCGACGCCGACCGACAGCGGTCTTGATCTTTGCAAAGCAGAGGTCACGGCTAGCGCCGGTCAGACTGCTAGCCGTCCTGCCCTGCGGGCAAGGGAAGGTCCACGCGCCGTCCCATCCCGAACTCCTCCGCGTCGTCGTCGGTGACCATTGCGAAGGCCCCGGCGGGCACCCCGTCAAGAGCTGCCACCCGAGAGGCAACGGCAAGCAGGACCTCCTCGCGGGTGCCGGTGATGAAGAAGACGTAAACCTCTCCGTACTCTTCGCCGTCGTCGTACTCCTGGACGTCGCCCTGCTCGTCCAGGTCAGCGAGGAAGTCTCCAACGTCCTCGATCCACGGGAAGGCGTACTCATCCTCTGTGAGCCCCGGAGTCGCCACGAGCGGGACGTGAATCTCAACAACGGTGTTTGGCACGGAGCCATCTTCGTCCAAAAGGAGAGCTGGCGCGACGGGCCATCCACGAGCCACAAGGCGGTGTCACCGGGGGCCAAACCAGGCCACCGGGGAGCGCGTCGAACAGGCGTAGACGCCGACCCACAGCCGATCTTGTGCGATCCCCAAGCTGACAGTGCGGGTTCGATTCCCGTCACCCGCTCCACCACGAAGGCCCTGGCTAGGACGAAAGTCCCAGCCAGGGCCTTCGATGTTTCCGCCGCCGGCGGGCAAAATAGACCGGGTACGGGTACGGGTCGACACGTTTGGAGACGGCCGTGCTGGCCGCGTCGTCAGGGTTCGGGGCGCGGAGCCAGAAGGCTGTCCGGCTGTCCGTCGAAGTGGTCACCGCAGCGCACCCCCCGTCGGTGTCGCCGGCGAGGAAGCCGAGCAGCGAGTCCGGAAGTAACGGCCCGCGACGCGGCCGGGGCACCGGCTCGTCGGCGGTCTCCCGGCCGACCTGGGCGAGGGTGTCCGCCGCGTCAGCACTCGGCGGCCAGCTCACGGATGCGGTCGTCGGTGATGTACGGGAAGCGAACCCGTACCGGCTCCGGGATGCCGTCGAGGATGACGTTCCCGACGCCCTTGGCACCTGGTCAGCGAGGGCACCTCGGGTGCGGGCGCCGTCGCCCAACACGAGGACGCCGACCCTTGGGACAGCAGCAGTTCCAGCGACGACGCGATGCGCCTGCACAGGTCGGCGTCCTGGAGGTACGCGGTCAGTGCCGCCATCTCGTCGATGACGACCACGACCAGGGGGTCATCCTCGGTCGGGTGTGCACCTGGACCGTGCCGGCCGCCGGGGCGTTGCGATCCTCCGCGCGGGAGAGATCCCCGGCCTGCCGGTCGCCGTGGGCGGCGCACTCGCCCAAGTCGCCGTCATCGTCTTCGTGGTTACTGTATTGCGGGCTCGCGCGGGAGGCCCCGGCCGGCTGATGCTTGGCTTGGAATAACAGAAGACAAGCTCGACGCGACTGTCATCTTCCGGCGTGTCGCAGGTCACCGTGGGTATCGAGTGGCCATGACGCACGACAGCAGCTCGGTAGACGACGAGCACTCTCGCCCGGTTGGCGTGAACGAAACCACCGTTGAGGCACTCGGTGAGTTGAGCAAGGCACTGGAGACAATCCATCGGGTACGCGGACACCTTTACTCGGCGCACCAGCTCGTCGGCGGAGCGGACCTGACGCTCGACCGGGTGGTCAAGCTGATGCGCGAGGCGGGACACGACCAGGTGGCCGACCGCGTGGAGCGCGAGCTGCTGGGCCGCAACGTGCTTCCGGGCCGTTGGACCTTCCAGATCATGGAGGAGTTCGACGACGGCTACTACGCCGCGTTCCAGGAAATCGAGCGGGACGCCCGGGAGAAGCTGGCCGGCGGTCGTCGGCACATCCACGAGGCTGAGATGAAGCAGCGGCGCCGCACTCCAGGCATGCCGGGGCATGAGGCGACGCCGGAGGCGTGAGCGGCAGCCCGTTCGGCAGCATCGAGGCCAGTGCGTCGGCTCTGGCCTCGATGATCTCCATGCGCACCCTGGTGCTCGGTCGGCTCCCGGTGCGCGCGCTGCCGTCGACAGCCGACGGGCTGCCGCGCCGGCTCGGCCGGCCTGCCCTCGACCTTCCTGGGGCACCCACACCGCAAGGGTCTCGCCACACCAACGCCACCTACAGTGTCGCCGTGGACGCGGGCAGGGTGTGGCGGTTGTACCACCGGGGCGAGCTGGTCGGTGAGATCGACGAGCAGAGTCGAGACTTTCCCTGGACGTACGGCCGTTTCCGCCCGCTGTCGGGGTTCGAGCCGCTACGACCGCTCTTCGAGGCATGGAATGACGCCCTCGACGGGGACGACGACGAGGCCATGGAACGGGTGTACGACGACATTCGTGCCGCCCTCACCATGACCCGGCCCGACGGCCACCAGGTCGCCGAGTTCCTGCTGACAATCGAAGGCGACGAGGCCGGGTTCCGGTGGCTCGATGAGCCGTTCGAGGATGGGTAGGCCCAGGTCTGGGTACGCGGACCCGGCGACGAGCCGTGGGAGGTCGACACCGTCAAGGCTGACTCCGCGCAACTGGAGAAAGGCGGCCGAGAGCGCCTGCTGTACCCCGGCCGCCGACAAGGAGCCGGCCACCAGCGGAGCCCCATCGAGCTGCTGCTGATCGGGAGGTAAGCGTTGGTCGGCAAGCACCCGGGTGTCGAGGATTCGGCCCAGATCAGGGTTGCTGAGGTGGACCCCAGCATCCGGGTGCTCGCTCGAATGCGCCTCGGTGGGGGCGCTTGAGTCCTGACCCGGATAGCCTTCGACGGTGTCCGTCCTGACCGTACGCCCGGCTACCCTCACTGACATCCCCGCCGTCCTCGCCTTCTGGCAGATCGCCGCCGAGAACGCCCAGCGGCCGGCCGACGACCGGTCGGCCGTCGCGGTGCTGATCGACCGTGACCCGGATGCCCTGCTCCTCGCCGAGGAAGGGCCGGTGCTGGTCGGCAGCGTGATCGCCGGGTGGGACGGCTGGCGCTGCCACCTCTACCGGCTCGCCGTCGCGCCGTCGCACCGACGGCGGGGAATCAGTCGTGTGCTGGTCGACGCGGCCGAGGAACGGTTCCGGCGGTTGGGCGGCCGCCGGGCCGACGCGATGGTGCTGGACGACAACGAGTCGGCCCGCCGCGCCTGGTGGGCCCTCGGGTACGAGCGGCAGGCCGAGTGGTCGCGCTGGGTCAAGCCGCTCGGCGGGTGAGGCCCGGCTTGGACGGGTACCTGGCCCCGCATGCCGAAACCGTGGGACGTCGGCCGCCAGGTGTCGCACCGTACTGACAGGATGCTCCGGTGCTGACGGAGATCCGTGCGTTGGTCGCGTCGATCGCACCTTCGGACGAGTTGGAGGCGGCGCATCGCGCGGAGTGCCTTGACTGGCTCGGGCGCACCGATGACGTCTTCCGTCGGGTGAAGCCACGCACCCCGTCGCCGCACCTGGTCGCGTACTTCCTGATGCGGGACGCAGAGGACGGCAGCGTGCTGTTGGTCGACCACCGCAACGCCGGCCTCTGGCTGCCGGCCGGCGGGCACGTCGAGGCCGGCGAGCACCCGGCGGAGACGGTACGGCGGGAGGTGGTCGAGGAGCTCGGCGTGCCGGCGGAGCCGAATCGGCCGCCGTTCTTCCTCACCGTCACCCCGACCGTCGGCCCGCCGGCGGACCGGCACGTCGACGTGACCCTCTGGTATCTGCTCGCCGGGCACCGGGGGCAGCCGCTCACGCCCGACCCTCGGGAGTTCCGGAGCGTGCGGTGGTGGACGCCGGCCGAGGTGGCGGCGGCGGATCCGGGCACCCTGGATCCGCACCTGCCCCGAGCCCTGGCCAAGCTGGCCGTGGTCTGACCGGTCAACCCGTGACGTGAGCGGTCAGCTCGCGGCGAGGGGTGGGCACCGGGTCGACGTCCCGTCGGGGCAGCAGGGCCAGGGCGAGGCCCACCACTGCGCTGACCGCGCCGACCAGGAAAAACAGCGAGTAGACCGGTTGGCCCAGCCACTCCCAGAACGGGTGCCACTGGGCGTGCCGCTCCTGTTGATGGTGGGCGGCCATCAGCGGGAGCACGAGCAGGGCGGGTGACCACAGGAAAAGCGTCACCCCGGCCAGGGCCTGCACCGGCGCGGCGGCCGGGTGGGGCCGTTCGGTGCGCCGGCTCGCCCAGCCGAAGACCAACCAACCGGCGATCGCGCCGAGCAGCCCGCCGGTCACCGCCGCCGGGGTCACCGCCGGCGGGGTGGCCCGCCACAGGTCTATGACGAGAGACGCGGACTCCGCGCTGGCGCCCTCGTGCAGGGTCAGTTCGAGCACGGTGTCGCCTCGGCGGGCGTCGATCCGCGTACCCGGCAAGGATGTCACCGGTGCCGTCTGCGTCGGGCCCACCCGCCAGCCGTCCTCGGCGAGCTGCCGCCGGACGGTCGCCAGGGCCTGTGCGTACGGGGCAGCTGGTGCCTCCCGGGACCAGCCGGTGGACGTGTTCTGCGCGTACTCGCCGCCGTCGCCGAGCAGGATGCTGTCGAGGCTGCTCCAGCGCAGCGGCTGGGTGTAGAAGCCGAACAGCGTGGTCGGTGTGCTGACCTCCTCGTACGGGTGGCCGGGGAAGAGGCGGTGGTAGGTCGCGATGGTCTCGGCCTGGTCGGGCATGGGCCGGGCGGTCTCCCAGGCGACCCGGGCGGACAGCGCGGCGGCGTACTGCATCCGGGAGGTGGGTGCGCGGATACGTCTCGTTCCCAGCCGTACCCTGGCGACCATGCGGATTGGCATCGTGATCCTGCCCGATCAGCGCTGGTCGGAGACGCGGCACCGGTGGCGGCAGGCGGAGCGGTGGGGCTTCGACCACGCCTGGACGTACGACCACCTCGGTTGGCGTGACCTGGTCGACGGACCCTGGTTCGACTCCATGGCCACGCTGACCGCTGCCGCGACGGTGACCTCACGGATCCGGCTCGGCACCCTGGTCGCCTCGCCCAACTTCCGGCACCCGGCCGCGTTCGCCCGGCAGGTCACCGCCCTGGACGACATCTCCGCCGGCCGGGTCCTGCTCGGGCTCGGCGCGGGCGGGATCGGCTTCGACTCCGCCGTGCTGGGCGGCGAGACCCTGCCGCCACGGCAGCGGGTGGACCGGTTCGGGGAGTTCACCGAACTGCTCGACCTGATCCTGCGCGAGGACGGCACCACCTGGCGGGGCGGCTGGTTCAGCGCGGTGGACGCCCGCAACAATCCCGGCTGCGTGCAGGAGCCTCGGGTGCCCTTCGTGGTGGCGGCGAACGGCCCGCGTTCCATGCGGCTGGCCGCCCGCTTCGGCCAGGGCTGGGTCACCACCGGCGCCGGCGGGGACGACCTGACGAGTTGGTGGGACGGGGTCGGCGAACTCTGCGCCCGCCTCGACAGCGTTTTGGTGGCGGCCGGCCGGGATCCGGCCACCCTCGACCGGTACCTCTCCCTGGACTCGGCCCCGGTCTTTTCGCTGAGTAGCGCGGACCTGTTCGCCGATCAGGTCGCCCGGGCGGCGGCCCTCGGTTTCACCGACGTGATCACCCACTGGCCCAGGGCCAGCAGTTGGTACGCCGGTGACGAGGCGGTGCTGGTCGACGTCGCGGCCCGGCTGCTGCCGGAGCTGCGAACGGCCTGAGCGGGGTGGAAAGGCCGCAGCGGGGCCTACCGATCCGAGGCAACAGCCTGCCGAGGTAGCCCACCGGCCTCTCTGCCGGCGGGCGACGCTCAGGTCAGCCGACCGGAGTCGAGCAGGCCGCAGACGCCCAACTCGTGGGCCACCTCGGGCGGGCAGTCCACGACGATCGCGGCGACGCCGAGCCAGCGTGCCCCCCGGATCGCGCAGATCTCGCGTACGGCGTGTGCCTGCGCGCCGGTGGCTACCCAGTCGTCCACCATGAGCACCCGGTCGTCGGGGCCGATCAGGTGTTTTCGGACCGCCAGGCCGACCCGGCGGCCCCGGAAGTCCGGCGGACTCTGCGCCCAGGTCAGCGCCCCGCTTGGCAACCGGCCGTCGTCCGGTTTGTGCACCGGGACGAAGCCGACGGCGAGCGCGGTGGCGGCGAGCGGGCCGATTATCAGCCCGGTGACCGCCGGCGCGACCACAACCGTCGGCCGGGCGTCCCGGAACGGTGCTACCAGGGCCGGCCCGAGCGCGGCCAGTACCTGCGGATCCCGCCACCAGCCGGAGGTGTCACTGACCAGGTGGCTGCTGCCGGGGCCCGGATCCACCCAGCGGAACGACTCGGAGAGGCGTCCGGGCAGGTCAGGGTCGAGCGGCCCATCCGGGTCGGAAAATGCCATCGGTGGCATTATGGCCCGTCCGGCGGGGGTCTGTCTCGGATGATCGGCTACACGTATCGCTGTAATTCCGCTCATACCATCATGATCACGTTGACTTCGGAAGTGCTTCTCTCGTTACGGTCCGACCCGCTTTGTTCAGCTCAGGAAAGGACCGGGCCGGTGGCTGGTAGGCACTCCCGTACCCGAATGTTCTCCTCGCCGGCCGGGCTCGCGGCCACCGCGACCGTCGGCGTCGTGCTCGCCGTCGGCGGCACCGTCGGCGCCGTCCAGCTGACCTCCGGCGAGGCCCCGGCCCCCGCCGTCGCCGACCCGGTGCCGAGCGTCGCCCGCCCCAGCGCGACCACCACCTCGCCGAGCCCGAGCGCCAGCGCCTCCCCGAGCGCCAGCCCTTCGCCGACGGTGACACCCAGCCCGAAGGCGACCCGGACGCAGGCGGCCTCCCGGAGCAAGCCCCGCACCGCCGCGCCCAGGCCGAGCACGACGACGAAGAAGGCCGCCCCGAAGAGCACCGTCATCTCCAGCGGCTCCTGTGGCGCGTCCTTCTACGACGAGGGGCAGATGACCGCCAACGGCGAGAGCTTCGACCCGAGCGCGATGACCGCCGCGCACAAGACCCTGCCGTTCGACACCAGGGTCCGGGTCACCAACCCCGCCAACGGTAAGTCGGTGACCGTCCGGATCAACGACCGTGGCCCGTTCATCGAGGGTCGCTGCCTCGACCTGTCCCGGGCGGCCTTCGCCGCGATCGCCTCGGTCGACCTCGGTGAGCTGACCGTGCGGTACGAGGTGCTCGGCTGACGGCGGTCGGCCCGCCATGCCCGTCCGGACAGGCGGAACACCCTCGGACAAGGGGCCAGGTTCATTCACCGGGCACCGTCCATCAGGCATGCTGTCTGTCGTACGCACGCATGTCCTCCAGTCGGGCCGTGGCCCGCTGGGTCCCGGGGCCCGCGCCGGTGTCGGCGCGGCCCTCGGCCTGCTCGCGATCGTCGCGGCGATGGAGGTCGCCGACGGCCGGCAGGTGCGTTACCTCCCGCTGATGGTGGCCGCGCCCGTGCTGGCCGCCGCGTTCGCCTCCTGGCGGGCGGTGCTCGGGGTGGTGCTGGTCGCGCTGGTGATCGGTGGCACCTTCGCGCTGGTCGAGCCCGGCGCCTCGATGGTGACCGGGGCCGGCCTCGGCGGAATCGCCGTGTCGGGCGCCGTCGCGGCGGGAGTGGCGGCGGTGCGGCAGCGCCAGGCCGAGCAGATCGCCGAGTTGTCCAGGCTCGCCGCGGTGGCCCAGCAGGCGGTGCTGCGTCCACTCGGCCCACAGGTGGGCACCCTGGCGGTCGCGGCGCGCTACATCTCGTCGACCGCGACCGCGGAGATCGGCGGCGACCTGTACGAGGCGATCGACACCCCGTACGGCGTCCGGATGATCATCGGGGACGTCCGGGGCAAAGGGCTGGACGCGGTCCGGTTGGCGAGCATCGTGCTCGGCTCGTACCGGCACGTCGCGTACGAGCGGGCGGACCTGCGCGCGGTGGTGGCCGACCTGGACCGCGCGGTGGCCCGCAGCGTGGGCGACGAGGACTTCGTCACCGCGGCCGTGGTCGAGGAGCGCGGCGGGACGCTGACCATCGTCAACTGTGGTCACCCGTCGCCGTTGCTGTTGCGCCGCGGTGCGGTGATCCCGCTGGAGCCGCCCGCGCCCGCCCCGCCGCTGGGCTTCATGCCGATGGTGCGGCCACGGGTGGAGCGGTTGGAACCCGGTGACCGGCTGCTGCTGTTCACCGATGGGCTCGGCGAGGCCCGCCGGGACGGCGAGTTCTTCCCGACCGCCGACCGGGCCTGGCGGCTGCTCGGGCACGGCACGGTCGGCGACGGTCTGGCATCGCTGGAGACGGCCCTGGTCGAGTGGGTGAACGGCCGGCTGGACGACGACATCGCACTGGTCCTCATGGAATACACCGGTCCACGCAGCGGCGCGGGCGTCCCTGTTCCCAGTTGGGAAGTGGGCGCCACCGAATCCTGACCCGAGGCCCGCCATCGTCGTGGCGGCGCGTGGATGAGAGATCGATGATCGGCGGTCGCTGGGCTGGGTGAGTGGTGAATGCCGGGTGTGTAATCGCTGTCACTTCCAGGATTGGCTTGTCGTTGTCTACCGGCGGGTAATACAGTCGGGGTTACTGATCGGTAACACCTGTCCGGAAGCGGGGCCAGCGAGCATGACCCACTACAAGAGCAACCTTCGGGACCTCGAGTTCAACCTGTTCGAGGTCTTCGGGGCGGACCGGACGTTCGGCCAGGAGCCGTACACGGACCTGGACGTCGACACCGCCCGTAGTTTCCTCTCCGAGGTCGACCGCCTGGCCCGCGAGGACCTCGCGGCCAGCTACACGGACAGCGATCGGAACCCGCCGGTGTTCGACCCCGCGACGCACACCGCGCCGCTGCCCGAGTCGTTCAAGAAGTCCTTCCAGGCGTTCATGGACTCCGAGTTCTGGCGGCTCGACCTGCCCGACTCCCTCGGCGGCACCAACGCGCCGCGTGCCCTGTGGTGGTCGCTCGCCGAGATGGTGCTCGGCGCCAACGCCCCGATCTGGATGTACGCCTCCGGCCCGTCCTTCGCGCACGTGCTGCACGTCGAGGGCACCGAGCAGCAGAAGAAGTGGGCCAGACTCTTCATCGACCAGCAGTGGGGCTCCACCATGGTGCTCACCGAGCCGGACGCCGGCTCGGACGTGGGCGCCGGTCGTACCCGGGCGATCCCGCAGCCGGACGGCTCCTGGCACATCGAGGGCGTGAAACGCTTCATCACCTCCGGTGAGCACGATCTGAGCGACAACATCGTCCACTACGTGCTGGCCCGCCCGGTCGGCGTCGAGGGCGTCGGCGGCCCGGGCACCAAGGGCCTGTCCCTCTTCGTCGTTCCGAAGTACCACTTCGACGAGAACACCGGCGAGCTGGGTGAGCGCAATGGCGTCTTCGCCACCAACGTCGAGCACAAGATGGGCCTGAAGGTCTCCAACACCTGCGAGGTGACCTTCGGCGAGCACGGCGTGCCGGCCAAGGGTTGGCTGCTGGGCGAGAAGCACGACGGCATCCGGCAGATGTTCATGATCATCGAGTACGCACGGATGATGGTCGGCACCAAGGCGATCGCCACCCTCTCCACCGGCTACCTGAACGCCCTGGAGTACGCCAAGAACCGGGTGCAGGGCGCCGACCTGCTGCAGGCGAGCGACAAGACCGCGTCGCGGGTGACCATCACCCACCACCCCGACGTGCGCCGGTCGCTGATGCTGCAGAAGTCGTACGCCGAGGGCCTGCGGGCCCTGGTCTGCTACACCGCCAGCTGGCAGGACAAGGTCGCCATGGCCGAGGCGGCCGGTGACGAGAAGGCCATCAAGCTGGCCAAGCGGGTCAACGACCTGCTTCTGCCGCTGGTCAAGGGCGTTGGCTCGGAGCGCGCCTACGAGCTGCTGGGCCACGAGTCGCTGCAGACCTTCGGTGGTTCCGGCTTCCTGCAGGACTACCCGCTGGAGCAGTACGTCCGGGACGCCAAGATCGACACCCTGTACGAGGGCACCACGGCGATCCAGAGTCTCGACCTGATCTTCCGCAAGATCGTCCGGGACAACGGCAAGGCCATGATGGCGGTCGCCGGGGAGATCCAGGAGTTCATCACCACCGAGGGCGGCAACGGCCAGCTCAAGGAGGAGCGGCAGGCGCTGGGCAAGGCGCTCGCCGAGATCCAGAACATCCTCGGCGTGATGACCGGCTGGCTGGCCGAGGGCCAGAGCGGCGAGGCCCGCAGCCTCTACAAGGTGGGCCTGAGCAGCCGCCGCTTCCTGCTCGCCGTCGGCGACCTGATCGTCGGCTGGCTGCTCCAGAAGCAGGCCGACGTGGCGCTGAGGGCGCTGGCCGGCGACGTCTCCGCAGCCGACAAGGCGTTCTACACCGGCAAGGTCGCCGCCGCGCGGTTCTTCGCCCGTGAGGTGCTGCCCCGCATCGGCGCCGACCGGCGGATCATCGAGGGCACCGACCTGGACATCATGGACCTTCCGGAGGAGGCATTCTGATTCCTCCCGGGGTGATCTGTTCGGTTCGTACCTGACATCGGCGGCCGGCGAGCGTGTGCTCGCCGGCCGCCGACGTGTCTGTCCACCCGGCGTGCCGGGAACCGATGCTCGCGTCGATGTCGGCACTTTGCGCTGTTCGCCGGCTCGGGATGCTCGCGTCGCGATGTGCGGCATTCTGCGCTGTCCGCCGGCTCGGATAGCGCAAGATGCCGAAAAGTCGAATCTGCGGGTGGCGAAGCGTGGGTATCGGCCGGATTCGTCGGGACGGAGTCGGTAGGTGGACCGTCTACGGGGTAACCAGATCAGACCACGGGAGGGCCCGCGAGGGGTCCCTCGGCTCACGACACCGGCACGCCCAAGGGCCACCGCACGGGGGAGTGCAGCGCACATGGGCATTGGCAGCGCCATCTTTCTCATCGCGCTCGGCGCGATCATGACCTTCGCCATCCGGGCCAACGTCTGGTGGCTCGACCTGCGCGCGGTCGGCTGGGTGTTCATCCTGGCCGGGCTGGCCGTCCTGCTCACCACGCTGTGGTTCTGGCAGGACCGGCGCAAGCGGGCCCGCACCCTCATCGTGGAGGAGAACCGGCTCTCCCACCCGACCGCGATGATGCCCCCGCCGCCGGAC
>NZ_SMKN01000130.1 GCF_004348675.1 Micromonospora sp. KC606 | reverse complement strand
GTGTTCGGGGAGCTGAGCGGGGGCGGCTTCGACGATCCGGCCAGCGAGTCCAGCCGGACGGCGCAGCGGGTCGCCGCCGAACTCGGCCGGCAGGACGCCGACGTGATCGTGCTCTGGTCCAGCGACACCGCGACCGTCGACCAGCCGGCCTTCCGCGATCCGGTCACCGGCACCGTGGCCGCGCTGCGCCAGCGCCCCGAGGTCGCCGCCGTGACCACCTGGTACGACGCGCCCGCCCCGGCGCTGGTTGCCACCGACCGCCGGGCCACGTACGCAGTGGTTCGGCTCACCGGCGCCGACGAGGACGCCCGCTCCGCGCAGTTCACCACGCTGCGCCCCGCGCTGGACGCGCCCGGCCTGCGGACCGAGGTGGGTGGCCTGGTCGCGTTCCAGGAGGCGGCGACCACCCAGAGCACCGAGGACGTCACCCGCGCCGAGCTGTTCTCCATGCCGGTGCTGCTGGTGTCGCTCGTGCTGATCTTCGGCGGGCTGGTCGCCGCCGGCACCCCGCTGCTCGTCGGCGGGCTCGCCATCCTCGGCGCCTTCGTCGCGGTGCGCCTGGTCAACCTGTTCACCGACGTGTCGATCTTCGCGATCAACGTGATCACCCTGATCGGCCTCGGCATGGCCGTGGACTACGCGCTCTTCGTGGTCAGCCGGTTCCGGGAGGAGATGTCCGCCGGCCACGCCACGGCCGAGGCGATCCGCCGCACCATGCTCACCGCCGGCCGGACGGTCTTCGTCTCCGGGCTCACCGTCGCCCTCGCCATGGCCAGCCTGCTGATCTTCCCGCAGCCGTTCCTGCGGTCCATGGGCCTCGGCGGGATGGCTGCCGTCCTGGTCGCCATGCTCGCGGCGCTGACCGTGCTGCCGGCCCTGCTGGCGGTGCTCGGCCCACGGATCGACGCGGTGCGCGTACCGCTGCCGTGGCGGCGGGGGACGGGGGCCGGCGAGCGGGCGGAGGCCGCCGACGGCGGCGCCTGGGCGCGGATCGCCCGGAGCGTGATGCGCCGCCCGGCGCGCTACCTGATCGGGGTGGCGGTGCTGCTCGCGGTCCTGGCGACGCCGTTCCTGCGGATCTCCTTCGGCGGGGTCGACGAGCGGGTGCTCCCGGCGGACGCCGCGCCCCGGGTGGTCGCCGAGCGGATCGCCGACGACTTCTCCGGCGGCACCGTCGCCCCGATCGACGTGCTGGTCTCCGGGCTGTCCGCCGAGGCGGCGCGGCCCTTCACCGACCGGGTCGCCGCGGTCCCCGGGGTGACCGGGGTGCAGGTCACGGCGAGCGCGGGGGAGTCGACCCTGCTCGCGGTGAGCTACCGGGGCGAGCCGACCGGGACCGAGGCCCGCGACGTGGTACGCGCGGTGCGCGACCTGCCCGCCCCGGCCGGTGCGCAGGTGCTGGTCGGTGGACGGCCCGCCGCCGACGTGGACCTGCTGGCGACGCTGGGCGAGCGGCTGCCCTGGATGGCGCTGCTGATGGCCGGGGCGATCCTGCTGCTGCTCTTCCTCGCCTTCGGTTCGCTGGTGCTGCCGGTCAAGGCGGTGCTGATGAACCTGCTGTCGATCGGCGCGTCGTTCGGCGTGGTGGTCTGGATCTTCCAGGACGGGCACCTGGCCGACGTGCTCGGCTTCACCCCCTCCGGCCTCGTCGAGCCGAGCAACCTGATCCTGATGCTCGCCGTGCTCTTCGGGCTGGCCACCGACTACGAGGTGTTCCTGCTCTCCCGGGTGCGCGAGGAGTGGGACCGCACCGGCGACAACACCGCGTCGGTGGCCGTCGGGCTGCAACGCACCGGCCGGATCATCACCGCCGCCGCGCTGCTGCTGATCATCGTGGTGGCCGGCTTCGCCACCGGCGGAATGCTCAACGTCAAGCTGATCGGCATCGGCATGATCGTGGCGATCGTGGTCGACGCGACACTGGTCCGGGCCCTGTTGGTGCCGGCCACCATGCGCCTGCTCGGCCGCTGGAACTGGTGGGCGCCCGCCCCGCTGGCCCGCTTCTACGCCCGCTACGGGCTGCGCGAGTCCGACGAGCCCGCGCCGGCCGAACCGGAAAGCCGTCATCCCGTGTTCACCGGGTAGCGACTATCGTCGATTCCCCGCCGGTCCTAGCGTCGGCGGGGAAATCGATCGTCTCCGGGAGGTTCCGATGGATCGTCGTACCGTCCTGCGCGCCACCGTCGCCGGTGGCGCAGCCTTCTGCGGCAGCCTCTGGGCGGGCGCCGCGCTTGCCGCCCCCGCCCAGCCCGGCCCCGGCCCGTACGGGGAGCTGCTGCCCGCCGACGGCAACGGCCTCCAACTGCCCGTCGGGTTCACCAGCCGGGTGGTCGCCCGCTCCGGGCAGTTCGTGCCCGGCACCTCCTACCTGTGGCACTGGGCGCCCGACGGCGGCGCCTGCTACCCGGCCGGCACCGGCTGGATCTACGTGTCGAACTCGGAGATCCCGCTCGCCGGTGGGGCGTCGGCGGTGCGCTTCCGCGCCGACGGGTCGATCGCGGCGGCGTACCGGATCCTCGGCGGAACCACCATGAACTGCGCGGGCGGCGCGACCCCGTGGGGCACCTGGCTCTCCTGTGAGGAGATCCCGCTCGGTCAGGTCTTCGAGACCTGGCCGGACGGCAGCCGCAGCGCCGAGGCGCGCAGCCGGATGGGCCGGTTCAAGCACGAGGCCGCCGCCTGCGATCCGGACCGAAAGGTGATCTACCTGACCGAGGACGAGGACGACGGCTGCTTCTACCGCTTCGTCCCGGACACCTGGGGCGACCTGCGTGCCGGCCGCCTGCAGGTGCTCTGCGCCCCGGCCGAGCCGGCGACCGGCCCGGTGACCTGGCGCGACGTCCCCGACCGGGACGGCTTCCCGATCCCCACCCGGCACCAGGTCGGCGCGGCCCGGCACTTCGACGGCGGGGAGGGCTGCTGGTACGACCGGGGCACCTGCTGGTTCACCACCAAGGGCGACAACCGGGTGTGGGCGTACGACGCGGTCCACCAGCGCCTCGACCTGGCGTACGACGACTCGCTGGTGCCGGCCGGCGCCGCCCCACTGGCCGGAGTGGACAACATCACCGGCACCGCCGGCGGTGACCTCTACGTGGCGGAGGACGGCGACAACATGGAGATCAACATGATCACGCCGGCCGGCGTGGTCACACCGTTCCTGCGCCTCCTCGGTCACTCGTCGTCGGAGATCACCGGACCGGCGTTCTCGCCCGACGGCACCCGCCTGTACTTCTCATCCCAGCGCGGCACCAGCGGCAACGCCACCGGCAGCGGGGGCGTCACCTACGAGGTGACCGGCCCGTTCCGCCGCTGACCGCACCTGGGGTTTCGGCAGCGCCGCGCGGATGCCACCCCCGGCGGGACGGCCGGGATCGTCCTGCCGGTGGTGGCATGGCCTGCCTTGAGCACTTGAGGACGGATCCGGTTCGGGCACCGACCGGTCGGTCGATGCCCGGCCGGGTCAGCCGAAGGACCGGACGAGCCTCCAGTCCTGCTCGACGATGACCTTCACCGGCTGCCCGGTGTTGGTGCCGGACGGGTGGTAGACCCGCAGCTTCCCGTCGGAGCCGGACCGGGCCCAGAGGTCGGGCACCCGGTCCCCGTTCACGTCGGGGATGCCGACGAGCGCGGTGATGGCCGCCTCCGACCAGCCCGTCCCGTAGGAGACGTCTCCGCTGCGGGAGTTGGCGGCCTGCGTGAGCGAGTTCAGGTCGACGCTGCCGGCGACCGTACCGGGCTTACCGTGCCGGACGTACATGTTGCCGTTGTCGAGGTTGCGCCAGAGCAGGTCCGGTGTGCCGTCCAGGTCGACGTCGGCGATGTTGACCACCTCGCGGCGGGCCCACGCGGTGCCCTCCATCAGGGTCGCCGACCCGAAGCTCGCTCCGGTGTAGCCACCCAGCACCCAGAACTGTGACCCGGAGCGGACGACCAGCTCCGGCAGTTGGTCACCGTCGAGGTCACCGACCGCCTTGATCTGCGTCCAGGTTGCCGGAGCCGGCAGGGCCGGCGTGCTGGTCGGCAGCAGCACCCGCAGCCGCCGGTCCACCGGGAAGCTGCCGTACCCGTCGCCGGGGTAGAGCCAGAAGCCGCCGTCCGGAGTGCGGGCGAACAGGTCGGTGTTTCCGTCGCCCGGGTAGGTGTCGGCGTACTTGGTGATCAGCGCGGCCGGGCCGGCGCGCAGTCGCCAGTGGTCCGGCGGGTTGAGCGCCCCGTCCGCGGAGTAGGAGCCGGCGAGCGAGGTGTGCAGGTCGCCGCCCTCGTCACCGGGGTAGGTGCGCAGGTTGCCGGTGAAGTCCACCACGAGCAGGTCGGGGATGCCGTCGCCGCCGGTGTCGCCGGGCCCGTCCGCCCGGTCGGCGGGCGGCACGTAGAAGGTGTAGTCGGTACGGAGGCTGCGGTTGCCGACCGGGTCGTAGGCGTACACCTCGAGGGTGTTGGGGCCGGCGTGCCGCGGCTTCAGGTCCGGCACGGTGGCGGTGCCGTTGGTGGCGGTCACCGGCACGCTGCCGACACCGCCGAGCGAGTAGGTGAACCGGGTCGCGCCGGCGGCGGTGAAGGTGATGCCGCCGGTCTGGCCGAACTTCACCGTGGCCCAGGTCGCCCCGTCGTCCGTGGCCTCCTTGAACACCTCGCTGACAACGTCCGGCGCCGGCGGCGCCGAGGCGTCGACGGTGAGCCGGCACGGCTCGTCGCCCGGCGGGAAGTACGACGACGTCTTGCCGGCGGTGTCCTCGCTCCGGACGTCCCAGGAGTAGACGGCCTTGTCCTCCAGGGTGCTCGCGGGGATGGTCAGGCTGGCCCGGCCGGCGCTGGTGGGGGTGACCAGGGTGCCGGCCGGTGCGGTGGTGCCGTTCTTCCAGAACCGGAAGCGCAGCGCCTTGAGGTTGCCGTCGGGGTCGGTGCCGGTCGCCGACAGCACGAGGTTGGACCGGGCGACGGTGACGCCGTTGCCGGGGCCGGGCACGCAGGCGCCGCCGGGCGAGGTGGTGCCGTTGGTCGGCTCGGCCGGCGGCCGGTTGTAGACGACGGTCAGTTCGGCGCTGGTGGCCTTGAACTTGCGCCAGGTCTGGGTGTCGGATTCGCTGGTGGCACGCATGCCGAAGGTGAGGTTCGGCAGGCCGTCGTTGGCGCCCCTCTGGGCGGCGTTCCTCACGTCGAAGCTGACGTAGTCATCGGCGCAGCGGCTGCCGTAGCCATGGGCGAAGGACTTCTTCTGTTGCAGCGTCAGCCAGCCCGGCTGGGCGTTCCAGGTGGTGCCGGAGGAGATCGCGCCGGTGAGCCAGAGCTGCATCTCGCGGATTTCACAGGACCACGAGTGGTTGTTGAGCACCTTGAAGGTTGCGGAACTGACTTCCGCGCCCTTCAGGCCTTTGTCGTAGCGCATCCGCCAGAAGGAGCGGGTCCGCAGTGGGGTGTCCTGCTCGTAGCCGACGCGGGCGTCGGAGGTGCCGGAGTTGAAGTTGGTGCCGTTCCAGGTGTTGGTGCGGGGGTGTTGCGAGTAGACGGTCGCCCAGGCCTGGGTGCCGCCGATCAGGGTCGGATCGAGGAAGACGGGGAAGGTGACCTTGGGGTCGGTGAGCATTCCGGTGCCCGCGGCGTCCAGGTGCAGCCGGGCGTCACCGGTGCCGTCGCCGTCCAGGCGGGTCGGGATCGGGGCCTGCCGGGCGCCCGGCTCGCTGCCGGCGAGGCCGGAGAGCCGCAGCACGTCCTGCGGGGTGGCCACCGAGGTACGCGGTGCCGCCTGCGGGTTCTCGGCGTCCCGTCCGGCGGAGTCCCAGACGAAGGGGGAGGGGACCGAGGCGACCTCCCGGCCGTCGGCCGGGTCGAGGGCCCGGATGCCGCCGGTGGTCGCGTCGTGACGGAAGACCGCCGTCTCGGATCGCAGGCCGTAGGTCAGTGCGCCGACGGCCCGGACCGTCTCGGCGGAGCGGTTCTTGACGATGAGCAGTTGACCGAAGCCGCCCGCCTCGCGGGCGACGACGAGCAGGTCGACTCCGGGGAGCACCTCGGGGTAGAGAGCGCGCGGGCCGTCGAGCACCGGCTCCGGCAGCGGGCCGGGCCAGGTGTAGGCGATGGTGTGCCCCTCGGTGTCCACCTCGGCCAGCACACTGACGGTGTCGGCGGCACCGGTTCCCGTGCCACCGCCGGCCCCGCCGGTCTCCGTGCCACCGCCGGCCCCGCCGGTCTCCGTGCCACCGCCGGCCCCGCCGGTCTCCGTGCCACCGCCGGCCCCGCCGGTCTCCGTGCCACCGCCGGAGAGGCGCAGCGGGATGGGGACGTTGACCGGGCGGACGTCGAGGCCGTCGGTGGACTGCCCGTCGCGGGTCAGGGTGGGGTCCAGCCTCGCCCACCGGCCGCTGGCGTCCTCGACCCGCTGCGGGGTGGCGTGGATGGTGGTGCGCAGTTTCCCGTCGGGGAGCGCCCAGGTCAGTGAGGTGGCGGTGGTGGCCGTGTCCACCAGCACCTCGGTGCCGGTGTGGGCGGCGTGGGCCACCGCGGTGGGCTCGTCGCGTGGTGCCGTCGCGGGCGCGGGCGCCGTCGCGGGGGGCGCGTCGGTGCCGGGCCGTAGCGGCAGCAGGGCGGCGACGAGTGCGGCCAGCAGCACACCCAGGGTGAGGGTCAGCCTGGTGCGTGTATGCACGAAGGGCTTGAGCAGGCGAGGCGCGGTCACGGCGGGTCTACTCCCGTGGGGGCCGGGCGGACAGGGAACGACGCAGGCGGCCAGCCGGCGACCCGGTGGGTCGCGGGGCAGAACGAGGGCACACGATCGCACGGCACCCGGGCGTCTCGTCCATCCCGCGAACGTTATGAACCCGTGACCTCCTGAGTGGAGTTACCGAGAGGTACGTCCGAATTGGATCTTGCGCGGCTTTTGCTGCCAGGCAATCACGCGACAAAGAGTGATTTCTCGCCTCTGCGCGGCTCGATGCTTTCGCGGCATAGGGCGTCGATCATCCTGTGTCGTACATCACCTGAACCGGTGGACGGTGACCGGGAACGGGGTTGAGAGTGAGCCTTCCCTGACGCAGAGTGCTCACGCACGCGCCGTCGCCGGCCCGTGCCGTCGCGGTTCGTCCGCATCTCTTCTTTCCCTTTCTCGCGCCTGGGTGGGAGTCGACGCGCATGCGTGCTACCGGTTTGCTGTCCCGACGGTCACCCGGCCGACGGACCCGAACGGAGTCCGGCCGCCGGTGGGGTCGCCCCGCCCGCACCGCGCTGGTCCTGGCGCTCTCCACCACGCTGGCGGTGACGAGCCTGCCCGCCGCCGCCCTCGCGGTGCCCGGCGCGGGCATGAGCCGCGAGGCGAGCCGGGTCGACCTGCCCGAGCTGCCGACGACCGATCGGGTCGAGCAGGACGACGCCGCGCAGACCGACATGACCACCGAGTTGGTCCCCGAAGTGACCGAGTACCGGCCGACGGCCGTCCAACCCTGGCAGCAGGACAGTGGCACGGTCGACCTCACCGACGTCGAACCCGGCGACACCCGGCCCGTCGACGACCTGCCGGTCGCTCTCGGCGTACCGGAGGGCGGCGACCCGACGGTCCTCGCCGGCACCTGGACCGTCGACCTGGCCGCTCCCGAGGCATCGCAGGACGCCGGGGTGGCGGGCCTGATCATGAAGATCACCCCGCCGGCCACCGCCGACCCGGACGCCGAGGTCGCCCTCAACGTCGACTACACCCCCTTCGCCGACCTGTACGGCCCGCAGGCCGCCGACCGCTTCGGCGTCATGCTGCTGCCCGACTGCGTCTACGACACCCCCGACAGCGGGGACTGCGCCGACGGCGGCGAACCGACCGACCCCGACCCGGCTCAGGTGGTCTCCAGCGAGGTGACGCTGGTGCCCGCCGCCGCCGACGCGCCCGCCCGCGTCACCCGCGCCGCCAATGCGCCGGTACGCCGGGTGGTCACCGGCACGCTGCCGGTCGGCCCGCTGCGCGAGCAGCGGGCCGGCGCGCGTACCGCCGGTGTCGCCGCCGACGCGGCCGGCGGAAAGGTCGTCGGCGTGCTGGACACCGGCGCCTCGGCGTCCGGCGACTTCACCGCGACCCCGCTGGTCTCCTCGGGTTCCTGGGCGGCGGGCTCCTCCTCCGGCGCGTTCACCTACTCGTACCAGATGCAGGTGCCGGAGACGGCCGGCGGGCTGATGCCGAAGGTGGCGCTGGGCTACTCGTCGCAGTCGGTGGACGGGCGCACCTCCGCAACCAACAACCAGGCATCCTGGATCGGTGACGGCTGGGACTACAGCGCCGGGTCGATCACCCGCAGCTACGCCAACTGCCGGCAGGACGCGACCATCGGCGCGAACAACACCAAGCACCGTACCGCCGACCTCTGCTGGGGCTCCGACAACGCCACCCTCTCCCTCGGCGGCCTGACCACCGAGCTGGTGTACGAAAAGGGGACCTGGACCACCGCCAACGGCGACGGCTCCCTGATCCAACTGGAGAGGGACAACGGCCGCGACAACGGCGACGCCGACGGCGAGCACTGGATCGTCACCACTCGGGACGGCACGAAATACCACTTCGGCCGCAACCGGCTGCCCGGCTGGTCCGCCGGCGCCCCGGTCACCAACTCGGTGCTCACCGTCCCGGTGTACGGCAACCACCCGGACGAGCCCTGCTACAAGGAGGGCAACTGGGCCGGCTCCGTCTGCACCCAGGCATGGAAGTGGAACCTCGACTACGTCGAGGACGTGCACGGCAACGCGATGAGCCTGTGGTGGGCCCGCGAGACCAACCACTACGCCCGGAACTTCAACTTCAAGGCCCCGGTGAGGTACGACCGGGCCGGCTACCTCACCCGCATCGACTACGGGCAGCGCCGCGACAACGTCTACTCCGCCGCTCCGCTGGCGCGGGTCAGCTTCGACGTCGCCGAGCGCTGCTTCACCGAGCACACGATCACCTGCACCGAGGCCAACTTCACCAGCAAGGACCCGGCCCGGTACCGAATCTGGTACGACACCCCGGCCGACCTGCGCTGCGTCGAGAAGCAGAAGTGCTGGAACGCCTCGCCGTCCTTCTTCTCCCGCAAGCGGCTCACGAAGATCACCACGTGGGCGCAGCGGCACCGGGACAGCCGGGACCTCCAGGCGGTGGACGAGTACCAGCTCAAGCAGTCCTTCCCGGTCCTGCGCACCGGCCCCAACACCGCGCTGTGGCTGGAGTCGATCACCCGGTCCGGGTTCGGTGTGGGTGGCGACCGGATCACCCTCAACCCGGTCCGGTTCGTGGCCAACGTCGACGACATGCCGAACCGGGTCCGCAACGACCACCGCCCCGGGTTCTCCCGCCTGCGTATCGGCCGGGTTGTCAACGAGTACGGCGGTGAGACCGTCGTGACCTACAAGGAGCCCACGGGCGGGTGCGCCACCGGCGCCGACCTGCCGACCGACCCGAAGGACGTCGCTGCCCTCAAGGCCAACACCCGGCTCTGCTACCCGGCCTTCTGGCACCCCGACCCGGCCAAGGAGGCGATCGACTGGTTCCACAAGTACGTCGTGGAGTCGGTCCAGGAACTGCCCGCCGTGGACGGCCCCGCCAGCACCCTCACCCGGTACGAGTACGGCACCGCCGGCTGGAAGCTCGCCGAGCAGGAGTTCACCAAGAAGTCGACCCGCACCTACTCCCAGTTCGCCGGCTTCGACCAGGTCACCGTCCTGACCGGAGACGACGACGCCGCGACCGGCAGCCGGCAGACGATGTCGGTCACCCGGTACTTCCGCGGGCTGGGCGACACCGTGGCGGTCAAGGACATCACCGGCAAGGTGATCGCCCAGGACGAGGAACCCTTCGCCGGCCGGATCGCCGAGGAGTTGACGTACGCCGAGGCCAAGCCCGGCGCCGACGCGGCCTACCTCAGGGCGAACTGGCTAACGCGCAGCGTCACCTACCCGGCCGCGCACCTGCTCGCCACCCGAGCGCGGGGGACCGGCCTCAGCCCGCTGCGCGCCTGGCGGGTGACCGAGCCTACCCAGGCGGCGTACAGCCGCTTATCCGACGGTGACCGCGAGGTCAGGACGGCCACCGAGTACGAGAACACCCACGGCCTGCCCACCAGGATCGAGTCCCTCGGCGACACCGCCCGCAACAACGACGAGTCCTGCACCCTCATCGAGTACCTGCACCGCACCGACAAGCACCTCATCGGCCTGACCAAGCAGGTTCGGACCAGCCCGACGACCTGCGCGGCGGCCACCTTCGACGACCTGAGGACGCTCAGCTCCGCCGGCCGCGTCGCCTACGACAAGGAGCCGTACGGCGCCGCCCTCACCACCGACACGAAGGGCCGGGTCCGCGAGACCTGGTCACTGAAGGCCGACGGCTCGGGCTTCCAGTCCGACGGCACCACCACCATCGACGACATCGGTCGCGTCACCTCCCGCACCGACCCGGACGGCAAGACCTCTTACATCGACTACGTTCCCGCCACCGGTCAGGCATTCATCGTCAAGGAGCGGAACTCGCTGAGGCACGAGCAGGTCCAGGAACTGGACCCGGGCCGGGCCGTCACCCTCAAGACCATCGACCCCAACGGTCGGGTCAGCGAGGCGCGGTACGACGCGCTGGGCCGCCTGGTGGAGGCATGGGGGCCGGGCCGCACCCCGTCGGGCACCGCCGTGCCGGACTTCCGCGCCCAGTACGCCACCCCCGAGGGCAAACCGCCGTACGTGACCACCTTCAGCCGTGGTCACGAGGACCGGGTGCAGACCTCGGTCACCATCTACGACGGCCTGGGTCGGGAACGGCAGACCCAGGAACAGGCCACCGGCGGCGGCCGCCTGGTCACCGACCGGTTCTACAACAGCTCCGGCGAGGTGTGGGAGACCTACAACGCCTACCTCGCCGAGGGCGGCCCGCGCGGTGAGTTGTTCGTGCCGCTGGCCCGCACCGCCGTACCCAACATCACCCGCTACCGCTACGACGGCCTGGGCCGGGTGGTCCAGGAACTGCCCATCCTGCGTGACCAGGAGAGGCCCGAGCGGGCCACCACCTACACCTACGGCACCGACCACTCCACGGTGTTCAACCCGGCCGGTTCGCCGTCGTACCGGATGTTCAGCGACGCACTGGGCCGCACCAGCCGGGTGGACACCTTCACCGACGCCGCCCGCACCGCGTTCACCTCGATGTCGTACGAGTACGACAAGTACGGCCGGTTGGCGGCCGTGCGCCACTCGGCGGACAAGGACCGCCCCTGGACGTGGAGCTACGACCAGCGTGGCCGGCTGACCGCCGCCACCGACCCGGACACCGGTACCACCCGGATCGGCTACGACCACCGGGACCGGCAGCTCACCGTCACCAACGCCCGCGACGTCACGGTCTGGAACGGCTACGACGAGCTGTCCCGCCCGACCCAGCAGCGGCTCGGTGACGGCAACGGCCCACTGCTGGCGCAGTACACCTACGACTCCGTCGCCGGCGGCAAGGGGCTGCCGGCCACCGCCACCCGCTACACCGACGGCCTGCCGTACACCCAGGCCATCGGCGGCTACACCGACGACTACCAGCCGACGTCGACCACGCTCACCCTGCCGCAGTCCGTCGCGGACACCTGGGGCCTGCGCTCGTCCTACCGCTACGAGTACTCGTTCACCGACACCGGCCTGCCCGAGTCGTCGACCCTGCCCGCCGTCGGGAACCTCCCCGCCGAGAAGATCCTGGTCCGCTACACCGCCGACGGGCTGCCTCTGTCGGTGTCCGGCAAGGACTGGTACGGCGCGGAGACGGTCTACTCGCCGTACGGGCAGGTGTTGCGCTCCACCCTGGGCGCGCAGCCGTACCGGGTGTGGACCACCGCCTCGTACGACGACGCCAGCGGAGCGCTCACCGGGCAGCAGGTGCACCGGGAGCAGAAGGACGCAACCGGCGGCCGGTTCGCGGGCAGCACCCTGGTGTCGAATCGGGAGTACGCGTACGACGACGCGGGCAACGTCACCGCGATCCGGGAGCGGGCGGCCAGCATCGCCGAGCGGCAGTGCTTCCGCTACGACGCCGTCGGCCAGCTCAGCACGGCGTGGACGTCGTCGGACCAGGGCGCCTGCGCCACCGGTCCACTCGGCGCGCCGGCGGTGTCGGCCGGCAACGACGGCACCGGCTACTGGCAGGAGTACGAATACGACCTGCTCGGCAACCGGAAGAAGCTGGTGGAGTACGACCTGACCGGCAAGCGGGCCGAGGGCGCCATCACCACCGGCTACGAGTACACCGGCAGCCAGCCCCGCACCCTGAGCAAGGTGACCCGGGAGTGGACGACCCCGGAGAAGGTGGAGATCACCTCCGAGGTGACGCGCCTGTACGAGCTGACCGGCGAGACCAGGTCGGTCACCTCGCACAACGGTGACCAGCAGGAGCTGACCTGGACCTACGACGGCAAGGTCGAGCGGATCACCGGCCAGGGCAGCAAGGGCCGCACCGCGTACGTCGGCCCCGGTGACAAGTGCCTCGACCTCGACCAGGGCCTCGCCAAGGCCGACCAGCCGGTCCAGCTCTACCCGTGCAACGGCACGACGGCCCAGAAGTGGACGTTCACCCCGGTCCCCGGGGAGCAGCAGAAGAACCCGAACCTGGGCACCCTCACCGGCCCGGACGGCTGGTGCCTGCAACCGGAGGCCGGCAGCGCCGGCTCGCCGCTGCGCCTGCAGGAGTGCGACCGCTCGGCGGCCCAGCACCTGACGCGTTCCTCGACCGGGCAGCTCACCCACGCCGCCACCGGGCTCTGCCTGGCGGTGCGGAACGGCGCCACGGTCGACATGACCCCGGTCGTCCTCGCCACCTGTGACGGCAACTCCACCGCCCAGCGTTGGGAGGCGCAGTCGGAGACCCGGCACATCTACGGGCCGGGTGGCAGTCGCCTGCTCACCGTCCAGGGCCGACAGGCCACCCTGCACCTGGGCGAGTCGCAGGTCACCGTCGCCAGGGGTGGCGCGCTGGTCAGCGCCCAGCGCACGTACCCCACCCCGGGTGGCGCGGTGGTCCGGCACTCCACCGCCGGTAACCACCCCGGCCTGGTCGCGGTCGCCGGTGACCACCAGGGCAGCCCGTACGCGGAGGTGGGGCTGTCCGCCGGGATGCCGGTGCGGATCCGTAAGCAGGACCCGTTCGGCAACCAGCGCGGCGCGGCCGACCTGGGCGCGAACATGCAGACCAACGCCGGTTTCCTTGGCGCGACCCGGGACGACGCCTCCGGCTTCGTGCCGCTCGGGGCGCGCCTGTACGACCCGTCGGTGGGCCGGTTCCTTTCGGCTGACCCGGTGCTGGACCTGACCGACCCGCAGCAGAACAACGGGTACGCGTACGCGCACAACAACCCGGTGACGCACTCGGACCCGACCGGCCTGTCGGTGGCGCTGACGGCGTCGGAGATGGCCGCGGCGTTGGCCGGGGCGGGTCTGTCGGCGGCGCAGGTGGCGCAGGCGCAGGCCAACATGGGTCGGTCGCTGATGTCGGTCATCCTCGACTCGGCCTGGTACCTCCTCAAGGAGTTCATCGGCATCAACGACGCCCTGGGCTGCTTTGGCGGTGACTTGTGGGCGTGCGGCAGCCTGATCGCCAGTGCGATTCCGATCGGCAAGATCTTGAAGGCCCGGGCGGTGTACCGCGCGATCGACCGGACGATCGCGGCCATCCAGGCGTGGCGGGCGGCGAAGCGGGCCGCTGAGGTGGTGCTGGCCGCGGCGCGGGCTGCTGAGCAGGCGGCGTTGAACGCGAAGAAGTTGGCGATCGAGCGGGCGAAGAAGGCTGCGCAGGCGGCGGCGAAGAAGCCGGTCGACAAGGTCAACACGACGAGTAACGCGGCGGCGCAGTCGGCGAAGAAGACCGGTAACCCGGTGCAGAAGCAGGCGCAGGCGAAGTCGAACCCGAAGGCGTCGTCGTCGGCAGCGGCCGGTGCTGGTGGGAAGAAGAAGCCCTCTTCCGGCGGCGGCTCGAAGTCGGGTGGCTCGTCGGGTGGGTCGGCGCGTAGTAGTGGTGGTTCCAGTGGTGGTGCGGGTGACTCCTGCACCAGGCCGAGCAGCTTCGTGCCCGGCACCAAGGTCTTGATGGCCGACGGGTCGCGCAAGGCGATCGAGAAGGTCAGGCCGGGTGACAAGGTCAGGGTGACCGATCCGGCGACGGGTCGGGTCGAGGTGGAGACGGTCACCGCGGCGGTCCAGAGCCAGGGCGCCAAGAACCTGGTCAGGGTCACCGTCGACACCGACGGTGCCGAGGGGTCGGCGACGGCGCAGGTCGTCGCGACCGAGGCCCACCCGTTCTGGGTGCCGGAGCTGGGCGAGTGGGTCCACGCCACGGACCTGCGGTCGGGTCAGTGGCTGCGTACCAGTGCCGGCACGCTCGTGCAGATCACCGCGATCGACCGGTGGACCGTCCTGCAAGCCAGGGTCCACAACCTCACCGTCGCCAACATCCACACGTACTATGTGATCGCCGGCAACACCCCGGTCCTCGTACACAACTGCGGTCCCGAGCCCGGACCGGCGCCAGCAGGCTCCACCTTAGAGGATTATCGGCAGGCGAACCTTGGGGCGAATGCGCCGCGATTTGTCACCGAATACACCTCGCCCAATGGCAACCGCTATTACGGCCGAACCACCCCTGGGGGTGTGGATATCGAGTCGGGTTCGGTTTTGGATGATGTGCTGCGTGGGCGCCATACTGGCTGCTCCGAGGTTTGTGCGCTCAACGAGGCCCAGAAGGCTGGAGACGAGATATTCGGGGGAACGTTCCGAACGCTGAAGGTGAACTCAGGAGAGCTTGTAGATCCCTGTAAGGACTACTGTCAACCTATGATCAACCGGTTGTTCGGAACGTGGTGATGATGAGGTAGGCTCCGTTCGTCGGAAAGTGAAGGGGTGCGTCGTGATGGATTTGCCAGCAGGTGTTTTATCGCGGCGTGCCCTCTCATTCGTGCGGGCGCACGGACAGCGAAAGCCTAGTAATCGGGCACAGCGATTTGCGGAGCAGTGGATCAAGCAAGGGCTCGACCGGGCCCTCGTTCAGCAGGCTATCGATTACGAGCGCCGCTGGGGCGATCTGTATCTGCCGCCGTCGGTTTTGTATAACGGCGGGCCAAAATACCTTGGCCCTGATTTGCTCGTCGGTCGTTGGTCGGACGGCGGATACATCGAGGCGGGCCCTGCTCGGTTCTCTGTCTCCTACGACTTCCTGCTTGGGCCTGATGGTGCTTTTGGTATAGGAGACATCGAATTCATTCCTCTTTACGCGTCGGTGGAGGGCTGGATCGAGTCGTTGGCGCTCGAGAACGAGGTCCGAAGCGTAGCCAACGAAATACGGAAGCTTAGAGGGCCCGAGGTTTCCTCGCTCGACTTCTCGGCGATGTTGCCCTTTCCTGGCATTCCCGGACTCTCCGAGAGTTGGCTGATGGACGATGGGCAAATCGTCTTCGTCAGTCGCGGGATTAGTCTCATCTCCGGCCATCTGGACGACGTGGTCGCCATCGTCTATTCGGGTATTCCCGATCGCGAGGCGAGCCTCGGGCTGTGGTCATCTTGAGCGGTGAGGATTTTGGTTGTGAAGCTGCCGTCGCATGACGGAGAGTAACGACCGGTTTTGCAAGTGTGCCACTGGCTGCCCGGGTTGCCGTCACGGTTGCCGTCAGGCACCTGAAATGTGTCTAGATACTTCGATAGGCTGCTCGCCGATCAGGTTCCCGAGGCGAGGGAGACGGGATGCTGGTGGCGTGCCGCGTAGCGGTGCGGCGTCGATTCCCGGAACCACTCGCGGAGGATGGTGGGTGAAGGGATCGTCACGGCCTCGGCCGGCGGTGCAGCCGTGCTCTCGGTTGGCGGCTCGATGATTGTGGGGCGTGCGCGCGGGGCCGGAGGCTGTAGCGCGTGCGCGCGGCCCGGCGTGGCCGGGCCGTCTTGATCCTGTAGAGCAGTTTTGAGCCAGTCGGATCTTGGTCGAGGGCCTTGGTTCGGCTGGCTTACTGCTTCGGTGCGCGGTCGCGGCTGCTGCGGGGACGCTTGGCGGGCGGCGAGGGCTGGTCGCCGTCGCTGGCCCGTTGGAGGTGTTCGGGCTGCTGGGCGAAGTTGCCTCGGTCGGCCTGGTATTTGATCACTTCGTCGATCAGGTCGTTGTTGGTGTCGGCGTGGCGCAACAGCTCGTGCAGGGCGGCGTTCTTCTCGTCAGCGGTGCGGGCGTGGTGATAGCTAATGGTGATGGCTTGCTGGTCGGCGAGGTAGGCGGCGACTCGGCGGCGGAGGTCGGGGTCGTCGATGGGTTCGCGGAGGACGCCGCCGCGGAGGAGGTCGAAGGCGTCGGGGTGCACGAAGGTGCCTTTGCCGGCGACGCTGTAGGTGATGCGCCGGTGTTGGAGTTCGCGTAGTGCGCGTTGGGCGGTCATGGAGGCCACGCCGTAGAGATCTTCCGGGCGTCGGAGTTGACGGCGGTGAAGGCCGCATGATCAATCCC
>NZ_SMKN01000012.1 GCF_004348675.1 Micromonospora sp. KC606 | reverse complement strand
TGTCAGGGGCGGGGCTGGCCGGTGGATGACCGCCAGCCCCCATCAGTTTCCCGACGATCCCAACTGCCGCGCCTCGGCGATCGCCGCTTCGATGGACTGCCGGGTGCCGGCGGTGCCCGCGACGACCGTCACCAGGACCTGCTTAATGCTGTCCAGGGCCTGCAGCAGCGGCCCGGGCTGCCCACCCTGCAGGATCCTGGCGACGAGTTGCTGCGCCTCACCGACTGCGGTGATGACCCCGGCAGCCGCCTCACGAGCCTTGTCCACGGCGCTCTGCACCGGTGCCAGCCCGGCGATCGTCTCCTGCGGGGTGGCCTCCTGAGGCACCGCCGCGGTGGCCTTCACCGCCTCACCGAGCGAACCGCCGAGCCCACCCAGACCACCCTGGATACCCGTGATCGCGTGCCGCACCCGCGCCGCGCCCGCCGCCACCGCCGCGAAGCCAGCGCCCGCCGCCCGCAACGCCACCTCCTGCGCCTGCCTGTCAGCCGCGGCCGCCAACCCCTGCGCGCGCTCGACCCCGGCCATCAACCCGCGAAGTTCACCGCTGATCTTCTCGATGTGCGACACGTAGCCGGCATCCCCAATCGACGACAGTAAAGGCGCTCGACAGCCGAACCTACCGGGCTCTCTACCGGGCCACCAGACACGGCAGGACAGGCGCCGCCGCGATGCGAGCAGTCGCGCGGTTGGTCAGCCACGACTGCGGCGACAGGGCGGCGCACATCAGTGTTGATCACGTTCGGTGATAGGGACACAATCGCTGGGTGATCGCGAGCGTGTTCTCCGACGTGGGTGAGTCGATCGTCGACGAGTCCCGGGAGTACGGAACCTGGGCCGACTGGCTGGGCGTACCTCGAGTCAGCGGCCTAGCTGCCGGGTAGGGCGGCTCGGCTGGCGGCGAGGGCGGCGATCCGTTCGTCGAGCTGCCTGCTGTCGCCGAGTACGGGCCGGACAGCCCTGACCCGCTCCAGGCCGGTGCCGTACCAGTTGTTCTGTATGGCGTCCATCGCCTGGTGGAGATAGTCGGCGGCGTGGTCGCCGTAGCCGCTGCTCCAGGCCCAGGGACCGCAGGTCTTGGCGGCAACCCTTCACGGGCTTCGAACGCCGGCTCAGGTCACGACGCGGACGCCGGGCCAGCGTTCGGCGGGGCGATGGCGGGCGAGTCGCTGCCGGGAGATCCCCGGGCTGACCCTGCTCGGGTTGCGCCGCCACACCCCGTCCAGCAGGTCGTCGAGGCCGTGCGGTGCACACACCGCGATCTGGTCGTACGCGTCGAGGCGTACCGCCACGGCGGTGGCGTACTCGGGCCAGGTAGCGACCGCGTCAGCGATGGTGCGCAACGCGGCCACCGGGCCGCCGCCGAACTTGGCCGGGTACCAGGTGTGCACGGCGGCCTGGTTCTTCGCCTCCCACGGCGGCTCCGGCCAAGCCGCCACCAGCCGCTCGGTGGCCCGGTCGTCGTTGTCGCGGCTCAGGTGCGCTGGGTCGAGGAAGACGACATCGACGTCCCGCACCAGCGAGGGGTCGAAGCCGTCGCCGTACCGCTCGCTCCAGACCAGGTCGCGGATGGCACCCGCGCCGATCCAGGCGTCCGGCGGGCCGGAGTCCCGGACGACGCCCAGTGCCCGAATCAGCCACGGGCTGCGCCGGATCAAGTTCCGCAGTTCGTCTTCCCGCATTGTTTCCCTTGTTACCACTGTTTGGGATTCCTGGGTCAGTCGAACAACCGGCCCACGAGGGCACCTTGGCCGGACTGCAGGACGTGCGCGGCCCGTAACGGTATCCAAAAGCACTCGAAGCGGGTCGGCTCCCGCTCGCCGTCGTGGTCTTCCTGGCTCGCCCACCGCTCGGGCGTCGCCCCGTGCAACGTCAACTCGAAGACGTGCCGACGCTGGATCTCGAAGCGGAGCGGGCTGATGTCGTACTCGACCTCCCCCAGCATGCGCACGACGCTGAACCCCGTCAGTCCGGTCTCTTCGCGGGCCTCCCGTAGCGCCGCGTCCGCCGGATCCTCACCCGGGCGGACGCTGCCGCCCGGAACCTGGATGCCCACCTCCTCGTAGCGGAAGTCGGTATGCCGGAAGACGAGCAAGTGCCCTTCCCGCACGACATAGCAAAGAACCTTGGTGGTGATCACCTTCTCGGGCATGGCACCTTCCTCCACTCGTTCCTGGTGCGTCTACCCGGGGTCTGGCAGGTGCGGATTGGGCAGGCCGAAGATTGCTTCCTGGGCCGCCCGGGCGAGGGTGGCCTGGGTGGTGGCGGGTAGTCCGAGCCTGTTCCAGTGGAAGATCACGTGCAATGCGATTACTGCCCGGAGGCCACGGGTGAGTGTGCCGTTTTCCCGTTGGCGGTGTAGGGCTGCGCCGGCGTTCGCGAATGCGGTGTGCCAGTCGCTGGTGGTGCGAGGTGCGCCGAGCAGCAGGCTCCAAACGTCTCCGGTGAACCTCTCCCACCTGCGGGCATCGGTTCTGGGTGCCTGGTTGAGGTGTGCTGCGCGGTGCTCGACGACCTGTGCCCATACGTCGCCTTGCTCGTTGAGGTCCAGTGCTGCTGCGCGCATCAGGGCAGTGCACAAGATGAGGGAGTGCTCGCGCCGGGTGGTGGGGTGCTGGTGGAGGTAGGCAAGAAGGTGGCGGCTGTCGAGGTGGAACAGCGTGTGCGCGATGGTCATGGCGTCGTGGCCACCAAACGCGTGGGTCTCGGCTTCGTAGATGTCGCCGGTCCAGGTGACCCCTTCGGTGAGTAGCCGACGGGCCTGGTCTCCGCTGTCTGAACGCTTTGTGGGGAGGTAGCGGATGCGCCAGGCGCCTTTGCGGATGAACCACCAGGACGTGATCAGGCCGGCGGTCTCGGCGGCGGGAAGCACTCGGCTGAGGTGGACGACCGCGTGTTGCTCGCGCTCCCGGGCGGTCTGCCCAGGGTAGGTGATATTGACCTGGTGCCAGGGGATGTCATCCACGGCGGCTCTTTCTCAGGAGAGGAGGAGACAGGCGTCCCAGGCGGTGGCGGCGGCGGTGACGAGGTCGGCTCCCGCCTTGCCATCGAGAAGCCCCTCGGGCTCGTTGGTGGTGAGGGCTGCCTGCCGGTGGAGATCGTCGACGAGGTCGAGGGGCATTGGGGTGAGGGCGTCGGAAGCGACGCGGCGGGCGGTGGCCAACAGTCCGGCGGTGCCGTGGCACAGGCCTCGGCCGGTGAGCCGCCGAATCTGTCCGGGGTCGGTGACGCAGCTGATGAACGCGGTCTCGGCGAGGTGCTGGCGGGTGGTGTCGTGCAGGGCGTGTGCGGCGAGTTGCTGGGCCCGGGAGATGCCGGGGGTGCCGTAGCACCAGGACGGCCGCAGCGGGGTTCGCTGGGCCGGTGTTGCGCGGCGCAGATCGGTGATAGTGATGGTTTGCGGCCACCAGATCGTGCCGTCGGTGTGCTGCTGCCAGGTGTCCAGCCATCGGCTGATGCGGTTGATCGCCGTGGTGTGTCCGGCGACGGTGATGCCGTCGTGGAGGGTGAGGGCGAGCAGCGCCAGTGGGCCGGTGATTCCGTGGGCCATGCCGAAGTTCGCGTGACCGCCGACGGGCGGTGGCTGGCGGCGTTCGGGCCCGTTCCAGCACCACCAGCCGGGCAGTTCGCCTCGCGGTTCGGTGAGCCGGACGAGGTAGTCCAGGACCTGGCGGAGCAGGTCGTGATCCCCGAGTCGGCGCAGGACGACGCCGAGCCCGGTCAGCCCGCGGATGAGGTCGTACTCGGCGTAGTGCGGCTGCTGGTGTCGGTCGATGCGGCGGTGGGCGGCGTCGAGCCGTCGGCGGGTCACCGTGGCGGTGCCGTCGGCGGTGGCCGCTCGTGCCTGGGCGAGCCCCGGGTGATCGGTGGTGGCGAGGACGAATGCGAGTGCGGGAGCGCCGTAGAAGAGGCTGGCCCCGTCGGCGGTGCTCACGCCACCGGCGGTGGCGTGGCGCAGTGCCTCGTATGCTGCGGGCCGGTTGCCGGTCTCCAGATGCAGCAGGGCGATGCCGGCCGCGCCGTCGGCGAGGGACTGTCCCGCGGTCACGGCTTACGGCCGGCGAGGGTGGTGCGGGCGATGGTTCGGGCCAGCCGCAGGCAGTGCCGTTCGGAGGCGAGGTCGACGCCGATCATGCGGGCGTGGTGCAGGTGCAGCAGGTCGCCCAGCACCTCGTCGGGGTCGAGCCCATCATCGACGACCAACGACCGGTAGGCGGCCAGCGCTGCCGCGAGTCGCTCGTCGTGCACCCGGCGCCGGGCGTGTTCGAGCTGAGCGAGGTCGAGGCGGGGACCGGTCCGGTGGGGGACGTGGGTGGCGAGCCAGCGCGGCCCGTCGCCGGTGAAGCCGTCGGCGATGGCGATCATCCCGGCGGCGGTGGTGGCTTGTCGGTCGCCGGTGAGTCTGTGCAGGGCGACACGGGAGTCGGCGGCGAACACCCTCTCGGCGGCGGCGAGGGTCGCCGCGGCGCCGTGGCGGGTTTCCGGGCGGTACGGGTGCAGGCTGTAGTCGTGTATGACGGCGACATCGTGCAGGTGCTGCACCCAGCCGGCGAGATGGCGGGCGATGTCGGCGAACCCGTTGGTGCCCGGAAGCGGGATGCGTAGCCGCAGGTGCGGCTCGGGGCGGGGATATCGCAGGAACCACCAGCCGGCCGGTAGGTGGTCGGCGGAGCGGCCGGCGAGGTCGGCCAGGATGTCGTCGAGCCGACCGTGCAGGTGTGCCTCCAGCCACCCTGACTGCCCAGGCCAGTTCTGAACAGTGGTGACGGTTCGGGCTGGTCGGGCTGCTCGGGTGGCCGGCGCGGGATGGGTGAGGGTGAGCAGGAGTTCGGCGGGGCGGTCGTCGATCCAGCCCGCTGGTCCTGGAGCCTCGGTGATCACGGTGCGGGGATGCCGGTCGAGGTGGTCGCGTAGGACTGTCAGGTGGACGTGGTTGTCCAGGTCAAGGCGTAGGCGGATGTCGTCGTCGCCGACCAGGACCTGCTGCGGGAGGTGCCGCTGGTGGCGGTGTCGCTGCCAGGCGTCACGCCACTGCGGCCAAGCGGTGCCCTGAGCGGGAAGCGCGGTGTGGTCGATGATCCAGCGAGCGGGGTGCACGATGGCGCGTCCACGCCGTAGGCGGGGTAGGAACGGCAGGCCGCTGGCGTGTCCCCAGTCGAACCGGCTGCACGGTGCCGTCCATGCGGTCCAGATCTCGGTCAGGAACCGCATCAGCGGCTGCTGCAGCGTGGGCAGCAGCACGCTGTTGAACAGCAGCGGTTCGACGGGCTGACCCGTGGCCAGCGATACCAGCCACAACCCGCGTCCGTCGCCGGTCACCGCCAGATCCTCGACCGTGCACGGCGGTGCCGGGTGGAAGTCGCCGAGAGGAAGTACTGGCAGCAGCTCGGGCGTCCGGGCCACTGCGGTGAGGCGGGCGTCCAGCGGCGGTCCGGACAGCTGCAGCGGGGACGCGCCGGGCAGGGCGGTCGGCAGATGCCGGTAGACCTGCTGGAATCCGGCAAGTTCGGCGGGGGTGAGCAGATGCAGGAACCGGGCTGCGGCGACCCCGGCGTGGCGGGACCCGCTGAGTACCGTCAGGGTGAACGCGCCGCGGTCCAGATCGCGCGGGGTGTCGGCGGCGAGGGTGAACCGCAGTTCGGTGTGCGGGATCGGCGGCCGGTCGTCGTCCTCGCGCAGCCGGTCGATCAGCGCGTCGTCGAGCGCCACCTCGGCGCAGCCATGGAGTGCGGCCTGCTGCGCGAGCTGTCCGAGCAACCGGTCGCGGGCGGTGAACAGCGCTGGGGCGCGGCGAGTGGATCCCCGGTAGCCAGCTGGAAAGCCCAGCACGTTCAGCACATCACGGATGGGAACAGCCGCTCCTGGACCCCACCGCTCGATGAACGCGTTGTGGTACTCGGCCCATCCGGCGGCGTGAGGCGGCGCTACCGCCACGAGCGTGGACGCGGCCCGCTCCGCCTCGTGCAGTACCGGCGGGGGCAGGGCCACCGCGATGTCGGCGCGGAGATCGACGGCGGTCCGGTTGCCCGGTTCCGGGATGGCGTAGTGGCGGGCGACGTGGGAGGCCGGGTCGGTGGCGGTCATGGGTGGGCGGAGGGCCGACAGCAGCACCCTGGTGTGGACCAGTTCGGCCAGCAGCCGCTCGGCGTCGGCGATGCTGGCGGGTCCGGCGACCGTCGCGGCGAGGTCGGCGAACCTGACCGGGGACCGCGCCGCCTGGATCGCCGCCCGGATCGGACCGGTCAGGCGGACCTCGACGTCCCACCGCCGATCGTCGCTGGCGTGGGCACAGGGCAGCACCCACCTGTCGCCGCGCCGGTATCCCAAGGAGTTAGTCACGACGGGGACGGTGCGCAGGGTGGCCAGGTCGTGTTCGGCCCGCGCGGTGTGCTCGGCGATGAACTGGCCGTCGGGGCGGGAGACCGCGCGATGAGCCTCGCCCAGGCGGACCGCTGCGCGAGTGCCGAACTGGACCGGGGCGACGCCGGCGAACATGCCGAACGGGGTCGCACGGGTGGTCCAGCGCAGCAGGTATCGGACCGTTGACTGCACCAGGCGCCGCAGTCGCTGCTGAGGCGTCGGTTCCCCGCTCAGCGTGCGTTGGATCTGGTTGGCCAGCTGCGGCGCCGCGCCGGTAACGGCTGCCGCGAACCCGGGCAGCGTCCACGTCTTGTCCAGCCACTCGCGCCACTGATCCGGATGACCGTGGGCAGTGTCGGGCCAGGGAGGCAGAACGAGGCCCTTGGGGTAGGCGGCGATTCTGATCAGCGCCGCACCATCTGCGGGAACCATGATGCACCACCGAGTCGACGGGCCCGACGCGCTCGACGTCGGGCCCGATCGTGAGAGGAACGGATGGGTCAGTTGCCGCCGTCGCACTTCGTGGTGCAGGCGTTGGAGCCGGTGTTGCCGGAGCCGCACCCGTCGTCGGTGGCGGTGGCGTAGCCGCCTGCGGTGGGGCCGGCGTCGACCAGGCTGACGTCCAGGGCGAACTCCGAGGCGTCGGTTTCGTTCACGTGCGTTCCTTTCTATGCGGGGGTGAAGGTGAGGACGAAGCGGCTGTGCCGCTTGTCCAGCACCGTCCCGGCCGGCAGGTCGCCGTCGGGAGTACCAGCGGGCAGGACGTGCAGCACCGGCGAGGGGCTGCCCGCATACAGCCACGCGCGCATCTGTCCGACCATCCGACCGGCCGCCGCCGCGGCGTCGGGTCCGTGTGCACAGGCGCTCAGGTCGAACATGTCGTCGTCGTTCCAGCGCAGCGTCGAGCGGTAGCAGAACGCGCCGTTGTCGAGGGCGGCCGGTGTGCCGAAGCGCCACGCCGAGGCGACGACGCCCGCATCGACGGCCTCCTGCTGGGCCGTGAGAACAACGAACTGCTGTCCCGCATCGGTGATGCGGGCCGCCAGCCAGAGGTCGAGGTCAGCCAGGACGGTGCGAGGGGGCAGGCTCACCCCGGCCCATGCCCGAGCGGGTGCCTGCGCCAACAGCTCACCGAGGGCGTGGCGATTGACCTGCTGGTCCTCGTCCAGCCGCAGGTGGACTCCGTCAGCGATGTCGACGTACCGCACCTGATGTGCCCCGGCGCCCTGCATCGACACGAACCCGCACAACCGCTGGCTGTGGCTGACCAGCCGGTCGCCCGTCCGGCGCATCGCCCACGAGCGGGTCAGCCCGAACGTCCGCAGCGGTACGACCAGCGTTCCGTTCTCGGCGAGCTGCGCGGTCCAGGCCGGTGAGATGTCCCAGGCGCCGACCGTGACGATGATCAAGTCGTATGTGCGGCCCGGGTTGACCGGTTGCTCGGCGTCCGCGCACACCACGACCACGTCGTCGTAACCCGCCACGGTGAGGCAGGCGGTGGCCCGGTCGGTGACCTCGCGATCGATGTCAACGGTCGTGACCGAGCCCGACGGGCCGACCAGCTCGCGAAGCAGCGCGGCGTTGTATCCGCCGGAACCGATCTCCAGGACGTGCCGGCCGGCCAACCCGCCGTCGATGGCGTCTGCGGCCTGACCGAGCATCTCCGCGATGAGCCACGGCGCCGACACCGAGCTGACCGCCTCATCGCCGATCCGCTTCGTCACCACGGCCTGGTCGGCCCGGTACGCCTCCTTCAGCGCGACATCCGGTGTGAAGAGATGACGTGGCACGGACCGTAGCGCCGCCTCCACCTCGGGCCGCATGACCAGCCCCTTCTCCGCGTGATCAGCGACGAGCTGATCGACCATTGCGGCATGGAGATCCTCGCCACTCGCCGTGTCGACACTCATTCGGGTGCTCTCCCTTTCCATCACGGCCTCCCGATCGGATGGCCCGTCGTTCCGCTCTTCTCGGCTCAACACAGCGTCAAGCCGCTGGACTCGCCAGGTCGCATAGAAGTCTGGAGTCGATATGCCGGCCTCCGGCTGTCGCGCGGCGAAATCCCAGCCAAATGCGGGGACGCCCATGGGCATGATCGCTCGCACGGGGTGGGCATGGCCGAGGGCGCCCGGCGTGTATCACGATCACGGCGGGTGGAACGGTCTTCTGCTCCACTGCAACCTCCCGCGCTGGTCCAGGACAGGAGCGGATCTGACGAGTAGCCGGCGCCCCGTCTCCACACTCACCTGTCGAGTCGGTGGAGTAAATGCCAACCATGCGGACGAAGCGGTTGTCCGCATGTGCGCCACCGATGGCCTCTCCCGCACCTACGCATCTCGGTGTTCATGGTTGCGTCGCGCTGAACACTGGGTGACCCTATGTGCACGATATCCACGCTGCTCATCGCCATGGTGGTGCGAACAACCCGAGGAGGCGGTGCTATGGGTCAAACTCCGCGGATGCTCCAGCCATCCCTGTCCGAGCGCCACTTCTTCGGCGCCGAACTGCGCCGGCTGCGCGAACGCGCCAATCTCTCGCAGGCACGGCTGGGCGCCATGATCCGTTTCAGTGCCGATCTCGTGCGTCGAGTGGAGACGGCCGACCGGTTCCCCTCCCGGGAGTTCGTCGAGGCCTGCGACAAGGCGCTGGCGACCGGCGGCTCCCTGATGCGCCTGCTACCGCTGCTCGACAAGAACCGGACCAGCGAAGGCAGGCAGACCGCTTCCTCAGCAACCGGTTGCGGCGGCCTCAGCGGCCTGCTGTCCGATCGCCCTGTGGAGCCGTCGGGGCTGGCCGAGATGGTCGCTCGGGTTCCGTTCCAACCCGGTGTCCTCGATCGCGCCGCCCTGGACTGGCTGAACGCTCCGGCGGGACCCCGGCTGTCCGCAGCCGGACGATCCGGCTCGCCTGACCAGGTTGACGAAGAGGATCTTCAATCAGCGGAGACCGCTCTGGCGATGTTCCGGCAGTTGGACCACACCCACGGTGCCGGACGAGTCCACGCCCAGGTGCAGCGGTACGTCGAAGGTGAACTGAACCGGCTGCTGGCGAATACTCCCACCTCCGAGGCTGTTGGCCGCCATCTCTACACGCTGGCGGCGGGATTCTTCGAGCTCTGCGGGTACCAGGCGGTCGACACCGGCGCCCATGGCCTCGCCCAGCGCCGCTACCTACGCGCTCTACGCCTGACGGAAGCCGCCGACGACCGCCTGTACGGCAGCTATCTACTCGCCGTGAACATCGGCCACCTCGCGCTGCACTGCGGGCACCCCGAGCCGGCGCGGCGCATGGCGCTGACGGCGGTGAGAGGAGGCGAGACCCAGGCGACGCCCGCTGTGGCAGCCGCGCTACACGCGGTGGTGGCGCGCACGCACGCCCGCCTTGGACTCGAGAGCGACTGCCTGAGCCACCTCGACATCGCGGAGAGGCAACTGGCCCGCAGCAAGCCCGAGGACGAGCCGCCGTGGATCCGGTACTTCGACGCGGCGTACCTCGCCGACGAGATCGCCCACTGCTTCCACGACCTGGGCCGACCGCAGCAGACCCAGCGGCACCTGGGCGACGCCCTCACCGCGCTGAGTCCCACCCACGTTCGGCGACTCGCCCTCGACACCGCGCTCCTGGCCTCATCGCTGGCTGCGGTCGGCCGCATCGACGAAGCCTGCGCCACCGCACGCCAGGCAGTGGACCACGCCGCACGAACCACCTCCCACCGCTGCCTACAGCGCATCGTCGAGGTACAGGCCGACCTTGATCCCTACCGGTGTGAGCCGGAGGTCCGCGAGTTCGGCGAGTACGTGCGTCACCGACTACCGCTGGCGGCCGTGTAGCCCCCGTGGCCGTTGGCCGCGTCCGCCATCACCGAGCGGTAGTGAGCCAGCTCCGCCTCCAGCGCCGCGCCGGCTCGACGGGACGTCGCCACATAGTGACCGACGTCAGGAAGAAGCAACACCTCGGACGACATGCCCAGAGAGCCCAACTCGTGAGCGAGTTCGCGCACATCGTCGACCACGGCCACCTCATCGGCGGTGCCATGAATGAGCAGCACGGGTCGTTGGACAGCGGCGGCACGGATCCGGCCCGCACCACCTCGCAGCCGCATCGCGTGTGCCCGCTGGAACCGGGGTACGGTCTCCGCCCACCGGTCAGGATCCACGATCGCCGACACGGCGGTAGCGGCGGCGAACGGGCCGTCCTGCGCCACCGCGTGCAACGCAGTGTATCCGCCGGCGCTGGCACCCCGGATGAACACCTGCCCCGGCACCGCCCGCCCGGCCGACAGCAGGTGTTCCGCCACCGCCGCACAGTCATCGACGTCGTCCAGGCCCCACCGGCCGTACAGCGCTTCCCGGAATGCTCGGCCGTACCCGGTGCTGCCCAGGTAGTCGACATCAACGACGGCGAACCCACGGCTGGTGAAGAACTGCGCCTGCCAATCCAGGCGCAGCAGGCAGGAGGCGGTAGGCCCAGGATGCGCCCGAACGATCACCGGTGCGAGCCAGTCCGCCGCCGAACCCGTCGGCGGATACACCAGGGCAAGCACCTCCCGACCGCTCGCCACTCGAACGCGCAGCTCCGTCGGCGTCGATACCCGCGCCCCGTCGAGTGCGGCGTGCTCCGGCCTGGCAAGCACCTCCACCCGGCGACCGGCGTCAGCCAGGTCCACGAGCACGACCTGCGGGGCTGCGGTCGGTGACGATCCGATCAACGCCCCCGTCGTCCCTCGCACGGCCAGGTACGGCTTGATCGACGTGTACGGGAGGTCGACCGGCCGGACAGTGCCTTCGCGCTCGATGACAACGAGGCGGTGTCGCGGCCCCTCCTGCACCGCCACGACGATCCGGCCGTCGTCAAGGAAGTCGTACGACGCGTAACCCAGCTCCCATGGCTCCGCGGCGCACTCACCCGCGATCGGCGCCACCGGCCTCACCTGGTGGCCGTCCCACCGGTAGAGGTTCCACCAGCCGGTGCGGTCCGACACGAAGTACAACGCCCCGTCGGGTCCCCACCGCGGCTCCACCGCGGACTCATCCGGACCGCCGGCCAGTTTCACTGGGCACTCGACCACACCACGCGGCGAGTAGGAGGCCACCCAGACCTCACACGCGTCCCAGGGCATGTCGCGCTCGCTCCACGCGGTCCAGGCCAACCATCCCGGACCCGACCGAGGCGCGCCGAGGAATCCCCGGGACGAGGCGAGAGTCCGTATCTGCGGAGCAGCGGTGAGCGACACCGCGACGAGTTCGTCACCCTGCTCCGACTCCCGCACAGCCAGCAACTCGCCGTCGCCGATCGTCAGGGCGCCGAAGGTTCCATGGCTGACCAATTCGAGTTCATCGCCGTCACGACGGCTCCGGTAGAGGCCATCTCCGCCGACGCACCACAACGTGCCCTCGGCGACAGCGAACGATCCGCCTCCGTACGCGTGAACGCCACTGGTGATGTCGAAGCTCTCCGGACTGACGGTATGCGCGCCCTCGTCGGGCCGCCAGCGTGTCACCGTCGCACCCCCGCCGGCCTCGGGGCGAGTCTCCAGCCAGTACAGGCCGTCATCACCGGCACGCAGCTGGTCGTAGCTCACCGAGGCGCGGACGGCATCATCCACCGACACTTCAGCGATCCTGTCCGCCAGCCTCACGGGCCCTCCTCAAACAACTACCACGCGCCACCGGGCAACGGCGGGCTCGTCAACCGGTCGCCGGGCGTCGGCAAGGCCAGCGGCAGGTCTCAGTCCTCCAGGCCGGCGCAAGTGTCAGACGTGGCCGACTCTACGCCCGAGCGCCTTGTTCCTGCCGCTGGATCGCCCCTCGCGAACTGCCCGCCGGCCGGTCCGCTCCCGCAGGGGCAACGCCGATGCGGACAACAGTTCTTGTCCGCATCTTCGGTATCGACCAAGCCATTCGAATCGAGCCACCATTCGGAGCGGTAAGGCCATTCACGGGTGGCGCGGCAATGGATGTTCCGTCACCTGATAACGACGTCAATGGAAGGGCTCGATGCAACTACAGGAGGAATTGGCACGCTACGGCTATCGCCAAGAGTTGGCCCGGAGGTTGCGCTTCCGGGACCTGGTCGCATACGGGCTGGTGTACATGGTGCCGATCGCGCCGATGGCGATCTTCGGCAGCGTGTACGCCGGCTCCGGCGGCATGGTGGCCCTGGCCTACGCGGTCGGTGTGGTGGCGCTGGTGTTCACCGCGTTCTCGTACGCACAGATGGTCAAGGCGTTCCCCATGAGCGGCAGCGTCTACAACTACGCCGGTCGGGGCATCAGCGCGCCGGCCGGTTTCCTGGCCGGCTGGGTGATTTTGCTCGACTACGTCCTCGTGCCGGGGCTGCTGTACCTGGTGGCGTCGGTGGCGATGCACGCCACCGTGCCGGCGGTGCCGGTCTGGTTGTGGCTGCTCGGGTTCGTCGCGGTCAACACGATCGTCAACTCGGTCGGGATCCGGATGACCGCGATGGTGACCCGGGTGATGCTCGTCGGCGAGTTGATCGTCCTAGCGGTCTTCCTCGCTGTCGCCGGTTGGGCTCTCGCCTCGGGCCGGGGCCGGTTCAGTTGGGAGGCGTTCTACAACTCCGACACGTTCACCTGGTCGCTGGTAGCCGGGGCGGTGTCGATCGCGGTGCTGTCCTTCCTCGGCTTCGACGGCATCAGCATGCTGGCCGAGGAAACCAAGGGCGGCTCTCGGCAGATCGGCCGTGCCATGGCCGCCGTCCTCCTCCTGGCGGGGGTGTTGTTCATCGCGCAGACGTGGCTGGCCGCGATGCTCGTCCCCGACCCTGCCGGTCTGCTCACCGACGGTGACCCGAACGGGACCGCGTTCTACGACGCCGCCGCGGTGGCCGGCGGAGGCTGGCTGGCCACCCTGTGCGCCGTCGCGACGGCCATCGCCTGGGGCCTGCCGAACTCGATGGTGGCGCAGGTGGCCACGTCCCGGCTGTTGTACGCGATGGCGCGGGACCGGCAACTCCCGACGTTTCTGGCGAGGGTGTCGATCCGTCGTAGTGTGCCGATCAACGCGACCCTGCTCACCGGGTTCGTGTCCCTCGCCCTGGGCCTGTACATGGCCACCCTCGCGGACGGGATCAGGCTGCTGTCGTCGCTGATCAACTTCGGGGCGATGGTCGCTTTCCTGGTCCTGCACGTCTCGGTGGTCGTGCATCACCTCATCCGCCGGCGTAGCGGGAACTGGTGGGCGCACCTGGTGATGCCCGGTGTCGGGTTCGGGATCCTCGCCTTCGTCGTGGTCAACGCCGACATCGCCGCGCAGCGCCTCGGTCTGGCCTGGCTGGCCCTGGGCGTGGTTGTTCTTGCCGGCCTGTATGTGTCGGGTCGCCGGCCGGTGCTGTCCGGGCTGGCGCCCGCCACGGGGCGGCGGCGTGACGTGGAGCGGGTGTCATGACGAGGGGAAAGATCACCTACCGGCCGGCGCGCGACGAGTTGGCCTACACATTCGGCGGCCGTCTCCCGGTGGCCCACGTCCGCTCCGGCGACATCCTCGAAGTACACACCGAGGACTGCTTCGGTGGGCTGGTGCGCGGCCCAGGGGACCTGCCGTCGCAGGTGTGCCGGATGCCGTACCTGAACCCGGTGTCGGGGCCCTTCTTCGTCGAAGACGCCGCGCCGGGCGACACTCTCGCGGTTCATCTCGCCTCGGTCACACCGGCCCGGGCTTGGGGTGTGTCGTCGACATTCCCACACTTCGGCGCGCTCACGTCGACCTCGCGTACCGCGACGCTGCAGCCGCCGCTGCAGGAGCGGGTGTGGGTGTACGACATCGACCAGGAGGCGGGGCTGGTGCGGTTCCACGCCACCGACAGCGACCACAGCGTTGACCTGCCGCTGGATCCGATGATCGGCACGATCGGTGTCGCCCCGGGCGGGTTCGAAGCCCGCTCCACGATCGTCGCGGACACCCACGGAGGGAACCTCGACACCCCGCAACTGCGGGCCGGCACCACGCTCTACCTCGGGGTGCGGGTGCACGGGGCAATGCTCGCTCTGGGCGACGGCCACGCCCGTCAGGGCGAGGGCGAGGCCTGCGGTGTCGGGGTGGAGATCGCCACCGTCACGACCCTCGCGGTCGAGGTGATCAAGGGTGTGCCGACGGTGTGGCCGCGGCTGGAAACAGACCGGGAGATCATTTCGATCGGCTGCGCCCGCCCCCTGGAGGACGCCTACCGCATCGCGCACCACGACCTCGTCGCCTGGACCAGCGAGCTGACCGGGCTGGACACCCTCGACGCCTACCAGCTCATCTCGCAGGCGGGTCGGGCACCGATCGGTAACGTCTGCGACCCGGACTACACCGTCCTCGCCGCGGTCGACAAGACACTGCTACCCGAACCCGGCCCCGCCTACGACGGGGTCCACGGCCGGCTGCGGCAGACCGTCGCCGGGCCAAGGTAGGACGACGATGAGTGTTCCTCGACTGCCGCTGCGCGACGAGCTGTTCCTGCTCGGCCACGACGACGACACCGGCCACCCGCACATCCACCGGCAGGCCCTGGCACTCGGGCTGGCCGGCGCGGTCCTGATCGACCTGTACCTCGCCGGGCGGGTCGTCCTCGGCCCCACCGGCGACAACCCCACCCGAGACCGGTGGCTGCGGCTACACACCGACCGCACCGTCGATGACCTGATCGCCGACGCCGCGACCACGTCGATCCGCCACGCCCGCCCCGCCCCGTTGTTGCGGGACTGGCTACGCGGCTTCTCCGACGACCTGTACGAACGCACCCGCGCGGGCCTGGTCGCCGCCGGGATCCTGCGACACCACACCCGCCGACGCCTCGGCGGCCTCGTCCGCGCCGACACCTACCTCACCACCGACACCAAATGGCCGGTCGTGGCCCGAGCCCGCCTGCGCTACCTCGCCACCGGCCACGAACAACCCGACAACCACACCGCCGCCCTCGCCGGACTCGTCGCCGTACTCGGCCTCACCGACCACCTCTACCTCCACGACGACACCCACACCCTCACCACCCGCCTTAAGACCATCGCCGCCCAACACCACCGACCGGTACGCGATATCACCGCTGCCGTCGACGCGGCAGTCGGTGACCTCGCCACCACCGTCTACCGCTGACCATCGCCCACAGATTCCCGGAGCCATCGGCCATGATCCGCCCACCTCACCCAACGTCGACGCCCGCCGACCCGCCGACCCGCTGTTGTCGACGGCCTGCCGTCAGGATCGCTGCCGCGCTGTCCGTGTTGGGCCTGCTCGCCGCTGCTGCCCTCGTGCCCACCTGGGCTGCCACCCACACCACCACGCCGGGGAACAGCGACCGCCGGGTCGCGCCGGCCGCCCGAACAAGTACCGCCCCGCATGAGATCCTCGCGCCGCTGACCAGCGCCCAACTACGCGCCCTCGCCGCGCGGACCGCCGCGACACCACCCACCGCGCTGCCCGCGCCGCAACCAGCCGTCCGCGTGCTTCCCCAGGTCGCTGCCGAAGCCAACTGCGACGTCCCGGGCCGCCTCTCGTTCGTGCAGGTGCGGCAATTGGCAGCCGACGCCCGCATCGACGGCGGGCATGCGACCAGCACCATTGTGGTATTCGAGCAGCGGCACCGGCGCGCCGACAACGGCTCAGGACGCGTTATCAGCCTGCGTCACCCGCCCGGTCGGCAACCCGCCACCGACGAGACCTACCAGCCGGACACGCTCGACGCCGTGACCGGCCCCATCGCCGCTGACGCCGCCGGCCTCACCGCGCAGATCATCCGCATCGCGCCGCCGTTCCTCGACGCGCCGGCGGTCCTGCACGCCGTTGCCGGCCTGACGACCTGGCGCACACCCAGCCGCGACGCCCGCACCGCCATCCTCACCCTCCTCCACAACACCAACGGGCTGCACTACCACCCCGCGGTGCGAGACCGCGCCGGCCGCACAGGTGTCGGCGTCAGCGCCACCAGCGACGATGGCGCCACCCGCAGCCTGCTCATCCTGCACCCCAGCACCGGCGAGGTCCTCGCGTACGAACGCGCCCACCTCAAGCAACCGAGGGGCGGCCACACCCGCACCAGCGAGGTCGAGGACTACCTGCTGTTCCGCGTCCACACCCGCACGAGTACCACCAACACACCCTGACACCCGCCTCCCGACCCACGCACCCACCCCTGTCTGACAGTTGAAGGAATCCTCATGGACGTCACTGCTCGCATCCGCGCCGCCCGCTGGACGGACAGGAACAAGGTCGCCGCGCTCATCGCCGACGCCCTGCACCCCGACCCGCTGGCCGCCTGGCTGGTGCCCGAGGCGACCCGCCGGCACCGCGTCCTCGCCGAGGTGGCGGCGATCTGGGTGGAACACGCGATGTTTTACGGCGACATCCACGTCACCGACGACCTGAGCGCCGCCACCGTCGGTTTCCACCGCTACCGCAGCATCCCGCCACCGGCGAACTACCGCAGCCGCCTCGCCGACGCCGCAGGCGGCAACGCTGACCGCTTCGAGATCCTCGACGGGCTGCTCAGCGCGCGCCGGCCCACCGAACCGCACTACCACCTGGCGTTCCTCGCCGTGGCGCCGGCCGCCCAGCGGCGAGGTGTCGGCGCGCTCATGCTGACCCACCACCGCGACAGACTCGACCGCATCGACCTGCCCTCCTGGACCGACACCACCGGCACGTGCCAGCACCTCTACATCCGCTACGGCTACACCCCACAGGAAGCCATCACGCTGTCCGACGGCCCGGCCATCACCCCCATGCGCCGCACCCCGGACCCCGACTCCCGCGGCACCGTCCGGGCGGCCGGCGGGGCGCACGCCGGGGACCTGGACGTCTGATCCGCGTGATGGCCTTACGAACCGAACCGCCGCGAATCCTGCGCCGTCCCGCACGTGGTCCTGGATACAACGGTCTCACCGCCAGCACCGAGGCACCGGCGGCCACGAGAGATCGTTTTATGCCCTGTCCCAAGCCCGATATCCAGTACGCGGGCACCTAGCCGCAGCCCAAGACGGCAGAGCACCTCGTACACCCGTCGCAGGTACCCCGGTCGCCGGGCCCTCGTTGATTCTGACGGCCATGGAGGGTCCCACCCAGACGCCCGCATTGGCCCACCGCGGTTGAGGAGATGAAGTCGGCGACGGTATGACTTGGCCCCACCCTCACGATCAAGACCTCCCGATCAGCGTGACCCTATGTAGGAAGATGGCATGCCCCTCCACTTTGATCACATATCCGCTTTTGGCCGATGAGAGCACGTTCACGGCGATCGCCGCTGGCGCACGCCAATGCGACGGGCGTGCTTCGCGGACCGTTTACGGAGCGCGCCCGCCGGTCACCCACCGGACTGGACAGGTCTGCCCACTACTGCTGCGTCAACGCCACGAGCCCGTATCAACCAGGACGAAGCAACACCAAGCCACGTAAAAAATATTAACTGCGCGACACTAGAGCGCACGGCGAGGTTCGTGAACCCGCTCCTGCGGTTTCTCGTTGACAAGGGCTTCACGGGTACCCTTCACGCACCCGCTCTGCCTGCGCTCAGTTACTCTTCAAGCCATGAGCAACGCGGCCGGGGCGAAGGCAAGCCGTGAGGAAGAGATCGCATTTCTGACCTTGGAGCACGTGCTCGGGGTCGACATCAAGCTCGCGGACGCTGGCGCTGGTGACAAGAAGCCGGACGGTTCTTGGGTGTACGGCGATGGCCAGGAGCGCCGGGGCATCGTTGAGGTCACCTCACCCCCAGCCACGAGCCTGATGGGTGAATGGGCACGCGCAAAGAAGGCAGGGCATCCCCAGACCGAGGGCGGATCGATCCCCCTGCGCTTGAATGAGCTCGCGCAGGTGTGCTCCGAGATGCTTGCGGAGGACTGGGCCCGTGAGAACTGCGACAAACTCCTGGCCGAATCGGCCGATGAGCGACACCTCTTCTTGTTTGCGCGGAGTTACAAGGAAGGCCACTACTTCTACCGACTGTCCGATTCTTATGACGACGGAACAACTGAGCGCGTCGATGACCTTATCCTCCCCCAGGGCATCTCGGACGTCTGGTTCCGAGGTCGGGCACGGCCGGATAGTGACCAACCACTGGGCGCGACGGAACTCTGGTTGGCAAGGTTTCAAGCAGAGTCGGGGTGGCACCGCTACGTGGTGCGGATCGAGGAACAGCACCTGCCGTCCCCCAATCCGGGTATCGCTGACGATCGGGTTCCCGCAGGTTGGCGACTTCCGAAGGATCGAGCTATTAAGCTGGCCAGTCACTGAGGTCGGGCTGAGTTGGCTATCGTTCGTTGAGCTCACTGGCGCTGCTGCAAAAGGGGATTGGGAGACGCGTTCAGTCCAGCCGGGCCAAGGATTCAGATCGCCCGGGCGAGTTCGATTAACGCCGCGACGACCCGCAGCATGGGATATGCACTGTGGAAGTTTCGCCGGAGGCGTGTTCGCTAACGAAGCCCGGCCGCGACCGGAGTTGGGGCGGCCAGAAGCCACGCCCCCGTTCTTGAATACAGCGGACATCCGACCAAGACGTCATCCTAATCTGCCGCTGATCGCGTGCTGTCACGTCGTCTCAGCGGCGGAGCTTCGCCTCCGACTCAGCGCTATTGGGGCATGTGGCGCACACTCTGAGGCGTGGTGCTCTCGGTGACGTGGTTTTCGAAGGCAACATTGCTCCGTTTAGGTAGACGCTGACGTGTCAGCGACGGCGCCGCGTACACGTGCTGAGATGTGGGAGCTGAGCAGATCGCGGACGTGAGAACGACCCGTCCATGCTTCCTCGGTCCGAGCCAGCACGCGCGCGACGGTGAAAGGGACGGCGCAGCCTTCCTCTGATGCGGCGGCCAGGATCGCCTGCTCGACCTCCGGATGGGCACCAGGCGCGGTTCCTCGGATCAGGGCGGCGGTGGCAGCACTTCTGATCTGGTGCTGTGAGTCGCCGGTTAACATAACCAGCGCACCTTGGATGGTCGGGCTTTCCGCCCTCGCGCTAAGCGCCATCACGATCTCAGATGCGCCGCGCCGTCTCGCTGCCGAACCGCGGAGCCACGTCAGGACCTGCCGCAATGCCCAGGCGTTGTCCACGGCACCAACCGCCACGGCGAGTGCGAAGGACTCGGCCGCGATGTCGCCGAAACGTGCGCTGAGGAACGGCGTGCTCGCGATCGCGTGCGGTCCTCGCGCCGTGAGACGCTGCCGCACCTGCGCTCGGATGTGGTCAGGGACGTGGATCGCCGCAGTGAGGATACGCACGGCGTCCGCCTTGGCCGGTGGGGCGACGAGGGGATCGAAGAGCGCTTCGATCACCGGGTCCCAGTCCGCGAGGTCAGGAAAGGCCAAGTTCATGACGAGAAGGTTCCGTACGGCTGCCGTCGGAGCGAAAGAACCCCTTCTAGCGTCGGCCACTAGCCGGCGACACTGCTCAACATCACGTCCGATTAGAGTCCGTGCCGCGAGCTCACCAAGATCTACCGGTGCGCCCAAGGCGACGACCGCCTCGTGATTCCCGGCATCCGCCCGGCTCCGGAGTTCCACCAGGGCCTCGGTATCGCCCTCGGAGGAAAGCTTCTTCAGCAAGAGCGCAGACAGATATCCCTCCTGCGCCACGGCGGCGCGGCGGACACGATCGCGCTGGCGGGCTGCGACGTCACTGCGGATGTTGACGGCAAGGGCGTGCAGGTCCGCTTCTCGATCGGGGTGGTCCGCCTTCATGCGGGCGAGAAGCAATTCGAGCGCCTCGACGTGCAGAGTGTCCGTGGCTGCTGGAAGCACCGTGCGCAGCGCTTTGGGAATGAAGTGCCATTCCATGAAGGTGGGCCGCACCCGCTGCCGGAACACCGGGACGTCAGCGAGAACCTCAAGGCAGCCGTGGGCGGCCTTGTCGGCAGTTTCGGGTTCCAGGAGATCGCCGCCCCCAGCGAGGAGTGCGATGTGGGCCCGGGCGGTGCTTCTTCGCCACATTTGATCGACGCTCCGACGCAACGCAGCCCGGATCGGTTCGGCAGGTCCGACAGCCCACAACCGCGCAACGGCAACTTTCAAATCTTCGTGTTGCCCGTGCCTGCGGAGAGCGTCGAGCGCCGCCTCGATCCGCCGGGCCGCCGCACCCGACGCGGTAGGTGCGGTGCCCGCACCGCTATAGGTGTCCTCGTCGCACCGGGCGTCACGCCATCCGATCTCCTGGTGCTGCAATTCGTGCCGCAGCCGAATTGTGAGCGGCCAGGTAGCCGCCGCGCGGTTACCGCTCAGGTAAGCGGCCAACCAGGCACCGCTCAGTCGTTCCTGCGATTCTTCGGACAGCTCCGCCCCGATGTCCGCGGACCGGCTCCAGCTGTCGAACGAGATGTCGTCGTAGCTGTCCAGGGCGGCAGCTACTTCGCCGCTGCGCCACCAGGACACCGCAGTGTCGAAGCTGGTCACGTACTCTTGTTGCTCGTCCCCTTCCCCGTCAAGCCCAGATGTCGACAGAAGAACGGCAGCAGCCGCCGCGCGGATCGCCCGAGCAGTCACATCGTCGAGGTCGCGGCTTAGGGTCTTGAGTGCCTCAGCCGCTAGGACTCGGGCCTGCGCGATATCGTTCTGCTCGACGAACACTTGGGCTCGGTGAGTGAGCACCCAGCCATGGTCAACGGGAAGTAGATCGTCGCGTGCCTCAGCCCCCGCGAGGACTTCTGCAGCCTGGTCCCACCGTTCGAGGTCCATCAACGCGGTGGCGGCCACGACGGCTGCGGCGGCGCGCCGCTCGACAGGCACGTTCTCCGCAGCCGCAGTTGCAGCGGCAAGCCGGACGGCCGGCTCGGTGTCCCCGTCCAGGGCAAAAGCTCGTAGGGCGTTGAACAGCCGCCATCGCCAGTCCTTCGACGTTTCCGACGCCTTCACCATGTCGCGGTTGAGGACTGCCGGCGAGGTCGTCCCGGCGACGATGTTTCGCTTCCGGGTATACCGGACAAGATCCTGCGTGCGCCCACCGGTGATGAGGGCGATGGCTTCCTCAGGTGACAGAGTCTTGTCATAGCCGGTCCGCCCGGCTGAGGGGGCGATGAGACGGGGGGCGAGCAGGGCATGGCGGAGTGCCCGCGCGGGCGGAACGGCGTTCGGCCCTGCGCGGTACAGGGAGCCTTGCAGGTCTGGGGATGCCTTCGCTGAGGTGGCGGCGGTCATGAGGGCATCGAAGTTGTCCCAGTCAATGCGCTGCGACGCGGAAACCAGGATCTTGCAGCCCATCCCCGTTCTGGCGATCTTGTCAGTCGTGACGTGGACCCAGTAAGCCGTCCGGCCTGGCCCATCCGTGACAAGGACAAGGAGGTGCGGCAGGCCGTGTTGAACCCAGTCGTCGAAGTGCTCCGCGTCAGGCTCGTAGTACCACCAGCCGGTGACCTCCCCGGCTTCGTTCCTCGCCGGCGAGGCGAAGTACTTCGCGTCGCCAGCCTTGACCTGGACGCCGACCAATGCCCCGCGGTCGAATCGCCGCTCGTCGCGCACCTGCACGAATAGGTCGACGCCGAGGTCATGCTCTGTGTTCTCGATCGGGCCCCAGTTAATGTCCTGGAACTTCTCTTTTACATGGGACACGCCGGCGCCGCCGGTCTGTTCTTGCCTGGAGGCACGCATGAAACTCCTGCGGGGCCGAGGCGACGAGTCTGCGGCTGACCCTATATTAGAACCTCGGTCACCCGCACGACCGACGGCGACACGCAGGCGCTCGCGCGTGGCCACCCTCGGGCACGCGCCCGACAGAGGTAGGGCATGTCGGCAATTCGACGACGGTTCAGGCCGCACTAGAGACTCGACGAGGCCGATGCCACGTTCACTCATCTGCCGCTTCAGGTGGACTGGTGTTCATCGCCGGTGGTGACGCACGGTGATGTATGACTATCTCCCCTGCTTCCGCTTCCCCTGTCGTGCTGGCCGATCAACTCGTTGTGCGCGCCGCGGTGTCGGCCTTCCTCGGCCGTTACCGTGGCCAGACTCGCGTCCACACCGAGTCCGACCTGCGGGTCTTCCTGCGCTGGTGCGCCGAGCACGGCCTTGACCCGCTGGCTGCGGCGCGGGTGGATATCGAGCGGTACGTGCGATGGCTGCAGGACGTCCGCCGGTACCAGCCCTCGACGGTGTCCCGCCGGCTGTCGGTCGTGGTCGGCTTCTGTCGGGTCTGCGTCATCGACGCGATCCTGGAGCACTCGCCAGCCGACTACGTCCGTCGCCCCACGGTGCCGGCCGAGTCGCCGACCCTCGAACTGGGGCACCTACAGTTCGAAGCTTTGATCACGACCGCCCGCACGTCCTCGAACCCGAACGACTTCGCCCTGGTCGCCCTCCTGGGCCTGCTCGGGCTGCGGATCTTCGAAGCCTGCGGGTCGAACATCGCCGACCTGGGCGAGAAACACGGCCGCCGGGTCATGCGCGTGCGCGGCAAGGGCGGCAAGGTCGTGCTCGTCCCGCTGCCGCCGGCGATGGCCCGAGCTATCGACCGAGCCGTCGGCGAGCGCACCAGTGGGCCGATTTTGCGCCACACCCACGCTCGGCGGATGGACCGGCACGCCGCCACCCGCCGACTCAAACACCTCGCCACTGCCGCAGGGATCCGGATGCCGAGGATGCATCCCCACATGCTCCGCCACACGTTCGTGACCACCATGCTCGACACCGGCGTCAGCCTGCGCGACGTGCAGATCGCCGCCCGCCACGCCGACCCCGAAACCACCATGCGCTACGACCGCACACGCAAAAACCTCGACCGGCACCCCAACTACATCCTCGCCGCCTACACGGCCTCCGGAACATGACCAACCGCTCACGGCTTTGCCGAGTTGAGTATGGGATTGCCTGAACATCGGGCAGTAGAACAGCAGTCACGCGGCGTGGCACAGCCCCGAGTCCTTCGGTGGCCGCTCGACGTGTGGTCGCCGACGATCGGGGCCGTGGTGGCGTTGTCAGGGGAAAGTCGCCAACGGGTGTTACCGCAGGAGCGCGGTGGGCACCGTGAGGTCCGCCGAGGCGTAGAGGTTCGTGATGGCGTCCGGATCATCGGTGGCGCAGACTGCGGCGATCGCGTCGATGAGTTCGTCGTACTCGGGGCCCGTGTCGCCCTTGTAGGAGGCCGCCATCCGTCCCCACTCGTCCCACGGCAGCATCTCGACCTTGTTCAGCGCGGCAAGATCCCTGATCGCGTTTCCCCGGATCTCGGCCGGCCCCCAGTTCTCGGTGCCGTACACGCCGAAGGTCGCCGCGTCGATGTGCCCCTGCCGGAAGGCCGCCCACGCCTCACCTCCGGTGAGGAACTCGTCGGCGGCGAGGTCTTCGGGTTTCGCAACGAGGGAGCCGCCCAGGATCTCGGAATCGATCCGCACCCAGCGGCCGTCCCGGCGGTACTCGGTGATCCAGTGGTCCACGCCCTGGCCCGGCTGGAAGTACGTGGCGAAGCCGCAGCGGGCTCGGGCCGCGATCCCGCGGTAACGCAGCAAGGCACAGCTGAGCACGGCGAAGTGCCGGCAGGTGCCGATCACCCGCCGGGCGGGGTCGCGCGCGACGGTCAGCGGAGCCGCCTCGAGGGCCAGCAGGGCGCTGATCAGAGCGTTGACGGGACGGAGCTGGTTCTCGGCGAACCGCTCGTCGGGCACGCTCAGGCCCTTCGCGTCAGCCGGCTGAACGACGAGATCGTGAACAAGTCGGCAGATCTCCACGGCCTCACGCGGGAGAGTCGCCAGCGCAGGCTCATGGACCGCGTCGATCCTCGTCAGTGGACCTGCCACCGCGAAATCGATCCTCCTTGTCATGCCAGGCATCGTAGGCGCCGCCACCCCGACCAGCTGCCCCTCCACGACCAGCAGAAGAGCTGTTCCGCGGTGACCGAACCGGCCCGCACGACATCCCGCATTTGCCGCTACCAAAGGCACGGCGCTCCAAGCAGGGCTGACCGCCCGGCTGGTCCTGCCGGCTGGGCCTGCCAGACTTCCGACCTTCTAGTCTACGAGGCTGCTTGGTAACAGCGCTCGCGTTCCTGCTCCCACAGTTCGTCGTCGCTCAGCGAGGCATACTCGGGCCGCATCCTTCGGGCCAAGCCGTAAAAGCCCGAACTCGGTCGGCCGTTGCTGCGGGAGACGACCAGTGCACTCCACAGCGGCTCACCCTTGTCGAACGCCCGACAGGAGACCTTGTCGAGCGGCTGGCTCAGGAAGTCCGGCCTGGTGTCCACCCGCTTCGCGAGAGGGCCATAGCCGATCAGTCCCTTCGCTGTAGCGACGCCGAAAAGGATGTCCGCGATACGGTCGACCCGGTCGACCTCGAACGTCTCAGGCATCCGGTCACGGTAGAGCAGGTCTGGCCCGTGATGCTTCAGCTTATCCGTCACATTTGTGGCCATCCAGGTTCTTCAAAAGCGTCCTCATCTGCTGCGGTCCTCGCTGCCAGCGCCGCGGTGACATGCCGTAGTCGCGGGGCGAGTCGTCCGGTGGGGCCAGTTCAGACCGTCATGCTGCTACTCCGGCGATCTCTGGTGGGGCCAGCTCGCGCTGTCCGGGTGGGGCCCACGAGACCGTCAGAACCGCCTCGTCGAAGCTTGCTCTGCCGCCTCAGCCGCAGGTGGCTAGGGCCACGGCCGCGAGCGTGGTGGTGCGCTGACACCGGTAAACCCGTTTTTGTGTGCTCTGGCGAACGCCTGCCCGACTCACCGCCACTCACAGGGGCTCACAGGGCCGCCCGTCCGACCGCTCGCCCGGGTGTCCTTCTCATCGTCTTCAAGCTGCGCCGGCCGTCTGTGAGCGGGGCGGCCGTGAGATCGCCGGCAGGTCTCTCAGTCAAGGGGCTTTACCCTGGTGGGCGTCGCTCGCGCGCCCAGCCGACCACAGCATCGGAGCCACCGGGTTCGCCGAGCCCGCGACCGAGCTGCCTCACAGGGCCAGCCGCGGCGGCGTCGCCGACAGGATCTACGGTCGGGCCGCCGCGCAGGAGGACTGCAAAAGGCCTGGACCCTGGGCGTCGACGCTCAGCAGATCAGGAAGAACCGCCGACCTACCGCCCTTGTCCACCGCCCTGATCCGCTGCGCCGTACGCCTCCGACCAGAGCAGACCGCCTGGGGCACCGAGCGCGGCCACCCGACTGTCACCGTGTCATCGGCTGTCGTCTATGACATGGGTGATGTCATCGTGTCCGTGGCGCAGGGACGCGCTGGTGTCATGGCGCTCACCCTGACCGTCCTCCAGCGGCTGAGCGCAAGAGTGACTCACGGCGTGACCGACATGGCCTACCCATGACCGACGTCCCGCCGCCGCCACCGCTGTCGGCGCTCCCACCCCCGCCTGGTCGGGCCGCGCGCGACGCGTCCCGACCCGTGTCAAAGCGCTGGTCAGTGACCCGCACGGACAGGATGTCAACGAGATGAATCGATGTCACAATGACGCGGCACAGCTGGCGCATTGCCATGCGCGACGACCCCGGCCCGGAGACCGCGGCGACGCGGTCATCGTGACCGGCGGGCGGCGTCGCCATGACCAAATTACATCGATAGATGCCACTGACATTGTCATTGCGACGCGGCGCCGCCGGACACGTTGACACGGCCGTCGACGCCCGGCCGATGACGCGACCACCGTGACCGCCGGCAGTGACACCGTGTCCGGATGCATCGACAGGCGTCGTTGGTATTGACATCACTCGTGGCACCGCCGGCCACGGTGAGAGATCCTTCAACGCCGCCTCGACGCCACCGCCAGACGACTGCCCGGTCATTACCGGCGCCCCGTTACGGGCCGCCGAGCGTTGCCGGCCAGGTCGTCTGGTCGCCGGTCGGGATCTGCCGGTAGGCCGGGCGATGGGGCCAGCCGCGCCACCACTGTTGCATCGTTCCGGCTCCCGGCCTGTCCCGTGCTGGCCGAACTGATTCGATGGCGGAGCGCTGGACAGGCCAGGTCAGTCACACCAGGCACGATCCAGCCGTCGCAGTGCCAGGGAACTGATCCGAGAGGCTCCCTGCGGCAGCAACGGAGCGACGACGTGCACTGGCAATCGGATCACTTTCGTTGGCGTGAGATCCCGTTGGCTGGCATGGGACACGGCCGCCGTGAGCGGCTGTGTGTCGGTGTGAGCGGCTGTGAGTCGGTGTGAGCGGCCCGACGACTCCCGGAGGAGTCTCCAAAGTGCAGGCCGTCGGCTGCCGCGACAGGGTGGAACTTCGCCTGGCCTGCCGCTCACAGTCCTGCTCAGGGCGCATTCGCCGTCACCGGGTGACCGGTTGACGCGGCGGTTCGAGCGCGACAGCGCCTGCCGCGATGACGGGGCACCTGGCGGTGGCATTCCGGCGTTGACCTGCGCTGTGAGCGGGTTGTGAGCCGGTCGTGGCGTAATCGGCATTCCCAGCGTCGCCGCGACACGGCGGCGACGCTCGATGGCCTCCATGACCTAGGAGTGTTGATCATGAGTGTGTCCGACACGATCTGGCCCGCCTCGCCCCTGGACGCCGTCGAGGTCGCGTTCACGGCTCTGAGCGGCGACCCGGTGCCCCTGTCCCTCGACCTCGACATGTTCGGTCCGGATGACGGCCTGCCGACGGGTGTCCTGGCGCTGCCGGCGCTACGGGAGTGGCTGCTGGCTAACCCACGCGCCTACACCGCCCGCGACGCGGTGTGGCGGGAGCTGATCCGTCGCGCCCGCCTGGACGGTCCGCGGTGGGTCATCGCCGCGGTCGGCATGGCGATGCCGGCGCTGCGCCGCTACGCCAGGCAGTTGTCCGACGGCTACCGCGGCGAACCCGACGACATCAGCGCGGAGGTCCTCGCAGGATTCCTGGCGGCACTGCGTGACCACGTGGACGTGGGCCGCCGCGCGCCGTACGCGTCGTTGTGCCGGGCCGGGTGGCGCGCCGGTCACGCGTTGCGTCAGCAGGCCGGCGAGTTCATCCCGGTCGAGGACGTGGAGCACGTCACGGGACCGCGGACACCGCAGGTGCCCTACGGGCATCCGGACGTACTGGTACGCCGCGCGGTGCGCCTAGGGATCCTCGACGCCGACGACGAGCAGCCCTACATCGACGTGCGGCTGGGCCGGCGGGCCATGGAACCCATCGCCGCCCGGATGGGCATCAGCACTGACGCCCTGCGCATGCGGCTGGGCCGCATCGACACCCGCCTCGCCGAAGCCCTCGCCAACGGCATGCTGACCGACGCGGCATCCCCACAGGCCGCCTCGGCGTTGGCGGCGCGAGCCGCACGCCGCGCCAGCCTGCGCGCCGCCAGCCGCCATCGCAGCCCCACCACCACCACGTCGACGGCAGCGGCGTAGGTCCGCTGTCCCCGGAGCCACGTCTCGCGGGGCCGTCACCCCTCCTCAGCTAAAGCTGCTGGGCTGGATCACCTCGACTGAGAAAACCGCCCGCTGTGAGTGGTTGTGAGCGGTTGTGAGTTGGGCAGGCGTTCGCCAGAGCACACAAACGGCGGTTTCCTGATGACGGCGCCAGAGCGGGGCTGCGCTCCGATTCAGGCCGTGCCGCATGCCTCAGCCGTCGATCCGGCCGCGCGGACCGGCCGGTGCCGCCCCCTGGCGGCGAGCTCGGGCACGGAATCGGCGAGCCGGCGCCGCCCTGTCATCCGCCGCGACGCACTGGCCGCGGCGGCGTGGTCCGCCCGTGTGTGCCGCACCGACGCGGCCCGCACGGCAGTCATCCACCCCAGCCATCCCCCCGAGGGATGGCGCCATCTTGGAGGTACCGGTCATGGCGACCATCTACCATCCCCAGTTCACTGTCCCGTCCACCCGCCCGATCCCGGTGGAGCTGCTCCTGGCCGAGAGCGGCCGCATGCGCCTGCCCGACTGGTGGGCCGTCGAGATGCTCGCCGAGCACCGCGTCCTGACCACCGCGCAGCTCACCGCACTCGGCTTCGCCACCACCACGGCGTCGGCCACCCGACGTCTGACGATCCTCGCCCGCCGCGGCTGGATCGACCGCCTCTGGAACACCGGCACGGCGGCCACCGCCGACACCTCGTGGTGCCTCGGCCCGATCGGCGCCCAACTCACCCCACTCGACGAAGACCACGATGTCACACCGGCGCAGGTGTACCGAACCCGCGACCGGCTCCGCGAACATGCAGAGCTGCCCGGCCTGCTGCAGGCCAATGACTTCTTCGTCGACCTGGCCACCCAAGCGCTCACCGAGCCCGGCAGTGACCTACGTACCTGGTGGTCACCGCGCACCTGTCGGTACGTCACCGGAGCGCGGCATGCCGCCTGGCACGGCGAGTACATCCACGACCGTAACCGCCACGCGTTCTGGTACCAGCCCGACCTCGGCGAGATCCGTCCCGCCGACCTCGCCGACCGCGTCCACGCCTACCGACCGCTGGCCGAACAAACCGGCCTGGCGACCCTGCTGTTCCACGCCGCCGACCCGCAGCGAGAGCAGGAACTGCGCCGCTACCTCGAGCGCCGCAACACGCGGCACCTCACCGTCGTCACCAGCAACCCCGAGCACGGCCACCCGGCCGACCCGGTCTGGCAGCCGATCGGCGAGACACACCGCCTCGCCCTGACCGACCTTCCCCACACCCCCGAGCAGTGGCCGCCCGACACCGTGACCTTCAAGGAGGTACGGCCCCGAGCGCCACACCCCATCTCCGACCCGGAACGCCCCTACGAGGAATCCGTCGCCAACGGCGAGTACCACTACCCGCCGCGCCCCTGACCAACCGAGCGCTGCTCCTCGACCAGCCCACCCGGGCCGGTCGAGGAGCAGACCGGGGCGACCCAACGAAGCGCTTACCCGGTCACTGTCAGAGGGCCAATCGGAGGTTGCCGTTCGCTTCGAACCCGAACGGCAACCCCTACGGCTCTCACACCGCAGGTCGCAGCCGCTGTAACCAACTTCGATCGCGGCGACTGACACCGCCCGTGTCACCGGACGTTCGCCACACGCGCGAGACCAGGCAGGTTGGCATGTCCAACCAGGCCTCCGCACAGCGACCGCGGACCTCCGGTCCTCACACCCAGTCGCACCTCTGACCCTGGAGCAACAACAATGATCACCCCGCATCGCGAACCTCACCAGCCCGACTCACACCCAGCCTCACCGCAGCGTCACGCCGAACCCGTTGTGCCCGGCGCTTCAGCGGTCAGTGCCGATCTCCGTTCTACCGTCCGTCTTGATCCTGACCCCCAACCTGACCCCTCACGGCCGCTCACAGCCCAGGTCAGCCCCGCTGTCAGCAATCCGGGAACGCTCCAGACAGACCCTCCAGTCTGGGGTCTCTCCCCCAGGGCTGGTGCCCATGGGTAAACACCTACCCGCCGCGGACCCGCTGCTGCGCCTGCAGGCCAGCATCACCGCCCGCGATGACCGGCTCCTGGGCTGGCTCTACGACCACGGCGTGCTCACCACCGACCAGATCGCCGCCGCCCTGTTCCCATCCCTGGACTTCACCCAACGCCGCCTACGCCGCCTCACCGCCCTGCGAGCGGTCGACCGGTTCCGACCCAACAAAGCCGACGGAGGCTCCCACCCCTACCACTACGTCCTGGACCAACTCGGCTACGACCACGTCCACGCCCAACGCGGACTCCCACGAGGCCGCCGCGACCAAGCCCGCCGCCGCAAACACTCCCTCACCCGCCGGCCGGACCTGCCACACCTGCTCGGCGGCAACCAGGTCTTCATCGACCTCGCCGCCCACGCCCGCACCCACCCCGACACCGACCTCGTCCGCTGGCAGCCCGCGTCCGCCTACCACGAACCCGGCACCCTCTACCGCGAAGGCGGCGACCCGAACATCATCATCGCCGGAGCGACCGGCTTCCCCCGCCCCGACGGCGCCGGAATATGGACCGAGGACGGACGGTCCGTGCCGTTCTTCCTTGAGTACGACACCAGCGGGGAGAACCTGCAGGTCCTCATCGACAAAATCATCAAATACGAGCGGCTCTACCTCCTGAGCACTTGGGCGTGGCCGGTGCTGTTGCACCTTCCCTCCGCCCGCCGCGAGGCGAACCTGCACCACCGGATCGCCGGCACCGGCCCGGAGGCGGCCATCGCCACCACCACCGCCGAACTACGCACCGCCCTCGCCGCCAGCCCCGCCCACCAGATCTGGCAACTACCCGGCTGTTCCGGCCGTCACCGCCTCATCGACCTGCCCTACACCGACACCCACCACGACGACCACTACCCCACCGACCAGCCCACCCCGGGCGAGCCGGCCGCCTAATGAGGAGCAGCGGACACTGGCGCGTGCGGCGGCCTCCAGGCCGCACACGCCGCCGAACCCACCCCCCACCCGCCACTCGCCGGGCCGGTAACCGTCACCCGCCGTGCGGGCGCGCACGGGGTACCAGAGCGGACTACGCCTCGATCGGAGACGTTGATCGGCCTGAGTCGCGGTGCCAGGATTGCTCCTGGTCCTTATCCTCAGGCCGCTCGGGCCACGCCCGCCGCCGAATAGACCCACCGCCGCCAACCCTTGACCGGCAGCCTCGGCGCATCACACTGCGCCTGCTCCTCGCACCTCAAGGCCACGAGCGGACGAACGACTTGACCTTCAGGCGAAGGTGAGCGCCGATCGTGTCTGCCGCCCGCCACTCGTCCCGGCGACCGGCGAACACGACCGACAGAAGGAAACCCGCCGTGTCCCGTGAACGCCTCAGCCTGCTCGCCGCGATACCCGACGACGTGACCGACCCGCTCATGTGGCGGCTCGCCCTCGACGTCACCGCCGCCCACCATCCCGACCACAACGGCAACTGCCGCAACCTGCCGCCGGAGCGGGTCGAGCACCGCCCGGGCATCCGGTGCCTCGAGCACCTGGCGGGCCGCGACCACGTTCGCCGCGGCCCACCGGTGCCCGTCCATCTCCAACGTGCACACCTGCGCCAACCGACGTGCCAACGTGCTGGGCACGACTACCCGTACCGGATCTGCGAACAACAAGACGACCTCTTTCCCCGAGCCGCTGCTCCGGCCCCGGTGGTGGTTGGTGCATCCATCACCGCCCATCGCCACCGCCCGCCGGTAGCTGCTGTGCAGGGACCGCAACGCGTTTGCATAACCCGCACAACGCGACCCACCACCTCGCCATGACAGTCGGTTACCGTGACGAAGGTGGGTGCCAGCGAGCGCAGACCAGCACCAACCCACCCGATATGGCAGTCCCCGGAACTTCGCGCTGCCGTCGCCCGCGACGACGCCGGAGCCGTTATCCGGCTTGTGCGTCAAGCCGCCGGTCTGACCCAGAGCGAGCTCGGCACCTGTGCGGATACTCCGACTCGACGATCTCGCGCCTCGAACGCGCCCCACTGCACGACATCGACGTCCGCCGCCGACTGGCCCACGCCCTGTCCATCCCTGCGGTGATGCTCGGGCTCTCGGATGACGTCCGGCGACACGACGGTCGTGCCGCCCACACCTCGGCCGCGAGCAACTCCGAGGCCGATAGGCTCCGCCGTTCAGGCGACGGCGAAGGCGGCTGCTTCATGCGACGACGGATCTTTCGGGCAGGCGCAGCAGTGACTGCGGTCGCCGGCCTGACCGCTGGCTCCGGGCCGGCCCAGGCGACTAGTCTCGAAGCGCTGCTGCTCACCGGCGGCTCCATAGCTCCGCCGATGGCACCTGACGCGCTCACCACCGGACTCGCTGCGGCGAGCCGTGCCTACGCCGACAGCCGCTTTGCAGAACTCACCCGCGGGCTTCCCAGCCTGCTGTCCGGTCTACACATTGCCCGCGACCAAGCGGCCGGCCGCCAGCGCGAAGCGCTCGCCGGCCACCTCGCCCGGGCGTACGTGCTCGCCTCGTCGGTCAGCACGAAGCTCGGCGACGACGCCATCGCCTGGGTACTCGCCGACCGCGCCCTGACCGCCTCCCGGGAACCGGCAACGGGGTGGTGATGGCCGCCGCCACCCACACCGTCGCGATCGCCATGCGCCGCGAGGGCCACCACGACGGCGCCCTGCATCTGCTCACCACCACCGCCGAGGGCCTGGGCGCCGACTCCGGCGGAGCCGACGCGGCCCTCATCGCGGCGTACGGGAACCTGTTGTGCACCGCCGCGTACAGCAGCGCCCAAGCGGGCAACGCCCCGGCCGCCGCCGCATTCATCGACGAAGCCGCCGCAGCCGCCGGCCGGCTCGGCGGGACCACCGTGCCCGGCACCGTCGTGCCGCTGAGTCCGGCCACCGTTGCCAGTTACAAGATCGGCGTCTACACCGCACTCGGCGATACCGGCACCGTACTGCGTAGCGCCCAAACCGTACGACCGGCAGAGTTGCCCAGCACCGAACGGTACGGCCGCTTCTGCGTGGACACCGCCCGCGCTTGGACCCACCACGGCAAACCCGACCGCGTCGTTCAGGCCCTACTCTCCGCGGAACGGCACGCCCCCGAAGAGGTCAACCGCCCCTCGGTCCGCGACCTCGTGTCATCGCTGCTGTACGCCCCGACAGCAACCCCGGCAGGGCTTCGCGATCTCGCAACCCGCGTCGGCGCCACCACCTGACGGTCAGAACCTGCCTTAGCTCTTGAGCGCCACTGACAGGCCGAATCGACGGCAAGCCTTGCTGCTATCCCTCCCGACCGTCGGGAAGCAACTCGGCCGCCCTATGAGCCATGGTGGCAAAGATCCCGTCGACATCGGTCTCGCCTGGTGTCAGAAGGGGTAGCTCGACCGGCTTCGGCCCGCAACGAAATAACACCATCTCATGGAGGTTGCGGATACAAACCCACGAAAGGCGCATGGGTAGAATCCAGTCGAACAGTCCCCCGAAGTCGCCGCACAATTTCTTATCGCCTAGGTTACGTCTGTAGGTCTCAGTCGCCTCCATAGTCCCGTGAACTGGCTGCGAGAGTTTGCGATAGTACTGGTAGAAGGAGCCGATGCCTATTTCGACCATCATGTCCCGCATGCTTGGAAGCCGGCGCAAGGACGAATAACCAACTGGCAGGCGCGCCTCAACCCCTGTCCTAAAATCCTTAATAGCGCGGGCCTTTTGCAGGTGCTTATCGCGAATCGCGGTATCGCCGATCTCCTTAGTGGCCGACTCCTCAAACCGCTCCCATTCGTGCAAAAGTGCTAGCCAGCGCACCTCGCCCATGAAGCGATCTGCTGGATGGAGCAGCCAGATCGCGCGCACGGTGTGCTCCAGCGCCGCGCGGGCGCATTGCGTTGCCGCAGTAGCCAAACCCATATCGGTTCGCGCTATGAGGCACACGCCTTCAACTGATCGAACCGCAAGGCTTGCTAGATTCCACGCCTCTATCGGAGCCTCCCACTCCCCTGATGGGGTAGCGGAGATTCGCTTGCTAACGAAGGCCGAAGCACCCGCTTGGACAACTTCTGCGACGTCTAGCAGGGTGGGGTCGGGCATCTGAATCGGGGTCACGGCATTACTTTGAATGGTTGGGAACCCCGGGCGCAACCGAGAAATGCGGGCGTGAGAACGCGCCGCACGTCGGCGTGAGAGGCTGGCCCGCCGGCTGACGGACCATCACGGGCGCTGATGTCACCGACAAAGACCAGGTGAACGTCAGGGTTGTGGTGCGACCTGGCTCACCGCGCCACTGTACTGAGCCGTCCTACGGTCCGGCGGCCGTCAGCTGGTCAACGCGTGGTAGTTCAAAGGACAGGTACCACCGGTGATGCCTGCTACTGGCGTAGGGGCACTGGGGTCGACGCTCCGCCTAAGCGCAGTGATCGGTGGGCACCGTCGAGGAGTTCGGAGTAAGTGACCACCCTGATCCGGCTCAGGTGCGAATTGTAGGTGCGGATGGCCTCAGCAATCTCCTCGGCCGTGAGCTGCTCTCGGACAAACGCTGGGTCGCCGATGACCACGGTCATCGAGGCGCGGCGGCAGTCCACGCCGTACTCGTTGAGCAGCGCATGGCGTTGCTCATCCAGGCCGCGCAGGTAGTTCATTGCCTGCACGACAGCCTCGTGTACCGGTGCTCCGACGACGGGCCGGCCGCGGTGAACGACCACGAGTTTCGGGATGTTCGCCTGTTTGATCTCGACGCCGTGCAGGGTTCCGTCGCCGCGGATGAGCGGGATGTCCAGCTGGTCACTAAGCGACAGCGCTCGCCGGGCTGCGGCACCCATGTACTCGCCGCCGAAGACCCAGGTGTGTTGCTCGAGCAGTCGCTGGATGGCCGGTTCTCGGGTGTCCGGGTCGCGGATGAGACGGCGAAGGTCGCCCAGCGCAGCGGTCCGATGTCGGCGGATTACCAGATCGGCGAGTTCTGCGGCTTCGGCCAGCTCCGGCATCGCGCCGTCGGGCACCGCGCGCAGCCGGTCGGTGGCATGCTGGATCGCCTCGGCGTCTGACAGTTGAGCGGCCGGCGGCTGGGTGGACGGCCCGGCGTCGTTGACGGAGCGGGTTACAGCGAGCCGTAACGTCTGGCGCCGGCGCCGGGGTTGCTCTTCCGGCGCCAAGAATGGAGCGAGTTCGGTAGCTGGATGCACACGCAACAGCGGTGCCCGGAAACGCCGCTGCTCGTGGGCGGGTTGCCAGGTGCGGCGGCGTGGAGTCATTATCGGCGGAGGCGTCGCGACGTCGATCCAGCCTTCGACCGGGCGCTCCTGGTCAACAACCGCCTCGCCGAGATAGATGACCGGCTTCCTGCCGCTGCTGTGAAAGATCCGCAATGGGATTCCGGAGCGCAGGTGTCCCAGAACGAGCCGGTTCTCAGAGCTAACCGGCTCGGCGGTGGGGGCGGTGTTGGTAATCTCCTCCGGCTTTCCGACGAAGGTCAGCGCACCGTCATCGGCCCACCGAAAGGTGAACGGTGCACCATTGGAGCCTGCCCCGAGGAATACGAAGGTATTGGGTGTCGTGCCGCAGCGCACGATCGCGCCCTGACGCTGGCCGCCGTAGGTGTCGTGCACGTCCCTGCGGCTGACCACTGCGCCGGGCTCGAGATTCCAGGCGACCGGCCATTCGAGGCGACCAGGCGTTTCAACCGCTCGCATCAGCGTCTGCCATGCCTCGTCAGAGATCTCGAGTAGCGGCACCGGCCGGGACTGAGCCCTGCGTGCGTACCGAGCCTTCGCGCTGGCGGCGATGCCCGATAGCAACCGCAGCGGGGCGGGTGCGCTCAGGTAGGTCTCGTCGAACCGGACGGCGATTCTTCGCGGGTCGCACCGCAAATAGAAGCGCCCCTCATTGAAGGTGTGGTCGGCGACTACAGCCGTGGTGTGACCGTGCGCGACGACGCCGCCATGGCGGCCCACGCGGATCAGGGCGACGGCGTCGCCCTCTGCGACCTCGGCCACATGGTGGTCATCTCGGCCGGTGCAATGCGATGTCTCCCAATCGCCCGGGATCGGCCGTGGCGGTGCCTCGTAGGCCCTCGAACCATGGTCCACCGCCATCAACCAGTACGCCACCGATTCTCCTCGCCGTGTCGGCGCCAGAAGCCATCATCATCACCGCCGCGGTTGAAGCCGGCTGACGACAAGGCGTCACGATATCGGCAGGCTCTGACACTCTCGAGGGGCGGATGTAGCCAGCGTCGGTGAGCACTTCGGTCGCGGCGGCCTCTTCGCCAACCTGCACCCAATCTGCTCTCAGTTGCAAGGTCAGGCCAACCAACGGCTCCTTACCGCCTTGACCTGCGCACTTCGCTGCCAGACAACATGGGCTTATCGACTGCTCCGCAGAACCGCGGAGCATTCCGCGGGAAACAGGACGCCGAACTGACTCTGACCTGCGGAAACGTGGAGCCGCAGGTAGGAGTGGGTGCAGTTGAGGGTTTGGTGCCGTTGGACGCAGGTCAAGGCCGTTCAGGGCAACTCGCTGCTCCCGAACCGCTCCCCCTCCCCGGGTTCCGAACCGATCCGCTCGGCCGCCGCCAGACAGTCGGCACGGCGGAGCCACGCCGCGTATCGCTACAGCTCGAACCAATCTCCCGCGCAAGCAGGATCACCGGTGCGAACAAACTCCTCGACCACCTGCCAGGCGCGATCGATATCAAGCACGAAGTCGGTGGTTCCGTCCGCGGTCCGCCACCGCACGCCGACCCGCCGCCGACTCCGGCGGGTGGAAGCCGGCAATCAATCTTCAGCGAGTTCCTACCACCGACGACGAGCAACACCATCAGGTCGCCACGCTCGACAGGCGGCTGGCCGCCATCCGCGCTCACACGTACGCCGCAGGCGAGGCCCCACCGTCTGGGCCACGCCCTGCCGCCGAATAGGCCACACCGCTACGAACGCGTCGCCGGCAGCCTGAGCGCCATCACACTGCGCCGCATCCCCACACCTCACGGCCACGAGCGGACGGAGGACTTGACCTTCAGGCAAAGGTGAGCGTCGATCAGGTCCGCCGCCCGCCACTCGTTCCGGCGGACGGCGAACACGACCGACAGAAGGAGTCCCGCTATGTCCCGTGAACGCCTCAGCCTGACCGCCGCGATACCCGACGAAGTGATCAACCCACTCTTGTGGCGGCTCGCCCTCGACGTCACCGCCGCCCACCAACCCGATCGCGACGGCAACTGCCGCAACCTACAGTGCGTCAACTACCGCGGCATGTGTCCCGCCGCGCGCACCGCCCGCCACGCCATAAACCTCGCCCAACAGGCACGCCCGACCGCCACCCCACCCGCGCCGCAAGGCGCGCGGGGACGCGCCGCCGTGACCACCCACCGACCGGCAAGATTTCGCGGTGGTTCGCGACCACTGCACCCACACAGCCGGTAGCAGATCTCCCGCCACGGCAGGTGCCCCGACGACCCGGCCCGGCTGCCTACGCTGCGTAGAACCGACGACTGCCTCCGAACGGAGCGCCGCAGTGGCGCGCTGCACCAGCGACATGGATACGGGCTTGGACCATTCGCCATGGATGGCGGCCTCTCAAGGCTTGGCTTCAGGTCGCCGCCACGCACCTCTTCGTCCCGCTTCAGACTCGATGGCCATCGACTCGGCCCTGCCGCTGTCTACGCCGCACAGCTAGCAGCAGCCAGTCGTGATCAGGTCGGGTGGGCCATCACAGGCTGATTCTCGCCTAACAGGTGGTAGCGCCAGCGTCGCGGCGGACTACCACCGCCGCCGTCGTCTCGACGTCGCCAGCCGGCCACAAGCCCGAGCTGGTACCTCGAGTGGTGCGGTGCGGAGGGCGTGTTCGACAATCTCGGGTGGCGGAGGGCCCGCGACGGAACGTTGGGAGGCGTGGAGATCCAGAGTTCAGGTTCGATACCTGCCAGAGGTACATCGGTCAGCGTTGAGGACCGCGGCGCCCGACCCGGAGTAGGCCGCGGGTCAATCGACTGCTTTCAGTACTCAGAACACGAGGGCTGCCTGGCAGAAAAGGCGAACGGTGGCCGCCGGTGAGTGCCCCCCGTCGAGGTGTGCGATGACGAATTCCAGCGGTGGCAGCTCCCCGCCGAACGACGGCTCCCATACATGGGTGGCCACAGCCCAGGGATCTCACCTGCGAGGACGGCGCACACGCAACACAGTGCCCGAGATGGCGCTGCGCCGTGCCGTGCACGCCCTCGGTCTCCGATTCCGCCTCGGACGAACCCTGTTCAACCGCAGCCGACCGGACCTGGTGTTTCCCGGTCCACGCGTCGCGGTATTCGTCAACGGATGCTTCTGGCACGGGTGCCCGCAGCACGGACCGTCGCGATTCCGTGGCCCCAACGCGGACAGATGGGCAACGAAGATCGCGACGAACCAGGCTCGTGATCAACGGATTGACAACGAGCTGAGCGAGGCCGGTTGGCGCGTTGTCAGAGTGTGGGAATGTGAGGTGCGTCGAGAGGTCGGGGAGGCGGCAAGCCGGGTTGCCGTCGAGGTACGCGGCCCGTTGACCGCGGACATCACCCCCGCGCCCGGTTCGCCGGGCAGCCGCCGACGAGATCCCTGACTTCCGGGTGGTCTTGGCGTCGCCCCTCTTCGAACGTTGCGCAGCGTTGCCGTCAAGCGACGACCGGTCGTGAATGAGCGGGCTTCGTCGTACCTATGTTCTAGTGTCGCTGGCGTGTCGGGCGGAACGATACCTAGGCGTCTGGAACGCTAGACGCTCCTGTCGTCGGAGTGGGTGAGCCTCGGCGCCTCATCCAGATCCGCCCACCTGACGCGTGTGTCGGCGGTTCTTGAGGCAGAAGACTGATCGCTGGCCCACACGTGTGCGTCCCGCAGGATGGGGTGCGCAGGAGTATGACATCCTGGTCCCCGTCGTCGTTTTCGAACGGAGGAGTCGTCGTGAGCGCTCGGAACCTGTACAGCGTGGCGCCATCGGCCGCGCGGTTGACCGACTCGCTGCGCGACATCGGTTACGACTTCCCGACCGCAGTAGCCGACGTCGTGGACAACAGCGTCGCCGCCGGCGCGAGTCGGGTCGAGATCGAAGTTGTGTTCGACGGTTCCGACTCGTGGGTGATGATCGCGGACGACGGCGAGGGAATGAGCGCCAATGGTCTCTTGGAGGCACTGCGCTACGGCAGTCGGCGCGACTACGGCCGTGGAGACCTGGGTCGGTACGGGCTGGGGCTGAAAACCGCATCCTTGTCGCAGTGCCGGTCCCTGACGGTGGTCAGTCGCAGGAGGGCGGCCACGGCCCGCACCGTGTCGCGGATGATCGATCTCGATCTCATCGCCGAGATGGATGACTGGGTCGTCGCCGAACCGGCGAACGACGAGCAGGTCGTCAAGGCCTGCGAGACGGTGGCGGACACAGGGGGGACTGTGGTGCTCTGGCGCGGACTTGACCGGGTCCTGCCGGAGCGTAGGCCGGAGGGCGGTTGGGCGCGTCGCCGGTTGGAGGCGTTGGCGAGCAAGACTGCCGATCACCTGGGTACGGTTTTCCACCGCTTCCTCGAGGGCGAGGTCGGTGATGGCCTCGTGATCACCGTCAACGGCGAGAAGGTTCGGCCGTGGAATCCGTTCGCCCCGGACGAGCCGGCACGGGAGGTACTCCCTCCGCTGCGCTTCGAGGTCACCGTTGGTGAGGCTACCGGTACGGTAGGGCTGCAGCGGTACGTTCTGCCGTCTCGCGATCAGTTCACGTCGCAGGCGGAGTTCGAGCGGCTGTCGGGCCCGCTGAACTGGAACCGTCAGCAGGGTTTGTATGTCTATCGCGCCCAGCGGTTGGTCCAGTGGGGCGGCTGGAACGGGATGCGGGGCATTGACGAGCACACCAAGCTCGCGCGGGTGGCACTGGACTTCGACACGGACCTCGACGTGGTGTTCAACATCAACGTGGCGAAGATCAGGGTGGCGATGCCACCGCAGCTGCGTCAGCTGATCGAACGCCCGGTGCACGAGCTGTGTATGCGTGCGGACGACGCCTACCGCAAGAACTCGCGCAGTGCCTCTGAGGGCCCGAATGTGACCTCTGAGCAGTTGGCCGCCCTGTCTCGCGGCGAGGCGTCGGGGGCGACGCCGCCCATGCCGGTTGTCGGCTTGGCGTTGCGCGCCGCTGCTATGCGTGCCGGGGAGTACGCGGCCCTGCAGCGCATCGGTGAGACGTTGCGGGCAGAGGCCCCTGACGTCGCCGCCGCGCTCGGCTTCAGGGACTGACCGCCGTTTGTCGTCCGAGCCGACTGCCCCTTTTGGCTGCGTCGCTGCATGCCTCGTTCAGCGGGCAGCGGGGACAGGCGGGGGCGGTGGGGCGGCAGACGGAGGTGGCCAGCTCGATCAGGCCCATGTGCGCTCGCCGCGCGTCGGTGTCATCGCCGATCATCCGGGCGACGGCCAGACGCCCGGCGGTCATCCTGTGGCTGCGTTCGACGTGCTCCCCGGTGAACCGGGCGGCGACGCGGTGGGTGCCCTTGGTGATGAGCACGGGTTCCTCCGCGTCGTCCTCGTCTCGGGTCGGGATCGCGAGGACGGCAAGGTCGATGATCGAGGCATCGACCCCGCGGAGGGTGTGGATCTTGTCATCGTCGAGCAGGTCCGGTTGCGACGTCAGGGTGCGCGCCAGTTCGAGCAGCCGCTCGGCGCGGTGCTCGCGGTTGATCCACCGCCCGATCTCGAGAAGTTCGTCGCCGGCGTCAACGGTGTCCTGCGGCTGCGCCCACCGTTCGAGCAGTGACCAGAGGATTCGGACCTGCTCCGGTGCTGCCCGGTCGAGGAGCATCTCGGCGGAGATGACCTGCCACCGTGTCCGAGCGTGTAGCCACGGGAGGGCCGGCTCACCGAGGTCGTCGAACCAGGTGGCAAGGGCCCGGGCTATGTCGCGGCTACGGTAGGGAACTGGCCTTCGGGTATCCAGCGCCGTCATCACGGCGCGCCCGAGCTGGGTGCCGAGCGCCGGGGGTACGGCGTTGCCGATCTGGCGGAACGCCGCCGAGGGTGGGCCGGCGAAGCGGAACCAGTCGGGGAAGGTCTGCAGCCGCGCGGCCTCACGCACAGTCAGTGTGCGGTCCTGTCGGGGATGGATATACCAGTAGCCGTCCTTGGCGATGTGCGCGGTGATGGTGCGGGAGTAGGTGTCCTCGCTCAGGCGCTTGTACTTGTCATCGAAGATGTCGTCGCGGTAGCGCTTGACGTCCTCCGGTAGGTCCGAGTATCGGGTGCCGGCGTCCATCATGTCGAAGGCGCGCAGGTCATCCTCACGTACCGGTCGGGTGATGTGGTCGAAGACCTTGCCCGTGTCCGCCGGTGCAACACCCTGACGCATCTGCTTCTGGAAGGCGAATCTGGGACCGGCGTAGTCGGACCAGCCGTCCGCGCCGCCCTCCGGCCTCCAGCCGCCCTCGACCTCGGGTAGGTCGCTGATCGCGTTCCACACCGAGACCCGGTCGGGTACCTCCTGCGGCCAGTCGAAGGCGATCCCGTCCCGTAGCGCGACCAGGATCAACCGTTGGCGGAACTGGGGTACGCCGTAGCGCAGGGTGTCGACGACCCGTTCCTCGACCGCGTAACCGATCGACTCCAACTCGTGCACCATAGTGCGGAGGATGAACATCTCCCGGTCGAGCGCCATGTCGGGAACGTTTTCCATGATCACGGCGGCGGGTCGTGCCAGCTGGATGACCTCCAGGAACGAGCGCCAAAGGTCCCGGCGTTCGTCGTGCGCCGGGCGAAGGCCGTGGCGGACCTGGTGACGGATCAGTGAGCGGCCCGCCCGGGAGAAGGGTTGGCACGGCGGGCCGCCGGCCAGCAGCTCGATCCCCGCCTCCTTGACCAGGGCGGCGATCCGCCTGACGTTGGCGGACTCTCCGAGGTCGCAGTCGAGGGTGAGGCCCGGGTAGTGGTGTCGGTGCGTCTCGACGGACTCGGGGTCGCGGTCGGCCGACAGGACCACACGAAACCCTGCCTGGGTGAGGCCCAGGCTCAGGCCGCCAGCACCGCTGAACAGGTCCGCCGCCAGCCGCTCGCCCCGCTCACGGCACGCCGCCGCGAAGCGGAGGAACTCGGCGTCGTCCTTGCACGCCTCAGGGTGTGGCGCCAGGCGTACGAACGGGCCACGCACGAGCTTGACGCCGTAACCCGCCCGACGCCGTTCGACGGCATCGTCCGTCACCCGCGTCACCTCCCCGATCAGTCAGAACGCACTGCGCAGGTTACCTCTGCGGTCCGACGCCGCGCGTCGGCCGCCCCCGCGTCGTCACGACGGATCGTCCGCCTGACGGGAGCGCACGAGACTCCTCGGGCTCCGGTCGCGCCACAGGTGGTTCGACCGACCCGGAACAGGGCCGATGCGGTGATGAACAGGACCGATGTGGTGATCAAGACTCAGCCCGGTGGGTCTTGTCGGTCCTGTCCTCATCAGGGAGAGTTGGTGCCATCAGCGACCGAGTCGGCGCGTACCGTCACCCGACATGCCGAACGATCCCCCGGAGAACTGCATGCCCCTCACAAGTCCGCCCGGGATGTGCGGCCCGCTGTGCCGTACCCGTGTCCTGCGGCACAGGGGTGCGCGTGGCTGAGTCGGACGTCAGCGACTACGCGCACGGTCTCATCGAGGACGTCAGGACCCAGGCTGAGATCGAGGGTTGCGACCTTCAGGAAGCCTTCACCCAGCTGATGCTCGACCAGCTGGCCGCCGACGGACACACCGAGGATGCCGTGGCGGTGCACTTCAAGGACCACGGTGTCGAGGTCAGCGGCTACGGTGCCGCATCTGACGACCGGTCGCTGGACCTGTTTCTTACCCACTACAGCCCCCGCGCCGACGACGACCACAAGATCGGCCGTGTCGAGGTCGATGCGGCGTTCAGGCGCTTGGAGAACTTCCTGTCCCGCTGTGTCGGCGGCACCCTGACCAGACGTGACCGTTCCTCAGACGTGGCGGGTATGTGTGCCACCGTCAGCGAGAGATTCGGTCGGGTCGAGTCGGTGCGTCTGGTGCTGGTCACCAACGCTCGCAGCGTGGTCCGCGACAGCATCGCGCCGATGCTGTTCGAGGGCCGGCACGTCAGCCGCGAGTTGTGGGACCTGCGACGCCTGGCCAACTGGTCAACCTCCGGAAGCAAAGCCGAGCCGATCGTCGCGGAGTTCCCGGAAGGGCTGCCCTGCCTGGCCACTCCGCGGACCGACGAGGACTACTCGGTTCTGTTGGCCATCGTGCCTGCCAGCGGACTGGCCGAGCTGTACTCCGCCCACGGGGCTCGGTTGCTGGAGCTGAACGTGCGCTCCTTCCTGCAGGTCCGCGGCGCGGTCAATCGAGGGATCCTGGACACCCTGAAGAGCAATCCCGAGCGGTTCCTCGCCTACAACAACGGGATCGCAGCCACCGCTTCGAAAGTCGAGTTCGACGACACGGCGTCCGGCCAGCGGGTGATCCGCCGCCTCCACAACCTCCAGATCGTCAACGGAGGCCAGACCACCGCGACCATCCACCACGCCCACCGCAACAAGGTCGACGTCGGTGCCGCGCACGTGCAGATGAAGCTGACGGTTGTCTCACCGGACCGGCTCGACGACATCGTCCCGCAGATCTCCGCCTACTCCAACACCCAGAACCGCGTCACCGCCTCGGACCTGAAGGCGAACAGTGCCTTCCACGTCGATGTCGAGCGGATCATGCGGACCCTGTGGGCGCCGCCCAGCCCCGCCCATCCGCACGACACCCACTGGTTCTACGAACGAGCCCGCGGCCAGTACGCCAACGCTCTCACCCGTGAGGGGACACCGGCCCGGCAGAAGGTGTTCAAGGCCGCCAACCCGTCAGCCCAGAAGTTCACCAAGTCCGACCTGGCCAAGTTCGAGCACTCCTGGAGTATGGAACCGCATCTGGTCAGCCTCGGGGCGGAGAAGAACTTCACTCTGTTCTCGCAGCGGCTGGACGAGCAGCAACCGGTGGTCGACAAGCAGTACTGCCGACACCTGGTGGCCAAGGCCATCCTGTTCAGGAAGGTCGACAAACTCGTCGCCAGACAGAACTTCGGCGGGTACAAGGCCAACATTGTCACCTACACCATCGCGAAACTCGCCCACGCGACCAGCCAAAGGGTCGACCTCGACCGCATCTGGCGCAACCAGGACCTCACCCCCGCGCTGCAGGACGCAATAACCGACCTGTGCCCGCTTGTGCAGAAGGTCATCACGTCGCCGCCCGAGGGCCGTACCAACGTGGGCGAGTGGACCAAGCGACCGGAGTGCTGGACTGCGGTACGCGAACTGGACTGGGTTATCCCGCCACAGCTGGAGACGGAACTCGCCGACGTCGACACCTACGGCGACGACCTGCAACTGGTCCGGGGCACCACCGGTGCTGACTGGAGCGACCTGACCGCCTGGGGCGCTGCCACAGGGATCCTCAGCCCCGAGCAACGGCAGTCGGCGACCGAGGTCGCCCAAGCCCTGCACCAGGGTTGGGACCCCGCAGGCAAGCACCTACGCGGCGCGCTGGAGGCCATGCGCAACGCCCGACGCCACGGATTCCGTCCCGTCAACGGCTTCTGACAGTTCCGCCCGTCACACCGGCCACACCCACTGGAGCGTAAATGTCCGTCTGGTCTCAGGAGGTCCCCACCGAGGGAGCGGTGCAGCTACCGCCGGACCCGCGGGCAATGGACGCCCTGGGCCGCAACCACTCCCTGGAGACCGCCCTCGCCGACCTGGTGGACAACTCCATCGACGCCGGCGCCACCGACATCCTCGTCCGATTCGTCCAACGCGGCACCCGCCTGGTTGGGCTCTACGTCGTCGACAACGGCCGAGGCATCAAGCCCGACCACATCGACGCGGCGATGACCGTCGGTGGTAACCGCCACTACACCGGCGAGGACCTCGGGCACTTCGGCCTCGGACTCAAGGCAGCCTCGTTCAGCCAGGCCGCCAGCCTCACCGTGCTGTCCCGCGCACCCGGACACGCAGCCGTGGGAAGACGCTGGAAACTCGCCTCCGGCAAGCGCGACTACACCTGCGACATCGTGGCCGGTACGTTCGCCGCCGCCGAACTCGACCGCAACTGGCAACTCCCCACCAGCGGGTCAGGCACCATCGTCCGTTGGGACCAGGTACACGGCCTACCCTCGTCCGACGACCCCGAGCAGGTCGACGAGTTCCTCAGCCGCACCATCTCACACCTGCAGGGACACCTGGGCCTGACCTTCCACCGCATCCTCACCGAACGCGACATCCGAATCGTCATAGACGTCGAGGACATCCAGCTCGGCGTCGGCGTCCGTCACCCGGTGGCACCCACCGACCCCTTCGCCTACCCCGACACACTGCCCGGCTGGCCCAAGGACCTGAGGGTACGGACCAGCGGAACCGATCTGCTGATGCGCTGTCACATCTGGCCGCGCCGTTCCAACTCCCCCGAGTACCGACTGCCCGGCGGGGCGGAGGCCCGACAGGGCCTCTACTTCTACCGCCGTGGACGACTCCTGCACGCCGGCGGCTGGGAGGGCATCCACGCCTCCGACCCCCGACTCCAGCTTGCTCGGGTCTGTATCGACATCGACGGGGACACCACCGGACTCTTCGTCATGAACCCCGAGAAGTCTCGCGTGTCGGCCGGGCCCCGCTTCGCCCAAGCCGTCGCCACGGCACGCGCCCACGACGGCACCACGATCACCGACTACCTCCAGGCCGCCGAGGCGGCATGGATCAACGCCAACCGACGGACCACCGCACGCCGTAAGGCTGTGCTACCACCCGGCAAGGGTTTCCACCCCAAGGTGTCCCGTGAGGTCCGCAACGAGTTGCCGCTACTCCCCGAGGAACCCCTCAACATCCAGTGGAAGCGCTTCACCACCGACGCGTTCCTCGAATTCGACCGCGGAACCAGGACGCTGTGGCTCAACCAGGCGTACCGGCGAGCCCTGCTCGGCGGACGACGCGGCGGCGCCAACGACGCCCCAGTTCTCAAGGCCCTGCTGTTCCTGCTCGCCGGCAACGTCTTCGAGGGTGCGCACTTCGGCGCCCGCGACAAGGACAACATCGACCTCTGGCAGGAGGTCCTCACCACCGCGGCCAAGGCAGAGAGGTCCACCTTCGAGGCCCGCTCATGATGACACCGGCAGACCGTCACCTCAGCACCGACAGCTTCAGCGACTACCTGAGAAGCAGTGTCCCGATCGACCACCCGATCACCGGGTCACCCCGACTTGTGCTCTTCGTCGACCCCCACGCCAGGCGAGTCGGGCTACGCGGACCCGCAACCTCCCACGAGGTTGTACCAGCCGGGCTGGAGCACCTCAGCGTCCGCGTCGTGCACCACGACGGGCAACGGATGATCGAGGTTGCCGTCACCGATCCCCGGCTCTTCGTCGATGCTTATCCCTTGCTGTGCGCCGTCGCCGACCGGGTCCAACTCGACCAACAGACAATGACCGCCGCGCTGACCGAGACCCTGCGCCGCCTCGGACACCTCCTGCAGACCGAGGACGTCCTCTCCCAGGAGAAGGAGACAGGGCTCGTCGGGGAACTGCTTCTGTTCGCTGGCCTCACCCAGACGGTCGGTCCTGACACCGCCCTCGCATCCTGGCGCGGCGGACAGGCCGAGGAGCACGACTTCGGGCTCCCGGACCTCGACGTCGAGGTCAAGACCACCGTGTCCGAACGCCGCGCCCACTGGATCTCCTCGCTGACACAAATGGTAGAGACCGGCGAACGGCAACTCTGGCTCGTCTCCCTCCAGATCACCGCAGCAGGCAGCGGGGGTCGAACCCTGCCGGACCTCATCACCGGTGTGCGTGCTCACCTGTCGTCCACCGCCCACCGCGCCGCAATCGACGATCTGCTCCGCGGCTCCGGCTGGCGGGACCGCTACTCCGCCACCTGCCAACGCCGGTGGCGTCTACGAACCCCACCCGAGGCATTCCAGGTGACCAGCACGTTCCCCCGTCTCACCCCCCGTCTCCTGACCGAGGCCGGCGTCGACGCCACGCACGTGACCGACGTCCGCTACCGCCTTGACCTCACTGGACGCAGCGGTGACCCGACGCCGCAGATCCTCACCGACGCACTCACGAGGGGACAACGGGAGCTGCCATGAGCGACACCGTGACCACCGCCTACAGCGCAGCCCTTGACGCCATGCAGCGTCCCGGGCCAAAGCCGTTGCATGCCCTGGCAGTCATGCTGGGTGGCGACGTCCTCGGTATCGCCGACGGGTCCGCCCTCCAAGCGCATCTGCGTGACGCCGGCCCCGAGGACGCCCTGCGCCAACAGTTCGCCCACACCCTTGCCGCGTGGGACCACGAACAAAGCAGCGCCCCTTGGACCGGTGGCACCAGCCACAACACCGCCGAACGCCGCGCAGCGGTGATCACCGCACTCGGCGTCGACGAGCCAACCGCGAACCTTTTCGCTGACCTGTTTCCTCACGCGTCCGCCGACGGTCTCATAGTCATCGCCGACGACTGGGAGGAGTGGCGCACCCCCCAACGGCGTACCGAACGCAACTTCTACTGGGCGCACTATCACCGCTACCTTCTCGACAAATGGCGCAACCCCAAGGCCGTTGCCGACTTGGACAGGGCCACCGAGGAGGTTGTTCGTAGGCTGTCCGACCCGACCCGCCCCGTGGCGTACCAGGCCAAAGGGCTCGTGGTTGGTTACGTCCAGAGCGGAAAAACCGCCAACTTCACCGGCGTCGTGGCGAAGGCCATCGATGCCGGATACCGGCTCGTCATCGTGCTTACCGGCACCACCAACATGCTGCGCGCCCAGACCCAGCGGCGCCTCGACATCGAGCTGTGCGGCCGAGAAAACATCGAGCGGGAAATTTCCCCCCACGATCAGAAGGCTCACGAGTACCACGACGACCCCGACTGGAAACGCGACCGCTTCGTCCGCCACGGTGGTAGACCGTCCGACTCCGGTTACCCCGACATCCACCGCCTGAGCAAGCATGCCAGGGATTACAGCGGGCTGCAGATGGGATTCTCTGCCCTCGAGTTCAAGGGGCGCGAGCGGAACCGTAAGTTCTACGACGCGGTGAACCTCCACACCAGCGACGCCCGTCTCGTCGTCGCCAAGAAGAACGCGCGCGTCCTTCAGGACTTGGTGGCGGACCTAGGCCGCATCAGCGACCGCCTCGGCGAGGTGCCGGTCCTCATCATCGACGACGAGTCGGACCAAGCCTCGGTCAACACCGTCAGCCCGAAGAAGTGGAAGGAGGACAGCAAGAAGCGCACCGCGATAAACCGGCTTATCGGCCAGCTGCTGCGGATGATGCCCCGCGCGCAGTACGTCGGCTACACCGCCACCCCGTACGCCAACGTGTTCATCGACCCCTCCGATGTCGAGGACATCTTCCCGCGCGACTTCCTCATCTCCCTGCCGCGACCTAACGGCTACATGGGTGCGGAGGACTTCCACGACTTCGACTCCGAACTGCCGGTCAAGCAGCGTCCTCTCGAAACTTCCAAGGAACGGGCACACGTGCGGCACCTCGGCGACGAGCCCGACGACGGCGAGCTACGCCGCGCAATGGACATGTTCGTCCTCACCGGCGCCGTCAAGCTCTACCGCCAACGACACGGAACCACCTACCGGCACCACACCATGCTCGTCCATGAAGCCATGGGCAAGGACTCCCACCGGCAGACAGCCGAGCTGATCAGCCACCTGTGGAACACCGCCGGCTACTACCGAGCCAGCGGCTTGGCCCGGTTGCGGGAGCTGTACCTCACCGACGTCCTGCCCGTGTCCCGCGCACAGGCACCAGCACTGCTTACACCCGCCGACTTCGACGACCTGCGCGACGACATTGGCGCAGCGCTTGGGCTCATCAGCCCCGCTGACCGTGACGGCAGCCCGGTCATCGTCGTGAACAGCGACACCGACCTTGAGCGGCAGCAGGAGAGTCTCGACTTCGACAAGCGAGAGATCTGGCGCATCCTGGTCGGTGGTAACAAGCTCGCCCGCGGCTTCACCGTGGAGGGGCTGACGGTGACCTACTACCGACGCGCGACGTCACAGGTCGACACCCTCATGCAGATGGGCCGCTGGTTCGGCTTCCGGCACGGCTTCCGAGACCTGGTTCGTCTTTACACGACCGAAGACCTGCACGACATGTTCGAGGCTGCCTGCCGCGACGAGGACTTTCTACGTCGCGAACTACGCCAGTACGCGGCCCCGGCCGACGGCAGGCCCCAGCTGACCCCCCGGCAGATCCCACCTCTGATCGCCCAGCACCGCCCGGACCTGCGACCCACCGGCCGCAACAAGATGTGGAACGCCAAGCTCGTCCTGAAGAGCTCACCCGGCCAGCCCATGGAACCCGTGGCCTTCCCCTCCGTCGGAACCAAGATTAAGCACAACCTCGAACAGTGGAAACCGCTACTCGCTGCCGCAGCCCAACGGTCCGTCAGGTTCGTGGTGCCGGGAGCCAAGACCACCTACGAGGCGGGGGCGGCAATCGTCAGTCACGCAGTGCTTCTGGCTGTGCTCGGCAACCTTAAGTGGCTGGCCGACGACACCTTCCAACCCGAACTCGCCTGGCTGCGCCGCCTGACCGACGACCAACTCGCACGGTGGGTCGTGCTCCTGCCCCAGCAGACGAGGTCCACCACACGACGCCTCGTCGCCGGACACGGGCCCTTCAGCATCTTCGAACGCCAACGCACCTCGTCCAGCGCCTCGTTCCGAGTGTTCAGCGAGGAACGACACCGGAACGCAGCAATGAGGATTGCCGGTTTAGACACAGCGACCCCGGATCTCGTCGCCGACGCCCTCAGGGGCGCCTCCACCGGAGCGATCATCCTCTACCCGACCGTTGAGAAGGGCAACCTCTCCGGACGTGAGGGCGAAGCCGTCGAAGACGAAGAGGTCACAATCGGGTTCCACCTGGTCACCCCAACTTCCACGGTGCCAGCCGGCGGCAAGATATTGCATTGGGTGACAGTGGACAAGACGAACCCCTACGCCCTGGTCGTCGATACGCCGTGAGAACCGCTGATACGCCGAGTAGGGATGTCCCGAGAAGTGCCGACGGAAGCCGCTGCCCGGAATGGCGGTTACGGCATGATGGGTTCCGGATCAATCAACCTCTGGTGAATCGAGGAGACCTGCGATATCGAGCACGGCTGGATATGGCTTAGGCAAGCCGCGCACATAGGCGAGGTGCGTAGCCGCGAGTGCCGTGAATCTCGCCGCTTGGATCAGAAGTGCACGCCTCATGCCGTCATTGGCGCTACCTCGCTCAAGCACCGTTGAGGCAAGACGCGCCAGATTCTCGGCACGGCGGGCAAGGCGAGCGTCGGGATGGCTGCGCTCCTGCCTAATGCTTTCGTCGAGTAGAGCGAAACGCCGGGACGGGGGAAGAGTCGCCGGATTCATGTCGGCCGGAGTTACCTCGTTCAGCGGGGGTCCGAATTGGTTCTCGGCCACCGCCCGGCGGTAAATGGCGCTCTCAATTCCTGGCAGCTCGTTCTGCACTCGTAACCGATCACTCCGGCCTACCTCTTCCAATGCCCAAATCGGCCATAGCTCCAATTCGGCCACTTCGTGCACATCAAGAATGCGAGTGGCAACTGCATCCGTCCGATGTCCGGTGAGATGTCGGCGAACACGGGTACGCAGCCCTTCGCTCGCGGAGCCGACATAGAGGACCTCGCCGTCGAGGTCGTAAAACGCGTAGCACCCAAAACGGGCGTTTCCCCAGACGCGTCCGTCGGTGTCCTTTTCGCTGAGGGCTTGGTCCAGCAGGACGTGAAAAGCTCGGACCTGCGGTGTCAACAGCTCTAGGCGACGCGGCCTGGGAGCAGGGATGACCAACGGCCCCCGCTCGTCGAACTGATCTGATGGCCCTGAATCCCGGACCTCTTCGGTCGGCTCAACAGCTGCACGACTCTGGCGCTCGCGAGCTACGACTGACGGGGCGGTCATGTGTCGCCCTAGCGGCCCGGCGCTCCCCGAGCGTTTGTCAGTGGCAGGTCCGAGACTGGCCGTCACCCACTTCCGCTTCCACTCTCGGACCTCCTCATCATGGTCGCTTCCTAACGATGTGTCGGCATCGCGGATCTGGAGCAGGGTCCGGACGAAGGTCTGAACGAGGGGCCAGCCAGGGAGGCGCTTGCCGTTGAGCATCGTGCTCATGGTCGAAGGCGCGAGGGAGGAGTTATTCCTCTTGGCTAGCCTGTTGACCTCATGCAAGCTCGGGCGGCCACAGCTGAGGCGGAAGGCTCTCAGCTCAGCGGCGAACCGTTGCATGGGATCTTGATCAGGGTGCGCCGTCATGTACGCCCAGCCTGCCTTCCCTGAACGAACATGAACGTCGTCGAACACCAGAGAACGCTGCCCAGATGAGCTTCGACCTCTTCAGATGTTCGCGTTCGTTCGAAGATGTTCGAGGCGTGGAGAACTTCGATAGCTCATGTTCTAGTACGTCTATGGTCAGAGTCAAGCCGTCCACGGACGCCGCTCAGCACCCCAGCCGAAGCCACAGTCGTCCCCGTCGCACCTCGGAACTTGTCATTGAGCTCACAGCGCTGTTGGGGCTGCTTGGGCTGGCAGCCGCCGTCTACATGACGGCCGGAGAAACGGGTCTCGTCGCGGTCACGGGCACGGTCGTCACTCTTTACACGCTCTGGCGACGAGGGCAGCGGTGAACAGAGGTCTCAACAGCTGTTGGCGCCGCGTGAAGTTCAGTCGCGCGAACCTCGACCTCCTACGCAACGCGTTCTCGCCGCGCCGGTCGGCGGTGCTCGGTGCCGACCGATGGTTGTTCCCCATGTCCTACGCTGACGAGCACTGCCCGCTCTAGATTATCGTGGATTCCCTCCACACGAGGACGGGCCTTCTCTTCGTGACGGTGGTGGCCTCGTGACAACAGTGGAGCGTTCCGATACACCGCGTTTGACGGTGGTGGGCGCGGGCGAGCAGCCCGTCGGTGCGCAGGGCTTGCGTGCGTTGGTGGCCGATGGATCGGCTGTCATCGCGGTGGGGGGCCTGGTCGCCGGAACGTTTCTGACGGAGGCGGGCAAGTCGCTGATGACCGGTGAGAAGCCGGGCCGGCTGGGGTTCGTGGTGGCCGTCGTCGTGGGTCTGATCGTCATGGCGGTCGGCTTCTGGCTGCGACACCGGGCTCGGATGGGGCTGCGGGTGGGGATCATCGTGAATGCAGTGGATGTCCATCGCGGTCGGGCCCGTGCCGAGCAGCGGAATCAACAGGCGGAGCGGTGCAGCCAGGGTTCAGCGGCGGTGACGCTGAAGGCGGAGATCGAGTTGTCGGGTGATCCCGTTCGTGATCGTGAACTGGTTGATCTGCTGGCGGAGGAGACGCTACGGGCCACGACGATCGCGGAGCGGCTCGCTCCGGACGCAGCCCACGTCAATGTGATTCCCACGATGCCGCTGCACGTGGCGTTCTGGTTGGGCGCGCGGCTGGGGTACACGCACGCCCAGCATGTCGCCGTGCATGAGCTTCGGCAGGACACGGGGTCTCCGGCGTTCTTCGCGGCGACGTCGCTGCGGGCGGTGGACGTGAAAGCCGCCCCGCTCACGGTGGAGCGGCTGGAGGCGGTCGATGGCGGCGACATGACGAAGGTGGCGCTGGCGCTCGATCTGCAGAATCGCGGGGATCAGTTCCGGGACGCGGTGGTGAAGGCGTGTGGTGAGCGCGGCATCGGGTGGCTGCTGCTGCTTCGCAACGAGAACCGGCTGCTGAAGCAAAACATGAAGACGTTCAACGGGGTCATCTCGCAGACGTGCAACGCGTGGGACACCGCGCCGCTGCCGGCCGAGGCGCGGACGGGTCACCACGCGATCTTTCTGAGCGGGCCGGTAGCGATCGCTGTGGCGCTCGGCGCCCGGCTGGCTGCGCCGACCCCCGGGCAGTGGACGGCGTACACCTTCAACCCTGTGGCGAACGTCTACGAGCCGTTCCCTGCTCCCCCGAACGGCTGACGTGGCGTTCCGTCGGTACGCCCAAGGCTGGCGGTCGGTCCTGCTGGCGGGGCGAGGTTGTCGCACCCGCGCCGTAACGTCTCGTCGGTGCTCGGCGCTTTCGGGAATGCGGGTGCCGCCCACAGCGTCGTAGAACTGGCCGTGATCTCACCCCCTCGGCGGCCGTACCAGGCGCACCTGCCAGCCTAGGGAACGGAGAGCGCATGGCCACGCTGGCCACCCACTTCAAGACGGCACTGAGCAACATCGAGCCGACCGAGGACGCCAAGAACGCCCAGTCGGCGCATGCCGAGGTCACGGCGGCGCTGGAGGCGGACGACCTTCTGGTGAAACTCGGGGTCGATCCGTTGCTGATCGGCTCCTACGGCCGGCACGTGTCGATCCGTCGGGTCAAGGACGTCGACGTGTTCGCCCGGCTGAGCAAGGCCGGTAAAGACCTGCGTCCCGGCAAGATCCTCGACCACGTCGAGGCTGTTCTGGAGGCGGCGTTCCCCGGCCGGATCACGCGCCAGCACCGGTCCGTGATGGTGGACTTCCCGGACTACGATCTGTCCGTCGATGTGGTCATCGCCCGGCCGTGCGGGGATCACTGGGAGATCCCGGAGAAGATCGAGGACGACGGGAATGCCCGGTGGGTCGAGACCAACCCCACCAAGATGGCCGAGCTGACGACACAGTCGAACAAGGACTACCTGCTTTACGACGACGATCCCGGCAGCGGGGTCTACGTTCCCGTGGTCAAGCTCGTCCGTCAGATCCGCCGGGTCTGGGTCGACGACCAGCCCGGCGGCTACTTCTTCGAGGTTCTCACGTATCACGCGTTCAGCAACGTCAATCCGAACGAGACGACGTACGCCGGGTACTTGACCGTCGTGCTTCGCGAGATCGCCGACCTGCTCGCGGACGTCGCCGACGAGGGCCTCGACGACCCGACGCTGGAAGGCAAGAAGATCAAAACCAAGGCCACAGCGGAGCAGCTGGTTGCCGCGGCCGACCGGATCGCCGAGGCGGCGACGCTGGCCGAAGACGCCCTGGACGCGGAGGACTGCCCGGCCGCGGTGAAGTGGCGTGAGCTGCTCGGCACAACCAAGAACACCACGACCGAGGACTACGTCTTCCCACTACCGGAGTACTGCAACGCCGATGGCACCAGGAAGCAGGCATCGGCGGTGACCCGGGGCGCGTCCACCGTTCCGGCCGGGAGCGGCCGCTACGCATGAGCAGCTCCTGGCAGAGCGACCTCGTCGCCGAAGCCGACTCCTGGCGTGCGCGCCTCGGGGAACTCGGCTTCGGCGACGACGGGCATCGGCTACGCGGCGACCTGGCGTGGCAGCACCCGGTCCACGGCCTCGTCCGTGCGCGCATCGAGGTGGAGCTGACCGATCGGTTTCCGTTCGCCGCGCCAGCGGTTCGGGTGCTCGATCCCGGAACAACGATGGAGCTGACCTTCCACGTCGATCGGCCTGCCCTGCCGGGGCTTCACGGCAACCTTTGCCTCTGGGACGGCAGTGCCCATTCGGTCGACGCCGCGCCATGGCGCGAACCCCAGATTCTACTGAATAGGGTGCGAGACTGGCTGAAGCAGACGGCCGCCGGCTGGCCGGACGACGATGTCTGCGACCTCGAGCGGTACCTGGTGCAGGACGCCGACACTTTCGTGCTTTACGACGCCGACGTGCTCACCGGGGAAGTCGGGCTCTACAAGACGGCACCGGGGCCCACACCGCGCACCATCGAGGTGACCGGCAACCGGCGGCCGGGGGTCATCGCGCTGCGAGGACCTCAGCAGCTACATCCAAAGGACCGTGGACTCGCGTGGATCGATGACCTGGGGGAGGTCAGCTCCCCACCTCGAGAATGGGCCGATTTCGCGCAGGCTCTTGGACGTGCCGATGAAGTCACTCGTCTGATCGCGCTCGGCGCCGTCGGCTATCTCCTGCTGCGGTACTCCCGCAACGGCCACCGCGCGGCACTGGCTGTTGCCGTACAGCGCGGCGGCCCCGTTCCGTCGATCACAGCCTGCGAAAGCGCCGACACCAGCCTGGCCACCCGGTCGATGCGCGCGGGTAACACCGCTGTGGAACTGGCTGATGTCCGGATCGCCGTGGTCGGCGCCGGCGCGCTCGGGTCTTTCGCCGCCGACATCCTGTTCCGCTCCGGCGTCCGCCGTCTCACTCTGATCGACGGTGAGCGTCTGCGTCCCGGCAACGTCGTGCGGCACCTCGCCGGCAGTAGCGACGTCGGGAAGTACAAGGTCACCGCTGTTATGGACCGGCTGGCGGCCACGGGGTTCGACGTTGGCAAGGTGGAGTGGCGGAACCAGGATGTCATCCGGCTGGGCGACGCCGTCGAACTGGTCAAGGCCCACAACGTGGTGCTCGACGCCACCGCCCATGCCGGTGCCAGCAGCCTGCTCGCGACGGCCGCTGACATCGTCGGCGCGTGGACCGGTCACACGGTCATCTCCGCCTGTGTACAGCGCAAGGGCGACATCATCAGGGCTGACCGTTTCCCCCTGCGTCGCGCAGAACAACACCTACCGGCCCTGGCCAGCGAACCAGTCCGCGCAGGAGTACGGGAGGCCGGGTGCGGTGAACCTGTCTCGCGGACGCCACCAGCGGCGGTCATCGCCGCCGCCGAGCTCGCCTGCCGGATGATCATCGACGAGGCAACCCACCAATGCGCCCTGCCGGCGACTATGGCCGACGTTCGCCGGCCCCAGCCTGATCCGCCCTTCGACCGGCTCGGTCTGCTCACACCAGATGCCGTTTCCGTCCCGGTGGCGTTGTGACCGGCCCAGTTCCAGTGATGATTCACTCTGACGCTCGTCAGACCATCAACCAAGCGGCCGGACGTGCCGCACCGCTGGAGGCCGGCGGTCTGCTTCTTGGGTGGTGGGACAGCGACAGGGTGATCGTCCGTTCTGCCGTCGAGGTAGTGGATCCGGCCGCCTCCGGCACCTCGTGGATCCGGCGCGAGAACCTTGCCCAGGAGGCCCTCGACCGGGCGATCGCCACTGCCGGGCACCCCTGGATGGGTTATGTCGGCGACTGGCACAGCCATCCGGCACCCTGTGAGGCAAGCGCGCAGGACCTCAAATCCATTCGCAGCGCCTCCCGCGCCTACCCCCAGCCGCTGCTGCTCATCGTGCACCGCTCCGGCGGCGTCCTCGACATACGAGCGGCTCGTCGTGGCAGGTCACAGACGGTCCTCGAGGTCAGTGCCTGAGCTTTCCCCATCGCCAGAACCACCACCCCGCCGCACCCCGCAACGAATACGACCAGCTCCGCGCCATCCTCCACAACGCCACCCGCACCGGCCTCGCCGGCGGAACCGGGCCGGCCACCCCGACTTGCTCAATACCTCATCGGCCGAGTTCTCTGGGTCGGTCGTCACCACCCGGCACCCCGCAGCCAAACTCGCCACGCTGCTGGCCCACGCTCTCGCAGCACCGTAGACTGACGCGGCGCGGCAACTTTGCCGGATCTGATAAGGACGCGTCCAACCGACCGAAGCGCGGCCTGAGCAGGACTTACGCCCGTTCTGCTGATCTTCGGCAAGCGAGCACAGCAACGCGCGTGTGCGACCCACTAACACGAAGACAACATAGGAACCCGCAGGTAGTCAGCCTTCGGGTACAGATAGAGCGTCGTCTTAGGAAACCGATGCTCTATCCCCTGAGCTACGAGGGCGCGAGTGCCTAGTCTAGCGACCTTGGGGTTCACCTGGGGTGGCAGGGAGTGGCCCAGGTTGACCCGCGTCACCCGCACCCCTGTTCTCCCAGCCCAGGACCACACCCCGAGCACACGAACCCCCGTTTGCGACCGGCGGCGGGCCACGGTGACCCGCGCTGGCACCGGTTGACCCACGGTGGCACCGGCCGGAGAGCACACACCGCGCACATCAGCCCAAGATCAAGTGCTCGCTCGGCGGCATACACTCGACTCGGCAAGCCGCGCGGGGGTGGCCGTCGCCTTGCGGCAGGCACCGCGACGCGCGGATCGTGGCAGCTCCGTGCGCCGTCGGGTTGCCCGGAGCCCTTCGCCCGCTGCTGGAGAAGCGTCGTAGCCCGCATTTAGGCTGGCGCCGTGAGCATGAACGGCAACTGGCTGCGCGTTTCCCCGGACGAACTGGAGCAGGCCAGGACCGATTTCGCCTGGGCCCACCACCTTGCCACGGAGCGGGACGACAACTCCGAACGCTGGACCGCCACCGACAAAGCATGGAACGGGCTCGAATTTTGACCCCTCGGCGTCGGCAGGTCTGGCGGTGTTGCTCGACCTACATCGGGCGAAGGTCACGGCCGCCGAGATCCGTGAAGACGGTCGGCTGACGCTGACCTTCGCCGATGAAGCAGTCCTGGCCGTCGCGCCGGACCATCAGTACGAGGCGTTCACTGTCACTGGCACGCCGCCGCCGGTGTCACGGGAGTTCCGCCTCGTGGCCGTACCCGGCGGCGGCGTCACCCGCTGGTAGTGAGACGCCGACGGCGGGGCACACCCGGTCCAGGGACGGCGGCTTGTCCGGGCGATGGTGATCGAGCCAGTTGCGTCTCGGCGTGACTGGGCGAGGCGTCCGCGTAGTAGCGTCGCAGCCGTGGTGCCGGACCTCGACGCATGGGAGCCGTGGCATCCGAGGGTGCTCGGGGAGCGCCTAGCCGGCGTGCCGGCGCCCTGGTGCATCGCGGCCGGCTGGGCGCTCGACCTGTTCCGGGGCCGGCAGACCCGTGACCACAATGACGTGGAGATCGCGGTTCCCCGGGCGCAGTTCGCCGAGATCGCGCAGCGGTTCCCTGAGGTCGACTTCTACGTGCCCGTCGCGGGGGCGCTGGTACCGGCGTCCGCTGACACGCTCGCCGCAGGCCACCAGACGTGGGCTCTGGACCGGGCTGCCGGTCGCTGGCGCTTCGACGTGTTCCGCGAACCACACGACGGCGACGTGTGGATCTGCCGCCGCGACGCCCAGATCCGCCGCCGATACGCCGACCTGATACGGCACGACGCGAGCGGACTGCCGTTCCTGGCACCGGAGGTGGCGCTCCTGTTCAAGGCAAAGGCTTCCCGGGACAAGGACTGCGTTGACTTCGCCGGCACGCTGCCGCTCCTCGACGCCGACCAGCGCCGGTGGCTCGTCGACGCACTGGCTCTCGTGCACCCGAACCACCCGTGGCGAGCCACCGCCGCACGGGTCATCTGATGGGCCCCACGATCGCCGAACCGTGAAGCCCAGGCCCATTCGCTCTGTGCGCCCGACGGCTGCGCTGATCGCGGCAGGAGAGCAGTCGATCTTGGCTCGGGTCCGGGAAGGCCGAATCGACAAGATGAAGCAAGCGTCAGCCTCTCCAGATCAGACGGACGGGTTCGACGTCGTCCGGGAACTCTGTCGCCATTTCATGCCGGTCCCGCGACAATGCTCGCCGGAGGCGAGACGACGACTGGTCGAGGGGTGCTGCTGGAGTGGGTCAGCGGTTGGGCGGACGCAGATGGCCGGTGATGGTCAGTACGGTCCAGCTCGGGTGCCATCAGTACCGAGTCGTGCGGCCGGCGGAAACGCCGAGGTTTGCCGGTCTCTGTGAGGGCCGTCTCGGCGCCCAGTTCTGCCTCGACAAGGAAACAGCGGTGATGTTCGCCCAGGCGTGGGGCCTGGCTGCCCGGTCGCCGCACACGATCGTCTACCTCCCCCTGCGCCGCGCGAAACTCCCCGACCATCACGGTTGGGGGCGCCTGCTCGACCTGGTGCTGTTGCACCACCGTCTCGCATTTCCGCCGTCACGGTGGAAGCAGGTCCGTTCCCGGTTGGGGACCGGCAGGCCCCACACCATCGTCCTACCCAGTCACGCATGGCCGTCGCGGTCGATCGCCGACCACCGACGAACCTGGCACCAGGAGTTCCGCGACCATCTTCGATGGGACATCGCCGCCGACACGTTGGTGCTCACCGGCAGCCGCGAGGCGTTCGAACTGGAGGCCGACCAGGTCCGCGCCCTGGCCGAGGAGTGCCCGGCTCATCGCGCCCGCACGCCGGGCACGCACTGCTGCGCCGAGATCGGCATGGGCAGAACCAGGCGCCATCCTGAACAGCGTCGGCCGTACGCCGAACTGCACGCCGAATACTCACAGTAGTGCCCCACCCCAGGCGGAGGCAGTCGGGGCAGACGACGGCGAGCGCCTCGCGCAGATCCGGGTGCAGCCACGGGCGCCGACAGGGTGCGGAATCTCGGTGGAGCAATCGAGTCCCGATCGGTGAAGATCGGGTGTGTCCGTTCCCGCCCGTCAGATCCGTGCCCGCTACTCGGCGGACACCATCACCGTGTACCAGGCGTATCCCCCGCAGATTGCGTTGCCGGCGGTGGCAGCCGGCCGATTCGTGGCCCCCTTCAAGCGGGACCGGATGACGTGGATCAAGCCGTCTTTCCTGTGGATGATGTACCGCTGCGGCTGGGCTATGAAGCCGGGGCAGGAGCGCGTGCTGTCCGTCGACATCACGCGGGAGGGATTTGAGTGGGCGCTGGCGCGAGCCTGCCTGAGTCACTACGAGCGAGACCTGCACGGCGACAAGACGACCTGGGCACGGCAACTGAAGACCAGCCCCGTACGAGTGCAGTGGGATCCTGAACGGTCGCTGCAGTTGAAGGCGTTGCCGTACCGGTCGCTGCAGGTTGGGTTGTCCGGCGAGGCTGTCGACCGGTACGTCGACGATTGGATGGTTGCCGTCACGGATATCACCCCCATGGTGCACCGGGTCCGCGAGCTTCTGCACAGCGGCGACGAACAGGCGGCCGAAGCTCAACTGCCTGTCGAGGATGTCTACCCGCTGCCGGATCAGATCGCCGCCGGCCTCAATGCCCGCCCGGACGTCACCCATCGGCAAAGTGCCCGAGCAACCGCACGGACGTGACGGCCGCTCTGCAGGCCGACGCGGCCCCGGTTGTGGCATGAGCGGATGCCCGGGAGCCGCGTCGTTGGAATGCTCGTGAAGAGCCGGGACTGTCTATTCTGATGCTGGTGAACGTCCGACAGCGCAAGAAGCTCACCGCCCGTCTGATGGAGTCGCTGCTGCGTGACGATCTCCCGACCGTGCTTGCGCTGTTGCGTGCGGGGGCAGACCCGAATGCGGCAGACCGTGACGGCACCACGCCCCTCTATCTGGCAGCGGTGCAGAACGGGCGTGCGGCGGTGCGGATCCTCTTGGATGCCGGCGCGGACCCGAATGTCGAAAGCGGGCGCGGCGAGGAAGGGACACCCTTGACGGGAGCCGCAGCGTGGGGGCACGACGGCGCCGTCGCGAACTCCTCGAACAGGGCGCAGATCCGAACCTCCGCGAAGACCGCGGCAGCGGACTGTCGCCCCTCGAATGGGCCGTCCGAGGCGGCTACTCCGAGACGGAAGCGCTGCTCAAAGCCGCAGGTGCGACGCCACCACAGGCACGATGTGAGTAACGAGGACGGTGCGAGCCCACGCGACCGCAGCGCCCTGGCGCCAGATGCTCTGGCTACTGGGTTGTAGCCCGCTACCCGCGCACCATCCGCGGCATGAGAGTGCGCGGTAATCCAGCGCTCGGTAGCGACGCGGCAAACCGAAACGGGCTCGACGGCAGATTGCGCCGATGGGAGCATCACCGCGTGGTACCGCTGCGGATCATCAGAGGCGATGCAACCAGTCCTCAGGCAAAGGGACCAAAGATCATCGCCCATGTATGCAACGACCTCGGTGGATGGGGCAAGGGCTTCGTTTTGGCGGTCTCCCGCCGGTGGCCGGAACCCGAACGTGCCTACCGGCAGTGGCACCGTGAGCGCTCCGGCAACGACTTCGGCCTTGGCGCTACCCAGTTGGTTCAGGTCCGTCCCGACACCTGGGTGGCCAACATGGTCGCCCAGCGCGGCATCCGCACTGGCAGCAGCGGGCTGCCGATCCGATTCGACGCCGTCGAGCGGTGCCTGAGGGTCCTCGCCGAGCACGCCGTGCGGCTGTCCGCTACCGTCCATATGCCGCGCATTGGTTGTGGCCTGGCTGGCGGCCGGTGGGAGCGTATCGAACCGCTCGTCACCGCGACCTTGTGTGGCCGCGACATCGATACCACCGTCTACGACCACGATTGACCGATCGAAACAATGCTCGGTAACACACTCATCGCGGCTACCTCGACGATCCGCGGTGATCTGACCGGTCCGAACGCGTCGCCGGGCGGCCGCCACAGTCGGACGGCGGCAGGCACGCACCCTGCTGTGGACTTGCCGCCACGTCACCATGAAGGAGTGGCCCGTGCGCTCGACGCTGACCCTCGCGGCGATCACGCTCGACTGCGCCGACCCCCTGGAGTTGGCCGCGTTCTACCAGCGGGCCACCGGACTCGCACTGCACCCCAAGTCCGACGATGAGTTCGCCGGGCTCACCCGGGATGACGGGCTGTTCATCGGCTTTCAGCGGGTCAACGACCACCAGCCGCCACGCTGGCCTGACCAGAGCGTGCCCCAGCAACTACACCTCGACTTCGCAGTCGAAGACATCGGCGCAGCGGAGGCCGTTCTGCTGGAGCTGGGTGCGGCCAAGCCTGAGCACCAGCCGGGTGGAGACCGGTTCCGGGTGCTCACCGACCCGGCCGGGCACCCCTTCTGCATAGTCCCAAGCCGGCACTGACAGCGTCCGAGCGCTTCGCGGCAGATCCGCGTACTACTCCGACAACGACTTGCCGAGAATGATCTCCAGTGGTTCGCCCGGGACCAGCAGGCATCCGCGATCGACGTAGCCAAGACGGCGGTAGAGATGCTGGGCCGTTTCGCTCGCCAGCGTTGACGTCATCACGGAACGGTGGCCTGCCGCTCGCTGCTGGTGCTCCCAGTGCTGGATCATCTGAGTACCAAGGCCTTTGCCACGATGTGGCTCCATGACGAACAACAGATTCATGAAAGGAATCTCGTCCCAGAAGAGGCCCCATCTGAGCCATCCGACGACGGAGTCGTCCATCACGCACACCGTTACTCGGCCCGACTTGATGATTCTCCGGAGTTCGTGGCTCTCCACGTGACTGTCGGCCCCGACAAGGATCGGTACGTCACGGCTGTCCGCTGCGCGCAAGATGATCGACATGTAACGACCCTGGCACAGGACCACAACGATCTGCATCCGCTTATCGGCATGTCCGCATGTTCAGCGCTGGCAGACCAAGCACGCATCGTGACGGGCGGATCGCGGCAGATCCGCGCACCCCGACCTTGGCCAACCGGTGCCGCATGACGCGCGATTAGGGTCTGCGCATGCGGGATGACATCGTTCTGCGGCTCGACCGCGCAACCGCCGAAGACCTGTACGTCGCGCTGTACGAGGGCGGAGAGCACATCGCGGCTGGCGCAGCCATCCCTCCGCCAACCGCCGAGGAGGCCGAGCGGCTGGCCACTCTCCTGCGAGACCTGGGCCACGCCCTTGGCCGTCGTTGCTCTCCGTACTGCGACCATCTTTAGTTGGTAGGGGGTCACGTGCGCTCAGCGGCAAATCCGGTCGTCCGGCGGGCGGCTTACCTGTCCTGCTGCTCTTCTTGCCCGGAAGACTGGAAGTGCTGAGCGGCCTGGCGCATGAGGCCGCGATGGTGGTGGAGGACGTCGATCGAGGTGGACAGGATGACGGACGAAGCGTGGCACCGCTCCAGGGATCCGCTCGTGGTCTGCTCGCGTGGTTCCCTGGTGGAGTTGGCTGCGGTGCTACCGGCGTCCGGCAGATTCGTGGTCGCCCGCCTTGACGGCACGAGGATGACCGATGCTGACCGGGTCTTCTACGACTTCTCGGATGCCTTGCTCTTTCCCAGCTACTTCGGCTGGAACTGGAATGCCCTGTCCGACTGCCTCAGAGATCTGCACTGGCTGCCAGCGGACGGCTACCTGGTGACCGTCGACAACGCGCCCCGGCTGCTGCCGGACAGCACCCAGGACCAGCACACACTCTTCCGCATCCTCGCCCAGGTAGTTCACCACTGGGCCGACCCGCTCGGCCAACCGGAGGGTAGGGCCATCCCGTTCAAGGTCCTGCTGCTCTGTGACCACGAAGAGGAGGCAGTACATCTACGGCAGGACATCACCCGAGCACTCCACAACGTGCGCTGAAACCCAAACCGCTCGCGACCGCTGCCCTCCACTCATCGGCGTAGCCCCAAGCCATTCGGTGGCAACCGTCCGAGAAGCTGCGTGCTGCTTGCGGCAGATGAGTGCGGCCATGAGGGCTCCGACCGTCGATGCGGACAGACGTGGCCGGAGTGCGCTGCTAGCGTTGGCGCCTTCAACGGGGGAGACAAAATGACATCGACGGTGTTCCGTATCGGAGGAGACCTGGAGGTACGCCGGCTCGGGTTCGGTGCCATGCACCTGCCGACCGAGGCCGGTGCTGCCCGCGAGTCCGCTCTGGCGGTGGTCCGGCGGGCCGTCGATCTTGGTGTCACGCTGATCGATACCGCCTACCTGTATGGCGGGGGAGCCAACGAGGAGCTTCTCGCTGAGGCCTTGTACCCCTATCCGGACGGGCTGCTCGTCACGACCAAGGTCGGCGTCGCACGGTCGGGTCCTCAGGCAGCGTGGAAACTGGACGGGCGGCCATCTGTGCTGCGCGCGCAGGTTGAGCAGGCGCTGCGCCGACTGCGCGTCGAGCGGATCGAGCTGCTCCAGCTGCATCGGATCGATCCGGAGACGCCGCTGGCTGACCAGGTCGGCACGCTGCGGGACCTGAGGGATGAAGGCAAGATTGCCCGGATCGGATTGTCAGAGGTCACCGTCGCCGAACTCGAGCAAGCGCGTCAGACCGTTGATGTGGCGAGCGTGCAGAACCGGTACAACGTGCTCGACCGCGAGCACGAGCCCGTTCTCACGGCCTGCGAGCGGGCAGGGATCGCGTTTCTGCCGTGGCGACCTGTTGCCGCAGGCACATCGGGGGCAAAGGCGGGAATCGCCGCCGTGGCGTCTGACGTCGGTGCCACTGCCACCCAGATTGCGCTCGCCTGGCTCCTTGGCCGCTCACCGGTCATACTTCCGATCCCCGGCACCGCCCGGGTAGACCATCTGGAGGAAAACCTCGCTGCAGAAGGACTCCACCTGACCCCAACCCAACGCGCCAGCCTGGACCGGCTGCACGAGTTGGCATAGGGCATGGCCCGCGCGCAAGGCGACGCACTGTTCTCGGCAGATGTGCGCACTGGATCACCATCTGTGGCCGCGGGCCTCTCTGCCCAAGTCGTTCTGGCAGGGTGTCGGCTGCCAGTCGAGCCGAGGCACTGCCAATGATCTGAGGCATCGAGCCAGGCCAGCACCGAGCCCCACCACGACATGCGGGAGCCCGGTGCGGAGGGCGACGGTTTGCCTCAACTCCACTGGGAGAAGCCGAGCGACCGGTCTGCCAGTCAGGATGAGGCACCGCAGGTCAGAGCGCGTGCCTCAGCTCGACGGCAGACGACACCGGGCATCCGAGCCAGGGGTCGGCTAATTTCGGCTGCCTCCGGCTCTAATCAGGAACAGGTGCAGTCGACCCCATCCAGGACGGGGGGCAGCCACAACAGTGGAACGGATACTCCTACGCCAACAACACGCCCATGACTTTGAGTGACCCAAGTGGACTCATTCCCGCCGACTGCGCGGAGATTCCGGGAGGGTGCCCCGACTACGAACCCGGCAACGAAAAGGGCAATAGGGAAAAAAGAAGAAGCGGAAGAAAAATGGCCAGAAGGACTGCTGGCCCGTCAAGTGCGGCGGTGGCGGCGGCAAGGGAGGTAAAGGGGGCAAGCCAAAGCCGCCTCCTGAAACTTGTGCAGCTGGGACTATGGAGTATTGTCATGCCGAAGGATCCCGCCGCGAAGGCCCCTACGATATTCTTCGCACGTGGCTCGAGGTGGTGAAAAAGAGCCCAGATTCCGCGAAACTTATCTGCGACAGGTCGGCCGGATTCCTAGCGGTGGCTTGTACTCATGCTCACTACGAGTACTTCCGTTGGGGGGATCGAATGACGCAAGAAATGTGGATGAGCAACGAGTTTTCAAACATATACCTTGAAATCGATCGGCGAACGGCTTCAGGGGAGATGGGTGGCCGGCAAGACTTCCACCTCTCCGATCTGCCAGGACTTGGAAACTACAAGCATTACGGACTGGACATGCTTTCTCATGCAACAAAAAACAGATCTGGGAACAGCGCATGGACCGCGATCACGTTCATTTGACGTCGAGTGGAAAGTTGTCGGATACGAGAAAGACAACCCAGTGGTCGAGTATCACGTCAGAAATGCGACAACTCTATACTCTGGCACCAGGATTCCCGGGATCACCCCGAAACGGGGTGACGGAAACGCAGGAAGTGGTGCAGACGCATACCCATTCGAGAACCACATGATGCAAAGCTACCGCTTCAGGATCACGACTTGCGTCAATTCGGGTTGCCCGCGATGAACCAACCCCGACGGCTACTCATCGCGGCACTTGTCTCGACTTCTTTGCTGGCGGTTCTTGCCATCGCTGGGGTCTTCTTCGTCAAAAGAATCCTGACCGACGACCGTCCAAACCTCTCAGCCGCTGCCGTGATTGGAGTTTGGAAAGGGGGCGACGGGTGCACGCTGATCCTCAGTGAGGACCGTACATTCCAGATGAGCAACATCCCCGTGTCGTTTCTGGGCCCGGCCACCTCACCCAACACCTCCATTATTGCAGTAGGATCCGGAGAGTGGTCGCTCCGGGCTGCGGCAAACGACCCGACCGATAGGAAAACGCAAGTCTCGCTACTGTTTAGGGAACTGGATGGTTACCCGACACCCTACTCAAGCAACCTTCGATCATCATTCGCGGAAGATGGCATAGCGCTATTCTGGTTCGTTGGCGATCCTGACCTTGGGCGCCGATTCGACCTCGAAAAGATATAGCGGCGATTACTGCCACAACACTCAGATTTGTGGGGGTCGCCAACGGAAAATGGCACCCACCGTAATCGGACGGGGCCCGTCCGCGCGCTGCGCGGACGGGCCCCGCGTTGCGTGTAGCGAACGGAGGAGCCTGCTCCCCAGGGCCTCCTGCCGGCTGACTACATAGCCGACGAACCAATTATTGCGTAGTTGCGCTGTGGTGGATCCGGTCGAGCACTTGACGGAGGTCGTCGGATAGCGGGTTGGCGGCGGCGATGGTGTGGGCGCCGGCTTGGATCTTGATGGTGCGGTAATGGCGGGCGGTGTGGACGAACTTGCGCACCGACCAGCCTGCGGTCTGCTCGATCCAGCGGCTGACGGCCAAGGCGGCGAACACGATCGTCAGCCGGGCGTCGACCGACGCGCGCTTGTGGTGGTAGATCGGCCGCGATGCAGGTCATGTTTGGACATTCGAAACGACTTTTCAGTATCGATTAGCCGGTGGTAGGCATCGATGACGATCGGCGGTGACGGGGTGCCGTCAGGGCAGGTGGCCAAGTTTTCACGTAGCTTTTCAACCCGGCTCGGGAGGGGAGCGGGCCGAGCAGTTCGCGGACGAGGCTGGGGGTTTCGAGTGAGGACAAAATGCTCTGCGGCCGATACCACCCGGTCACCCGGGCGGAACCCCGGCCGGTGGAGTCTCTACGGGAGTTCGCACAGCGCCAACTGTGCTGATCTTGATGGATTGGGCTGGTAGGGGGTCTTGTTGCGGATGAAGGCCCAAAGGACGTTGAGGCGTTGTCTGGACAGGGCGGTGAAGCTGGACATGCTGAACACCCGGCGCAGGCCGCGGTGGTAGCGGTGCGGGCGGACCTGGTGGCCTTGGCGGCGGCCGGAGTCTCGGGAGATCGGCGCGAGCCCCGCGTGCGCGGCGAGCGCCGCGGGGCTGGAGTAGGTGGTGAGGGTGCCGGCGTGGGCGAGGAACTCGGCGGCGAGGGTGATGCCGATGCCGGGCAGGTTGGTGACGATCTCTCCCAGCTCGTGCTCGGCCACGACGCTGGCGATGGTTTCCTCGATGGCGGTGATGCGGTCGTTGACCGCTTCCAAGTCAATGGCCATCTGGCCCACGATCACGGCTGCGGTGGCCTCCCCCGCGACGGCGACGGTCTGCGTCCGCGCGGCGGTGGGGACTTTGGCGGTGAGGGCCTTGGCGGCCCAGACACGATGCTGGCGTAGGTAGGCCAGGATGCGGGCGTCGCCCGGCTCGGCGCAGTCCAGCGGGGGTCTGCCACTGTGCGAGGAGCCGGAGCGCACCTCTGCTGCGCAGGCTCAGCGCCTTCTCCAGGGCGGGGCTGATCATGGTCAGTAGGTCCTGGATGCGGGCGGTGATGCGGACGCGGTCGGCGACCAGGTCGAGGCGGCGGGAGAGGAGCAGCTTCAGTTGCTGCTGTACGCCGTCGGCCGCGGTGAGGGTCGGCAGGCCGCCGCGCATGCGCAGGGTCTGGGCGATGACGTAGGCGTCGTGGGCGTCGGTCTTGCGTTCGCCGTGGAACGCCTCCGCCATCCGCGAGGTGACCGTGCCGCTGACGTAGCGCACGTCCGCGCCCCGGTCGAACAGGACCGCCAAGAGCAGCGACGCCGGTCCGCCGCGTAGATCGACTGCCCAGCGGATCGGCTTGCGGCGTTTGCCGAGCCGCCCGGCAATGCCGGAGAAGGCGTGCTGGTCGTTGGGGATCTTCTCGGACAAGACCACGGTGCCGCCGTCGTCGACGACGCACACGTGGTGGTAGGTCTTGCCGACATCGACGCCGGCCCACAGGAAACCCACCGGGCATCACCTTTCCGGTCGTGCTGGTCAAGGGGCGTGGACCCGCCGCGGTTCAGTAGCCACAAGTTCGGAAAGGGCGATCGGTCGCAAGTCTCGATCCAGTGCTGATACAGCGGTCATCAGCGAGGGCCGGGGCGTCCTACTCCTAGCTGGCCATGACATCGGCAGCACACACCCAGACAGTCACCCGACCCTCCGGGTCCAACCTTGGAACGACATAATTCGATTTCTGGTTGCGGGTCCGGACGGACACCTGGAGCCTGCTGCGGTTGGCGTCGGCTGTCCGGGGCGTCACGCCGGCACGCCGGTCGGCCACCACGATCCTGTCCGCACTTTGGCGACGGTCACCCGGGCGGCGAGCCATGCGTCAGGTGTCGAGGCCTGCGAGGTTGAGGCGTTCGAGCAGGCTGGGCTTGCGGACGTGCGCCGCCCGTAGGTCGGCCAGCCGCTGTTGGAACAGCCCGCTGTCTCCGTCGCGTTCGCCGAGGTCGCGCAGGTCGACGAGGAGTTGAACGGCGGTGTCGTACTCGCGCGGCTTCTTTGTGGCAATCAAGGTGTCCACCCGCTGCCACGCGGCGGGTTGGTCGACCGCGAGGGTGTCGAGGTGCCGTTGCCGGGCGGCTGCTGCGGACCGTTCCCGGCGAGCCCGGTCGCGTTGGCGCTGCTCGGCGTCCCGTCGTTCCCGTTCGGCGCGCAGGTCCGCGGCGGTGGCGAGCAGATCCCCGGCGGTGCGGGCGGCCGCTGGGGTGGGGGTGTCGGTGCGGTGTGCGTCGCGGTACCTGCGCAGCAGTTGGCTGCGCAGGTGGCTGTCGCCGCCGGTGATCAGGTCGGTCAGGATGGCGTCCTTGTCCCGGGCGGGCAGCCCGACGACCCAGCTGCGTAGTTGCGCGGCGGTCGGTTCACCGACGGTGGCCGGCGACGACCCGGCCGCCGCAGCCGCGATCAGGTCGGGGTCGATGCGCAGGAACTCGGCGACCGCCGTGAGGGGCGCGTCGAGGGTGCCCAGTCCGGCTGGGACGGGCGGTTCGGGCTCGTCGTCGGCGATCTCCTCGGACTGTACGCAGCGGAGCCAGGCCAGGTAGAGCAGGCGCAGGTCGCCGGCGGCGAGGCGGGCCCGGACTGGGATGATCGAGGCGAGCAGACCGTGGCCGTCGAGGTCCCACTCGTCGGTGCCGTCCTCGTCCTCGTCGTGGAGGTCGATGATGACGTGCTTGCCGGCGGTCCAGGCGGATGCGCTGTCGCCCTGGCAGTAGGGGGCGACCGTGGCGGGGTCGAGCACGTGTTTCGGTAGCCGCAGCATGACCTGGCGGGTGCCCCAGTTCGCCAGGTAGAGGTGCGCGTCGAAGAACCGTCCCATCAGCTTGCGCGGGTCGCCCTTGAAGTCGCCCCACTCGTAGGTGTTGACGAAGCTGGTGGCGGTGATGTCGGCCCGAGTGGACAGCGACCGCAGCTCGGCCTGCTCCCGGCTGGTGAGGGGCCGGTCGACGGCGGTGAATTCGTAGTACTGGTACTCGCTCACCGCTGACCTACCTCCCGGCCCAGTGCCGGTAGGCGTCGATCCACGCGGTGCCGTCCGGCGCGGGGGTGGGTAGCGGCAGGTCGAGCAGGTCGATCTCCTGCCGGTGGCGGCCTCGGGCGCAGACCGCGACGATGCTGTCGGCGGTCAGGTCGGTCTTCCGTACGGTGACTTCGACGCCGAGGACGGTGGTGGTGAACGGCACTGCCAGATGCTCCTCGAGCATGGTGAACAGGCCGGTGAGCTGTTCGTCGTCGCCGTACGCGTCGACGGTGGCTTCCTCGATCATCGCCTCCAGCGCGGCGTTTCCCTTCGATGCCATCGGCGGAGAATATCGGACCGGTGTCGGGGGTGCTCGAGCCCGATGCGCGAGGATGGTCGGCATGGGTTCGGTGGCCGAGTTCGTCGATCTTCGCCGGGAGGTGGAGCGGTTACGGGCGGAGAACGCCCGCCTGGCGCGTCTGCTGGAGCTGCGCGGCCAGGACACGACTGCGGCGCCGGAGCAGTTGTCCGCGCCGGTTGAGCCGCCAGGTCTGGTCACCATGGCTTCGCCGACCCGGGACAAGCTGGCGTTGTTCGCCGACCGGTTCTGGGCCCGGGCCGACGTGTACGCCATGCGGTGGGAGAACGCCCGTACCGGCGCTGCCGGGTGGATGCCCGCGGTCGCCGGTGGTTGGCGTCAGGGTATGGACCGGCGCGATGCCACCTACCTGCCCCGCACGGCAGAGGTCGTCGCGGCGCATCTCGTCGGCGACGTGTTCATGGGCCTGTATCCGCTGATTCCCGGCAACACCTGCCACTTCCTCGTGGCCGACTTCGACGGGCCCACGACGATGCTCGACGCCCTCGCGTACGTGAAGGCGGCACGAGCCAGCGCGGTGCCGGCCGCGCTGGAGATCTCCCAGTCAGGCCGCGGCGCCCACGTGTGGGTCTTCTTCACCGGCGCTGTTTTCGCGGCCACCGCGCGCGCCGTCGGCACCGTTCCGCTCCACGAGGCGATGGTGCTGCGTGGCTCCATGGACCTGCGTTCGTACGACCGGCTGTTCCCCAACCAGGATGTCCTGCCCGACGGCGGCTTCGGCACGTCACCTGGCAACTCGGACCCGTCCGGCACACCCTGACCGACGAGGAACAATGCACCCTCAGCCGCGATGCACGCCGACGCCGGACCGCGACGAACGCTGATCCTCCACGAGACCACATTCCAGCCCGGCGATGTCGACCTGGACGCGCCGGGCGCGCTCGCCGAGGTGCACCGGCGACTGGCCCTCGACGAGCCCCGCAACACCCAGATCGCCGATGATGTCGCCGTAGCCCTGACACGCGGTCGCAACTGTCTCGTCCTGACCCGCCGGGTCGCCCAGGTCGAGGCTCTCACCGCTCTGCTCGCCGCACGCGGATATCAGGCGCTCGTGCTCCAAGGCGCGATGAGCACCAGCGAACGGCGGACCGTCGTTGACCGACTCGACGGTGCCAAGGCCGGCGACGGCCTCCTCGTCATCGACACCACACCATTCATCGGCGAAGGTTTCGACGTTCCCGCCCTCGACACCCTCTTCCTCGCCGGCCCGATCTCCTACGACGGCCTACTCGTCCAATGCGCCGGCCGCGTCATCCGCGCCGCCCCCGGCAAGGACGTCGCCGAGGTCCACGACTACCACGACCCGGCCACACCCATCCTCGCCGCCTCACTCCAACGCCGCATGCCCGGATACAGGGCACTCGGCTTCACCCGGACCTGAACGCACCGCACGGGGGCCGTTTGTCGTGACCCCGGGAAGAGTCAGCGCGTGGGAGACTGGCGCCTCGGACACGATGTGCGAGAACCCGGAGCAAGATCGTGCGCAGCGTGTCGGCGAAGCCTTCGGCCATGGCGAGTTGGTCGCCTAGCGTGGTGCCGGCGTGCCGGATTGCGGCCGGGGTTTGCCAGCACGCGAGGATCCCGTCCTCGGCACCCCCGCAAATCGAACACCGATGAGCCGCAATTCGAACACGGCTTGAGCCGCAAATCAAACACATCCGCCCACGCAGATCGAAACCGTGTCAGTTATCATGACGCCGTGCCCACACCGCACCTGATCCCCCGCCGCGCCGCCGCGCAGGTCAACGACGCCCTGGCCGACACCCGCGTCGTGCTGATCAGCGGAGCACGTCAAGCAGGCAAGAGCACACTGGTTCGCATCGTCGCCGGTGATCGTCTCGCCGAGCGCCGTGATCTCGACCGGGCGCAGGACCGGGCCGCGGCGCTCGCCGACCCGGTCGGCTTCGTGGACTCGCCCGAACTCCTGGTCATCGACGAGATTCAACGCGCTCCAGAACTGTTGCTGGCCATCAAGGCAGCCGTCGACGAGGATCCCCGTCCCGGTCGGTACCTGCTCACCGGCTCTTCTCGCCTGTTCGGCATGGTGGCCGCCCCGGACGCCCTGCCCGGCCGGATGGAAACCGTCGAGCTCTGGCCCTTCTCCCAAGGCGAACTCGAGGGAACACCGGACGGATTCGTCGACGCCGTCTTCGCGCTCGGTCCGGACCTGCGACACGAGTCGAAGGTGACCCGCGCCGACTACGCGGCTCGAATCGTGTGCGGCGGCCTACCCGAGGCCACGACCCGCACCGACCCACGCCGCCGCCAACGGTTCCTCGACGCCTACGTCCAGGCGCTCATCGAGCGCGATGTGCGGCAGCTGTCCGACATCCAGCACAAGGGCGAGCTACGCAAGCTGGTACGCCTCCTCGCGGCCAGGTCCGCGACCATCATCGCCGCCAACTCCCTCGAATCCGCCCTCGGACTGAGCCGGCCAACGATCGCCCGCTACCTCCAAGCCCTGGAAGAGATCTTCCTGATCAAGCGAATCCCCGGCTGGTCCCGCAACCTCGGCACCCGCGCCACCGCCGCGCCCAAAATGATCTTCGTCGACTCTGGCATCGCCGCCAACGAGACCGCGACCGACGCCCGGGCGCTGCTCCGGCCGGGCGCACCGTTCGGGCCACTACTCGAATCATTCGTCCTGTCCGAGCTGTCCCGCCAGCTCACCTGGTCCGAGCAGTCCGTCGACCTGTCCCACTACCGCGACCAGAGCAGGTACGAAGTCGACGCGGTGCTCGAGAACAGATCCGGGCACGTCGTCGGGATCGAAGTCAAAGCAGCCACCACCGTCGGACCCGATGACTTCCGCGGGCTCCGCCGACTCGCCGACCGCCTCGGCGACGACTTCATCGCCGGCATCGTCCTCTACACCGGCACCTCGACGCTGCCGTTCGGCGACAAACTCCGCGCCCTACCAGTCAGTGCCTTATGGCAGATTCCCGCCCCGCCAGCAGACTGACCTCGCTCCCTCCGCAGGTCGCTCCCAGTTGGTGAGGGCCCACCAATGACCGAACAGACTGGTCTGCTGATCTTCAGCAAGCGAGCACAGCAATCCGTTACTGCGACCGGCGGACAAAAGGGGAAGCGAGAAATCCGCAGGCAAACGCCTGCATCGGCAGATAGAGCGTCGCCTTAGGAACCGATGCTCTATCCCCTGAGCTACGAGGGCGCGAGTGCCTAGTCTAGCGACCTGGGGGTTCACCTGGGGCGGCAGGGAGTGGCCCACGTTCACCCACGTCACCCGCGGCCCTGTTCTCCCAGCCCAGGACCACACCCGGAGCACACGAACCCCGTTTGTGACCGCCGTCGGCCACGGTGACCCGCGCTGGCACCGGTTGACCCACGGTGGCACCGGCTGGAGAGCACACACCGCGCACATCAGGTCAAGATCAAGCGCACGCTCGTAGGCATGAACTCAACTCGGCAACACCGCGTGCGGGGGCGTGGTCGCGCTTGCACCAGGTACCACGACGCGCGGATCGCGGGATGTGCGGATGTCGCTGGTCAGTTGACGGTCACGATGACTTTTCCGAGTGCGTGTCCCTCTCCGACGTGGGCCAACGCCTCGGGCACCTGATCGAGGGTGAATGACCGGTCGATGTGGACGGCGAGGTTGCCCGTGGCGCAGAGGTCGGCCACCGGTGCGAAGTGCGTCGGCCCTTCCTTGACGGCGAGCACGCCCAGGCGGCGGTGGGTGAGCCGGCCGGCCGCGGCACCGATCGTCAGTACGCGCAGCAGCGCCGAGACCGATCCGCCGACGCACCGGTAACGGCCGCCGGGGGTCAGTGCCCGGCGGTAGGCGAACACCGACCGGTACGCGACCAGGTCGAGGATGAGATCGTACGGGCCGCTGCGGGTGAAGTCCTGGCTGCGGTAGTCGATCACCGTGTCCGCGCCGACCGATCGCATGAAGTCGAGCTTGCCGGCGTTGTCGACGCCGGTCACCTCGGCACCGAGCTGCTTGGCGAGCTGGATGGCGAATGAGCCCGATCCTCCGCCGGCACCGTTGATCAGGACCCGTTTCCCCGCTGCGGCGCCTTTGGTCCCCTGCCACGCGATGACACCCGCCTGCGGGATCGCTGAGGCCTCGGCGAAGGTGAGGGCGGCGGGCTTGTGGGTCAGCACCGACTCGGGAGCGATCGCGTACTCGGCGAAGCCGCCCTTGAGCATGAGGTTGTCGCCATACACCTCGTCACCGGGCCGGAACCGGGTGACGGCAGGGCCGACCGCGTCGACCCAGCCGGCGATGTCCGAGCCGAGTGTCCGGCGTGCCGGTGAGCGTAGCCCACCGATACGTGAATACAGCGGTGAGCCTTGCAGGGTCTCCCAATCGCTCAGGTTGACCGAGGTCGCCGCAATCTTGACGAGCACCTGCCGGGCAGCAGGAGACGGCTTGGGAACGTTGTCGATCCGCAACACATCCGGGGGCCCGTACCGGTCGTACACGATCGCTCTCATCCACGCACTCCTAGCCCATCAAGGCAGCCCGGCCGCAGTACGTCCAAGGCCTGCAGGCAACGGCTTCTTGGTAGCACACAGAGACGAGAGACCGACCGCCCTCAAGGCTGAGCCGACACTGCCGTCGCTGCGGCGACGTCCCCAACTCGACACGTCCAGACACCAACAACCCGCCAACATCACCCTCGGTTACGAACGCTTCGCGGCAGTTGCGGACGTTGACCGTTGCTTGATCGGGTGGGCGGGCCGGCTGTCAGCAGACCGTTCGGCGCTACCGGCCTGCCGCTGGCTGCCGTTCGTGCGTGACAGCGGCCAATACGATGGAGGGGTGACCGAGTCGGACCTGCGCCCTGCCAAGAAGCCGTGGTTGCCGCCCCGTTGGTTCATTCGGCTGTTCTGGTCGGCTCATCGGGGCGTGTTGCGGCGTTCCGGCGGCCGGGTCGGACTGTCGCGTCCGCGCGGCAACCGGTACGGAATGCTGCGCCTGACCACCGTCGGGCGTCGCACCGGCCAGCAGCGCAGCGTGATCCTCGGGTACTTCGAGGACGGCGCGAATCTGGTCTCGCTGGCCATGAACGGGTGGGGGGAGCCCGAGCCGGCCTGGTGGCTCAATCTGCAGGCGCACCCGGACGCGACCGTTGACCTGGTCGACGGGCCGCGGCCGGTGCGTGGTCATGCTGCGACAGGCGACGAACGGTCGCGGCTGTGGGCCCGCTGGCGTGAGATCGACAAGAACCTGGATGGCTACGCTGCGCGGCGGACGTCCGAAACTGCGGTGGTGGTCCTGGTGCCCCGGCCCGGCACGTCTGAGGCGTCGCGGGGCACCTGATCGACTGGCTTTGCTGGATGGGCTGATCAATCACGTGTTCATGGACTGCGACTGTCGAGCCGAGGTCGACCGTAACGCCAGGTAACGAGCTGGTTGCGGCATGAGCGGGCATCGTCAACAGTTCGAGCACCCGACCGCTTGGCCCGCGCCCCGCCCCGCGCAGCCCGCGCAAGGTCACGCTCGATCCAGGATTGAGTGGCCATTCTGGCGACTGGATGCCACTCGATCCTGGATCGAGCGCAATCTTGTGCCCAGCCCGTCGACGCAGCTGTCCACCGGCGTCGGCGCAGCACCAGACACCGGCCCGGAGCGCCAATCCGGGACCGCGTGCACGAGCACTGCACAGCATGGAGGCTGAATTGATCCTGCCGATCGACGTGTCCCTCGGATCACTCGCGCGACCACGGCCACTCCACCGGGACACGCACGTTTACCCAGGTCACGGCCTACATTTCCAAGACGGTTCGCTTGGCGCCCATCCCCCAGCTCACCGGGCCGGAGGTGACCCTCACTGAGACCACGCCGGAGGTGCTGGCCGAGGCCGACCTAGTCTTCCTCGCCCTGCCGCACGGGGAGTCCGCCGGCGCGCCGGCGTATGGGCCGCCGTAGTAGCGGGCCCAGGCAACGTAATACCTCATACCCCCGGCATAGAACGACCGTAATCGACGTTCACGCCGACACGCCACGTGACCAACCAGACCCGAACCGACCACAGACCCCAGCAATTCAACCGCTGCATGATCATTAGTCGACAATCCGTGTAATTCGGAGTCCACAGCACGGGTTTTCAACTAATGATCATGGGGCGGGATCCGCGCTCGGGGTGCGGCGGGTCGACCTCCGCTGCGGGCAGCGGGGCTGCCCGCAGCCCGGTGAACCCGGCGGTGGCCGATCGGACCGAAACTTGATCAGTCGACGCACATCGCTTCGTGGGTGGTCTCGTAGACCCATGTGCCGCCCGGAGAGGCATAGACCAAGCGGGTGCGATAGATCCCAGGGGTGCAGGCGGTGCCGACCGCGAGGATTGCCTCTCGGGCCTTCTGTATGGACTGGTCAATCGCGCCGTTGACGCTTTTGTCCACTCCAAAGCCAATGGCGCTGCGGGGAGTGTCGTAGTCGTTGGCGTGCGCAGCCACGGGCGTGACTACCAGGCCGAACGCCGCCACCGCCGAGACGAGCCCGAGCCGGCGGAGCCAAGATTCTCTCAGCATGCTTCTCCTTACGAGACGAGCCCTTAGGACGATTAATTTACGTCTTTGGATCTGTCATTGCAAGGGGAAGTGTCGACACCATGCTCGTCGAGTAGTCGACGGGCACCTTCCCTGATCAGGTCAAACAGCCGATTTCTCCGCATGACGACAACACTAGTTGTCGCTGTTTCTGCCGCGCCGGAGTGCTGAAGGGCAGCTGAGCTGGGGAGACACCAGCTTCTTGACTTTCGGAAAGATCGTAAACCGCAATTTCATGTGACGAAGTGCGCCCAAAAATTGTGGAGCCGTCTGGTTATTGCCTTTTGTCGCCCCGCAACGCCCAGGGGTGGGTTCGCCCGGAGGGATCGCACCTCCGGGCTCCACGGAACGGAGCGTGACAGTCTCCCGTCACTCCGCTCTTACCACCCTGGCCGTCATCAGGGGATTACGGGACCAGGCCCAGTGTCGAAGTAGCGTGGGTGTTGCGTGATAAGGCGTTCCGACACGATTCGGGCCTTGCGGCGTGGCCGTAGCCGTCGGTACTTCTTGTCCGGGTGCAGGCGCAGCCCGACCTTTGACCGTCCTGTCCTCGATCGCCTGGCGCACGGAGCGTGCCTGGTGTTCGCTGGTGCAGTGCACCACGGCATCGTCGGCGTATCGCTCGAACGGCACGGACGGAAATGTCCGGGCCATCCACATGTCGAACGCGTAGTGCAGGGAACAGGTTCGCCAGCATGGGTCAGACCGCGGACCCTTGCGGGGTTCCCCGGTCTCGGGGTTGCAGGCTGCCGTCGGGCTGCTGGGTCGGAGCGGCAAGTCACCGCTTTGATCATGAGTCGTAGTCGACGCTGTCGAAGAACGCCTGGACATCCAGACCGACGACCCAGTCGTAGCGCCAGCACCGTTGCCGGCACGCCGCCACCGCGTCCAACGCCGACCGTCGCGGCCGGTAACCGTAGGAGTTCGGGTGGACGTTTACTTCGACCTTCTCCTCGATCCTGCGGGCCGGAACTCGCGGTAGTCGGTCACCACCGGCCGGGCCTCGTACGGAAATGGCGGCGGTGGCAAACGGTCGGCATAGGAGCGCACAGGTGACGGATGCTCTCGCGTTGCCCGATCACCAGGGGATAGCGCGGACCGCCCTCGCCGGTCAGGCCGGACAGCGGCATCCGCGGCACACTCGCCGACCGACTCGACGATGTCCTGCGGCCACTGATCTGTTTACGGTCTGCGGGCACCTCGTCGCAGAGCAGGACGATCTGGCCGCCCGCCACCAGATCGCGTACGGTGCACAGCTCTGCTCCGGCGAACTCGGTCGCCTCGACGCCCGTCGAGCCCAGCATTATGGGCCGATCCTAGAATGGACGCCGTGGCCGGGAACGGACAGAATGTGGCGCTGGTGACGCAGACGCTGATGGCCAACGCCAGCGGTGTCCTGTCCCGGCCGGAGGCGCTGGCCCTCCCCAGGTTCCTCGATCTCTGCTCGCTCTGCGAAGCCGTGGTTCTCCTCGACCGCATGGAGGCATTGGGCGCCTCGGGTGAGTACGTCAGTGGCCTCAGCAGCTTGCTAGCTCGCGAGGGACTGTACCGAACGTTTGCTCCGGCGCTGTCGCGCGACGAAGTCCGCCGGGTCGCGCTGCGACTGCCGGACGAGCTCGCGAAACGGGTCACCGACGGCAGCGGCAACGACCCGTCCGCGGCCGGTGAGACCGGCGCGGTGGCCGGCCTGGACTACACGACCGGGCTGAACGATCTCCTCGCCCAGGTCGACGGCCTCGGCGGATACGCCAGCGCAGGTGACGCTTCGGTCAAGGACCGGATGTACCGGGGCAACAGCTACCTGGTCGTGGCCGCCGCGCACGGCCTCGACTACTTCCCCGACTTCGACCGCGTGCCGTTCGTCGCCGGCACCCTCCAGAAGACTTACCGGTCGCTGCCGCGCCAGCTGTACGACAAAATCGCCGAATCGCTCGAGGAACCGCTCACCGGAGGCGACGTCGTCGCCGAGTGGACGGCCATGTCGACGATCCCGATCCCGCCGGTCGCCGCGCTCGTACTGTCCCGCGCGTCCAGTCTCGAGAACATTCCCGAGCAGTTGCTCCGGGTCCGCGATGAGTTCAGCGGATACCGCCGCTACTTCGGTGACTTCAAGGCCGAGTTGCAGGCCGCCGACACGATCCGCGAGCGCCGCAAACTGCTGGCCCGCTACCGAACCCTGCTGGAGGAGGCGAGCGGCCCACGACGCGAGGCGGTCTCCGTGACCGAGATGCTCAACCTGACGGAAAAGGCGGTCAAGGTGGCCGCCGCCCCGACCTTGCCAACAAGTTACAGCGCACTGTTGGTGACGCAACCGGTCGACTGGATTCGCCGCTGGTGGTGCCGCCGCCCGCTGGCCATCCTGTTCCGCCTGGACACCAAGATGCCCAAGCTTCCGGAGTACCAGCAGTTGGCCGCCCGCCTGTGGGGCCCCGGGCCCGCCGCCCGCCTGCACGACCAAGCCGCTGCCCACGGCGCCAATATGCAGAAGCTCCTGTCCGAGGCCGAGGTCACCTTCCATTGAGCGCGCGACCGCCACGCCCAGGCTGCCGCGAGTGCTGCCACGTCGGGGTATCGGTCGGCGGGTGTCGTGGCGGTGGCGCGTACGGCTACCTGCTGTTGGTGGTGGGAGCCGCGCCAGCCGGGTGGGGAGTCGAGGAGATTGGCCGCCTGGACCGGCTGGCCTCGGCGCTGCGCTTCACCGCCGAGGCCGCCGAGCAGGCCTGGCCGCACCGGCTGGGCGGCACCGAGACGTTCCTGGCCCGGTTCTACCGCGGCGACACGACCAGCCTGGGCTACGAGATGGTGGACGGGCACTGGCCAGCAGGCCCGGGCGAGGTGGTCGTCTCCGAGAGGTTCCTGCGCCAGCGCGGTTTCACCGTGGGCGAAACGTTAACCGTGGACGCGGACGGCCGACAGCAGACTGTCCGCATCGTCGGAAAGGTCCTGATGAATTCCGCCAACATGGTGCTGTCCAACTGGGAGACGCTGGCGCTGGTGGCGCCAGGTACCCGGGCCACCAGCTACGAGGTGGGACTTGGGCGCGGTACCGACACGTCAGCTTTCTTGACCGCGGTCAAGGCAGGCGACCCGGGGCTGGACGCCGTCCCCGCGAACGACGCCGACTCGTTCATCGCCGTCATGTTCGGCATCGTCACCGTGCTTACGCTGATGCTGGGCACGGTCGCGGCGCTCGGCGTCTTCAACACGGTCGTCCTCAACACCCGGGAACGGCGCCGGGACCTGGGCATGCTCAAGTCGATCGGGATGACGCCCCGCCAGGTGGTGCTGATGATGGTGCTTTCGATGGCGGCGCTCGGCGCTGCCGGCAGCCTGCTCGGCATCCCCCTCGGGGTCGTCATGCACCGTCTCGCCCTGCCGGCCATAGCGCACGCGGCCCAGCTCGTCATCCCGGACCGGATGCTGCACATCTACCACCCGCCGGTGCTGGCCCTGCTGGCCCTGGCCGGCATCGGCATCGCGGCGTTCGGCGCGTTCCTCCCGGCCCGGTCGGTGGCACGCCTCACCATCGCCGAGGCGCTGCACAACGAGTAACGATCAGGCCGGGAGCAGGCCCGGTGGGCAGGGCGGCCAGCACGGGCCGGTCGCCCGTCGGGCCGGCTCGTACTCCGTGAAGCCGCGCCCCGCCAGCAGGAACCGCGATTCTGGGGTGATGGATAACTACGGTTCCCTGCCACTTTATCGACGTGGCTCGACGGAATGGACAGCTTCGCGGTCGACCGGACACGAATCACCCCGAGGTAGGCCGCGATGACACCGGGACAAGATCGCTGGTCGTCCGCCGCCGAGCACAACAATCGCCCATGCGACCGGAAGGCGGGAGAAAAACAGAGAGCCACAGGCAGTCGGCCTGCGGAGATCAATAGAGCACCGTCTCAGGAGACCGCTGGTCAAAGATCAGAGCCGGCTGCTCCCAATGCAGGTCGAGTCACCCGGGGGTGTCAGCATCTTGCCGGACGACCGGCTTCGACAGGCCCTATGGCCGCCGGATCGCTACGCCAGACGCGGTCTGTGGCCGGACACCGTGGCGCGATCGGTGCGTCGTCCCGCTTCCCGGTCTTGGCTCTAGATTGAGCTCGTTTTGCTGCTGATCCCACAACAGGTCGTCAGCTGGATCCTCATCGGGGCCGTGGCAGTTGGCTCAGCGCGGACGGTCCCCACCCGGTCGGGTCGTCGCCAGGTGGCACCATCGCCAGGGCCTGCCAGAGCAGCAGGATGTCCAACCAGCCCACCTCGGCTGGAGTCAGCGGACGTACGGCCTGGTAGCCGGCAAGGAACTCCGTGCGGACCTCGGCCGACACCGGCCCCCAACTGTGGTAGCGGGTGCCGAGCACAATCGCCGCGCGGGCCAGCTCGACGAGCCGGTGTTCGTGCCGAGCTTCCTCGAAGTCGATGACCGCGCTGAGCTCGCCGCCCACACACAAGATGTTGGCGGACCGAAAGTCGAAATGAACGAGCTGTCGCGGCAGTCGGTCGGCAGGCGCGCCGGCGACCAACTCGCGCAGCGCGTCGCGAGCCGCCAACGGCAGATGCCCGGCGCACGCGTCAAGCCAGCCGGTGATCCGCTCCGTTAACGACTGGGACGCAACAGCAAGCGCGGGAATGCGATGGGCGTCCGGGTATGCCGCCAGCGCATTTTGCAACCCGGCCAACACCGCTCCGGCCGCCCGCACCTGACCGGGATCAGCGGTGTCAAGAAGATCGCCCTCGATCACCCGCTGCAGGCCCATCGAGACACCGTCGACCTCGACCTGAAGACGGCCATCGCGCGCGGGCACCGGCGCGGAAACCGGCCACCCTAGGCCGTCCAGCCATCTCGTGAGCCGCGACACCTCCGCCAGGCGCGAGAAACGCTCGGGCGCCACCGACCACTTCGCGAGCAGCCGACCGGACGGCGTTCCGATCCACGCCAGCGCGTTACCGCCGCTCATCACAATCCGCTGACAGGAGTCGATGCGAACGCCCCAATGCTCATCCAGCGTGTCCGCGACCCAACGGCCGGCCGCCTGCCCGTCGCCGAAACCGAACCGTCCGTCGAGCACATGGTGCGGGTCGTGCGCCTCCCACAGCATCTCCAACACCGGCGCATGCGATTCAATCACGCGGCATATCCCATCACAGGACCGGAAAAGCGCGCTCGCTCCAAACTGTCCAATCAGCGTTCATGACGGCAATTCCTGCTGGAGAAGTTACGGTCCCGGGGCCGACCCCTGCGCTGGATCAACCCCTCAGCGATGCGTGTGGGCTAGAAGGGAACCGACCGGCCGGAGGGGCCGCCGCACGGGT
>NZ_SMKN01000129.1 GCF_004348675.1 Micromonospora sp. KC606 | reverse complement strand
GCCCAGCCCCAGGCCGACCACCCCCAGAGAGAACCGACCCGACAGACCACCCCAGGCGGACCACCTCGGGGAAACGACCCGGCAGACTCCCGAGGGACCGCCCGAGGGACCGCCCGAGGGACCGCCCGAGGGACCGAGGCCCTGGTCACCCGCTCCCAGTAGGTGAGAAGCCGGCACAGAGCCGGCGTGATCCACTCCAGATGCCGCAATCCGCGGTGAGCCGGCCGATTGACAGCACAAGTTGGCGCACCCGGAGCCGATCACGCACGGGACAATCGCGCGGGAACAGGCGCGCGGCGACACACGCACGGGAACAGACGCGCGGCGACACACACGCACGGGGACACACGCGGCGGCGGCCCGCGACCCGACGCCGGGAGGAGCGTCGGGTCGCGGGCCGCGTGGGCGCCGGCGTCAGGCCGTCTCGGTGATCGGGCGGTCGACCCAGCTCATCATCGAACGCAGCTTCTGGCCGGTCTCCTCGATCGGGTGCGCCGCGCCCTCGGCCCGCCACTTGGCGAAGTTCGGCCGGCCGGCCTCGTCCTCGGCCACCCACTCACGGGCGAACTCGCCGGACTGGATCTCGCCGAGGATCTTGCGCATCTCCTCCTTGACCCGCGCGTCGACGACGCGGGGGCCACGGGACAGGTCGCCGTACTCGGCGGTGTCGGAGACGCTGTAGCGCATCCGGGCGATACCGCCCTCGTACATGAGGTCGACAATGAGCTTCAGCTCGTGCAGGCACTCGAAGTAGGCCACCTCGGGCGCGTAGCCGGCCTCGGTGAGCACCTCGAAACCGGTCTGCACCAGCGCCGCCGCACCACCGCAGAGCACCGCCTGCTCGCCGAAGAGGTCGGTCTCGGTCTCCTCCTTGAAGGTCGTCCGGATCGCTCCGGCCCGGGTGCCACCGATGCCCTTGGCGTACGACAGGGCCAGCTGGAAGGCGGTGCCGCTGGCGTCCTGCTCGACGGCGATCAGGCAGGGCACGCCCTTGCCGTCGACGTACTGGCGGCGGACCAGGTGGCCGGGGCCCTTCGGCGCGACCATCGCCACGTCCACGTCGGCCGGCGGGGTGATCAGGCCGTACCGGATGTTGAAACCGTGGCCGAAGAAGAGCGCCTTGCCCGGGGCCAGGTTCGGCGCGATCGCGTCGGCGTAGAGCGCCCGCTGCGCGGTGTCCGGCGCCAGGATCATGATGACGTCGGCCTCGGCCGCCGCCTCGGCCGGCGTGAGCACGCGCAGGCCCTGCTCCTCGGCCTTGGGGCGACTCTTGGAGCCGGCCGGCAGACCGATCACCACGTCGACGCCGGAGTCGCGCAGCGACAGCGCGTGGGCGTGGCCCTGGCTGCCGTACCCGATCACCGCGACCTTGCGGCCCTGGACCAGGCCCAGGTCGGCATCGTCGTCGTAGTACACCTCAACGCTCATTGACTTCCCTTTCGTACGGCGGTCCGGGTCGGCCGTCGTGGACTTGTGCGGGCGGATCAGGCGGCGCGCAGCGCGGGGCCGGCGGTGATGGAGCGCGAGCCGCGCCCGATCGCCACCGTGCCGGACTGGACCATCTCCTTGATGCCGAACGGCTCCAGGTCGCGCAGCATCGCGTCCAGCTTGTCGGGGGTGCCGGTGGCCTCGATGGTCAGCGTGTCCGGTGCGACGTCGATCACCCTGGCGCGGAACAGGTTGACCGTCTCCAACACCTGCCCGCGGGAGTTCCGGTCCGCGCGGACCTTGACCAGCAGCAACTCCCGGGCCACCGAGACCTGCGGATCCAGCTCGACGATCTTGAGTACGTTGACCAGCTTGTTGAGCTGCTTGGTCACCTGCTCCAGCGGGGACGACTCGGCGTTGACCACGATGGTGATCCGGGAGACGTCCGGGTTCTCGGTCTCACCCACGGCGAGACTGTCGATGTTGAAGCCGCGCCGGGAGAACAGGCCGGAGACCCGGGCCAGGACACCTGGCTTGTTCTCCACCAACACCGAGAGCGTGTGCATGGTCATGACTGCGCCTTCCTCATCATGGCCTCACGGCCCTCGCCGCGCTCGGTGCGATCGGCCATGATCATTGCCTTCCTCATCATGGCCTCACGGCCCTCGCCGCGCTCGGTGCGATCGGCCATGATCATTGCCTTCCTCATCATGGCCTCACGGCCCTCGCCGCGCTCGGTGCGATCGGCCATGATCAGACCTCGTCCTCGTCGAAGGCCGGGCGGACGCCACGGGCGAACATGATCTCGTCGTTGCTGGTGCCGGCGGCCACCATCGGCCAGACCATCGCGTCCTTGCCGACCACGAAGTCGACCACCACCGGTGCGTCGTTGATCGCCATCGCCGCCTCGATGGTCTTGTCGACGTCGTCGGCGTTCTCGCAGCGCAGGCCCACGCAGCCGAGCGCCTCGGCCAGCTTGAGGAAGTCCGGGATGCGGTGCTTGTGGGTGCCCAGCTCGGTGTTGGAGTAGCGCTCGCCGTAGAACAGGGTCTGCCACTGCCGGACCATACCGAGATTCCCGTTGTTGATCACTGCGATCTTGACCGGGATGTTCTCCAGCGCGCAGGTGGCCAGCTCCTGGTTGGTCATCTGGAAGCAGCCGTCGCCATCCACCGCCCAGACCACCGCGTCGGGTCGCCCCACCTTGGCGCCCATCGCCGCCGGGACGGCGTACCCCATGGTGCCGAGGCCGCCGGAGTTGAGCCAGGTGCCCGGCTTCTCGTACGAGATGAACTGGCTGGCCCACATCTGGTGCTGGCCGACGCCCGCGACGTAGATGGCGTCCGGGCCGGCGATCTCACCCAACCGCTTGATCACGTACTGCGGGGAGAGGGTGCCGTCGGAAGGCTCCTCGTAGCCCAGCGGGTACCGCTCGCGCAGGTCGTCCAGTTGGGTCCACCAGTCGGCGAGGTCGGCCCGCTGGCCGGCCTTCTGCTCGGTGGTGACCGCCGTGACCAGCTCGTCGATGACGTGCCGGGCGTCACCGACGATCGGCACGTCGGCGTGCCGGTTCTTGCCGATCTCCGCCGGGTCGATGTCGGCGTGCACCACGGTGGCGTCCGGGGCAAACGAGTCCAGCTGGCCGGTCACCCGGTCGTCGAAGCGGGCGCCGAGCGCCACGATCAGGTCGGCCTTCTGCAGGCCGTAGACCGCGGCGACGGTGCCGTGCATGCCGGGCATGCCCAGGTGCTGGCGGTGCGAGTCGGGGAACGCGCCCAGCGCCATCAGCGTGGTCACCACCGGAATGTTGGTCAGCTCGGCGAGCCGGCGTAGCCCCTCGGTGGCGCCGGCCTTGAGCACGCCTCCGCCGACGTAGAGGACCGGGCGGCGGGCGGCGGCCATCAGCCGGGCGGCCTCGCGGATCTGCTTGCCGTGCGGGTGCAGGGTCGGCCGGTAGCCGGGCAGGTCGAGGGTGGGCGGCCAACTGAAGGTGGTCGACGCCTGGAGGACGTCCTTGGGAATGTCGACCAGCACCGGCCCGGGCCGGCCGGTGGAGGCCAGGTGGAACGCCTCGGCCAGCACCCGCGGGATCTCCTCCGGGGTCTGCACCAGGAAGTTGTGCTTGGTGATCGGCAGGGTGATGCCCTGGATGTCCGCCTCCTGGAAGGCGTCCGTGCCGATCGACGGGCGGGCGACCTGGCCGGTGATCGCGACGATCGGCACCGAGTCCATGTACGCGTCGGCGATCGGGGTGACCAGGTTGGTCGCGCCCGGCCCGGAGGTAGCGATGCAGACACCGACCCGCCCGGTGGCCTGCGCGTACCCGGTGGCGGCGTGACCGGCGCCCTGCTCGTGGCGGACCAGGATGTGCCGGACCGTGGAGTCGTACAGCGGGTCGTAGGCGGGCAGGATCGCCCCGCCGGGAATGCCGAAGACGACGTCGACGTCGAGCGCCTCGAGGGACCGCACGAGCGAGCCGGCGCCGGAAACCTGGGCCGACGCGGGCTGCCGTACGGCCTGGGCGGCCGGAACGGCGCCGGAGCGCGGCGCGGAGGTGTGGTCGGCGTCGCCGCTCGGCTCGGTGACCGTACGCGCCCGACGGGCGGAGTTGGCGAGTGTCTCTGGCGTGGGTCTCGTCATGGCGGTTCAGGCCTTCGGCTGGAGTGGGTGGAGCTTCTTCGACAGGTGCTACGGGGGCGTCGACCGCCCCGACAGGGTCCGACGGCAATAAAAACGGCCCTCGTGCAGACGCACGGGGCCAGCGCACTCTCGACGGGAGAGTGCGCTCAGGTAAGTACTCGCAGCGACCGGATCGACGACATGGGGACCAGCCTGACGCATCTCAGCCGCTGAGTCAACTGATCCCACATGTTGGTTCACGAACGGGGGGCACCATCCCCCGTTCGAGGTTCTGCGAGTGGCCCCACCTGCGTGGATCCCTCCTCCGGCCGGCGCGGCGCGGGCGCCTGCGGCGCCGGTGCCGGTGCCGGTGCCGGTGCCAGAGAGTCCCGACGCAGCCGGGGCGGCAGCGGTGACGGAGCCGTCCGCGCCGGCACGGGCGACCCGGCCCGCGACGCCGGCAGCGTCGACCCGACCGGCAGCACCGACCCGGGGCGCGCGCCCGGCGAGGTCGCCGCCTCCAGCATCGCCTCCAGGTGCTCCGCCGGCACCCCCCACCCGAAGAGCGCCCCCTGACCGAACCGGCAGCCGGCGGCCACCACCGCGGCCAACTCCGTCGGACACGTCACACCCTCGGCGATCACCTCCAGGCCGAGCTGGTGGCCGAGCCGCATGACGATGTCGACCATCGGGGCGAAGGCCGGGCCATCCCGGTCCACCGGGCGGACCGGCTCGTGCTCGGCGACCAGACTGTGGTCGATCTTGAGGATGTCGATCGGCAGCCGACGCAGCTGCCCCAACGACGAGTAGCCGGCCCCGAAGTCGTCCAGCGCGATCCGCACCCCGGTGCGCCGCAGCGCGGTCAGCCGCCGGATCAGCTCGTCGAGGTCGGTGGCGACGGCGTGCTCGGTGACCTCCAGCACCAGCCGCTGCGGCGGCACGTGGTGGGCGCGCAGCGCCTCGGCCACCTGGACGACGTACTCCGGGGCGTGCAGCTCGCGCGGCGAGACGTTCACCGAAACCCAGACGTCGTGCCCGTCGGCGAGCCAGCGAGACAGCTGCCAGCATGCCTGGTGCAGCACCCAGGCGCCGAGTTTGGCGATCATCCCGCACTCCTCCGCCAGCGGGATGAACTCGTCCGGGCGGACGCTGCCCAGCTCCGGGTGGCGCCAGCGCAGCAGGGCCTCGGCTCCCACGGGCCGCACCGAGGGCAGCGAGGCGACCGGCTGGAACACCAGGCGCAGCTCGTCGCGCTCGATCGCGCCGCGCAGCTCGTGCTCCACCCGGGTACGCCGCAGCATCTGCTGGTCGTGCGCGCCGTCGTAGCGCTCGATCCGGTTCTTGCCGCGCTGCTTGGCGTAGCGCAACGCGAGGTCGGCGTGGCGCAGCAGGGCTGCCTGGTCGGGCTCGCCGGACTGGCCGGCCACCCCGATGCTCACCGAGAGGAACACCGGCCCGTCCGGCTGTTCGTACGCCCGCCCCAGCACCCCGAGCAGCCGCTCGGCGACCGCGTGGGCCTCGGCGGGGCGGCCCCGCATCAGCACCGCGAACTCGTCGCCGCCGAGCCGGGCGGCCAGGTCGCCGGGGCGAAGGTTGGCCCGCAGCCGCCGCCCCACCTCGGCCAGCACCAGATCGCCCACGTCGTGCCCGCGCATGTCGTTGACGTTCTTGAACCCGTCCAGGTCGAGGCCGAGCAGTACGCGTTCGAGGCCCTGGTCGCCCCAGCGTTGCAGCTCACGCAGGAGGCCGCGACGGTTGGCCAGGCCGGTCAGCGGATCGGTGTGGGCCAGCTCCCGGAAGTGTGCCTCGCGTTCGGCCAGCCGGTCGGCGTACCCGCGCATGTCGTTGAGGGTCAGGTACTGCCGGGCGACCAGCGCGAAGCCCTCGACGCTGCCGGCCACGACGGCGAGCGCGTCGAAGTGGCCGCCCTGCACGAGGTGGTACATCGCCGAGGCGGCCATCGCGAACATCGGAACGAAGGCGTACTCGCCGTCCCGGCGGATCAGGTCGACCTCGACCTGCCCCGGCGGATCGACCCGGAGCACGGCGAGCGCGACGGTGAGCAGACCGAGGGCGAGCGGCACCGCCCCGGCCAGGGCCACGCCGGTGCCGGTCTGGCACACCCCGGCGACGACGCCGAGCCCGCCGGAGGCGGTGGCGGTGACACCCACGCCGAGGGCCGCGATGCGTGCGCGGGGCGCACCGGCGCGGAGCACCACGATCAGGGCCAACCCGGCGGTCAGCGCGGCGTTGGCCGAGGCGAGCAGGATCGCCGGACAGGCCACCGGGGTGGCGTCGCCGAGCAGCCGGGTCGGCTCGGAGAAGATCACCCAGCCGACGAACCAGAGCGCGGTCGCCATGATCAGCGCGTCGAGCAGCAGCCGGGCGGTGGCCGCCCGGCTCACCACCACGCCGGGCAGGCGGAGCAGCCCGACGGCGGCGACCAGCCCGCTCGACGCGACGAGCACCGAGACCAGCAGCGGCCAGCCGACGAGACGCCCCGGCCGGTGCCCGAGGTGCGGAGAGGCGTACGCCACGGCCAGCCCGGCCAGCAGACCGACCAGCGCGATCGCCGCCGCCGCCGCGAGCAGCACGTACGCCCGCCGGCGCGGGCAGAATCGTCGCCGCCGCCCCGTCGACCCGGCGAGCAGTGCGGTGGCCGTCACGGCGACCAGGGCGCTCAGGATCGCGACCGCGATCATGCCCGGGGGTAAACGCACGACCTCAACTGTGCCGGATGAGGGCGTTCCGTGGGGCACCGGGTGTGCATCTGTTGGGACACGGCCCGACCCGCTGGGGGTGCCGCCGTCGCGGTGCCACACTGGTACGCATGCCTGAGCTGCGGTCGAGGACCTCCACCCACGGTCGGACGATGGCCGGCGCCCGGGCCCTGTGGCGGGCCACCGGGATGACCGACGACGACTTCGGCAAGCCGATCGTCGCCATCGCCAACAGCTTCACCCAGTTCGTGCCCGGTCACGTACACCTCAAGGACCTCGGCGGCCTGGTCGCCGACGCGGTGGCCGAGGCCGGCGGGGTGGGCCGGGAGTTCAACACCATCGCGGTCGACGACGGCATCGCGATGGGTCACGGCGGCATGCTCTACTCGCTGCCCAGCCGCGAGTTGATCGCCGACGCGGTGGAGTACATGGTCAACGCGCACTGCGCGGACGTCCTGGTCTGCATCTCCAACTGCGACAAGATCACCCCGGGCATGCTGCTGGCCGCGCTGCGGCTGAACATCCCCACCGTCTTCGTCTCCGGCGGCCCGATGGAGGCCGGCAAGACGGTGGCGATCGAGGGCGTGGTGCACTCCAAGATCGACCTGATCGACGCGATGATCGCCTCCTCGAACGAGGCGGTCACCGACGACCAGCTCGGTGAGATCGAACGCTCCGCCTGCCCGACCTGCGGCTCCTGCTCCGGCATGTTCACCGCCAACTCGATGAACTGCCTGACCGAGGCGATCGGCCTCGCCCTGCCGGGCAACGGCTCGACCCTGGCCACCCACGCCGCGCGCCGGTCGCTCTTCGTCGAGGCCGGCCGCACCGCCGTGGAGATCGCCAAGCGCTGGTACGACCACGACGACGCCTCCGTGCTGCCCCGGTCGATCGCCAACCGCGCGGCCTTCGAGAACGCGGTCGCCCTGGACGTGGCGATGGGCGGGTCGACCAACACGATCCTGCACCTGCTCGCCGCCGCCCGCGAGGCCGAGCTGGACTTCGACGTTGCCGACATCGACGCCGTCAGCCGCCGGGTGCCCTGCCTGGCCAAGGTCGCGCCGAACTCGCCCAACTACCACATGGAGGACGTGCACCGGGCCGGCGGCGTCCCCGCCATCCTCGGCGAGCTGGACCGGGCCGGTCTGCTCCACCGGGACGTGCACGCCGTGCACTCCGCCGGCCTCTCCCAGTGGCTGGCGGACTGGGACGTGCGCGGCGGCTCGCCGCGACCGGAGGCGGTGGAGTTGTTCCACGCCGCCCCGGGCGGGGTGCGCACCACCGAGCCGTTCTCCACCACCAACCGCTGGTCGTCGCTGGACACCGACGCCGCGGAGGGCTGCATCCGGGACCGCGAGCACGCCTACAGCGCCGACGGCGGGCTGGCCATCCTGCACGGCAACCTGGCCCCGCAGGGCTGCGTGGTGAAGACCGCCGGGGTGCCCGAGGAGTGCCTGACCTTCCGCGGCCCGGCCAAGGTCTACGAGTCCCAGGACGACGCGGTGTCGGCCATCCTGGCCAAGGAGGTCGTCGCCGGCGACGTCGTGGTGATCCGGTACGAGGGGCCGAAGGGCGGCCCCGGCATGCAGGAGATGCTCTACCCCACCTCGTTCCTCAAGGGCCGCGGGCTGGGCCGGGCCTGCGCGCTGCTCACCGACGGGCGTTTCTCCGGCGGCACGTCGGGCCTGTCCATCGGCCACGTCTCCCCCGAGGCGGCCTCCGGTGGGCTGATCGCCCTGGTCGAGGAGGGCGACGAGATCGTCATCGACATCCCGGGCCGGACGATCGAGCTGGACGTGCCGGCCGACGTGCTGGAGGCCCGCCGGATCGCCCAGGAGAAGCGGGACCGGCCGTACACGCCGGTGGACCGGCAGCGCCCGGTGTCGGCGGCGCTGCGCGCGTACGCCTCGATGGCGACCTCGGCCAGCGACGGCGCGTACCGCCGGGTGCCGGACTGACCGGGGCCCCGCCGGCCGGCTGGAGGCTGGACGGATCTCTCGACGGCCGCGTGGGAACGCGCCCGCAGCTGTCGGCATTCGGTCACGGATCGACGACGATCACGTATTGACCGGGCCGCCGGCCGGGCTCGACCATGAGCGGACTGGACAGGGGTCCGACCGCCGCGGGGGAGGCTCGATGACCATCCACCACCGCCGCCACGCCGTGGAACTGGTACGCGAGGTGATGACCCGCGGGCAGGACACCGCGCCCCCGCCGGTGCTGATCTTCGAGGGTGACCGGGGCAGCGGCAAGACCGCCCTGTTGACCGGCCTCGCCGGCCTCCTCGACGGCCGGGTGCCGTACGCGCACATCGACCTGGAGGCGGACGGCCGGACGGGAACCCCGGAGGTGCTGTACGCCCTCGCCTTCCACCTCGGCCGGCCGTGCCCGCTCTACGGCACCCTGCACTTCCCCCGGCTCGCCGTCGGGAAGCTGGTGATGGACGACGACACCCTGGACCTGCGGGACCGCGACCGGGCCCGACAGCAGATCAATGCGCTGCTGCGCGAGCACCGCGGCGTCGACCGGCTGGTCACCACGCTCAGGGAGGGTGCCGGGGACCTGCCCGCCGTCCTGCCGGCCGGCATGCAGACGCCGGTACACCTGTCCACCCGGTTGCTGGCCTCGGTCATCCACCGGCTCGCGTCCGGAGCGTGGAGCAGCAGGTTCGTGCTCGGCCGGGCGCAGAAGTGGTACGGCACGCAGGGCGCTCCGCACCCCCGCCCACCGGTCGAGACGCTGATCGACCTGAACCGGTGGCACCGCCGGCCGGGTGAGGCCAACAACGCCCGCCAGCGTGACGAACTGCTCTGGGCGGCGTTCCGCGCCGACCTGACCGCCGGCCTCGGCCGACGACTGCGCCGGCCCTGGATGCCGCGCTGCGTGGTGCTGATCGACAACGCCGACACCCGACTCGGACGGCACTTCCTGATCGAGCTGGCACGTGGACGCGAGACGGCCCAGAACGAGCCGCTGGCGGTGGTGGCGACCAGCCGGGCCCCCTTCCTGGGCCACCTGCCCGAGGCGCAGCAACGCCTGCTGGCAGCCGAGGAGTCGCTGACCTCCGGCCGGGACGCCGACCAGCCCCGGCCCCGCTGGGTCCGCTACCCGCTGCCCGCTCTCACCGACGCCGACGTCGTGCACCGGATGGCGCGGGAACACCCGGATCTGGAGCCCCGGCTACCCCGGCAGATCCAGCAACTCGGCCAGGGAAACCCGTTGGTGGTGAGCATGCTCCTGGCGGCGGCCCACGAGGTGTCGTCGTGGCCCGAGGGCGGTGAGGAACTGGCCCTCGCGCTGGCCCGGCTGGAACCCACGCCGGCCGATGACACCGACCGGAGGCAGTTCACCGTCGAGGAGCGGCTCATCCGGCACCTGCTCGGCGTCCCGGACGCCGACCCACTTCCGGTCGACGAGATGGAGACCCTGACCACCTGCGCCGCCGCCCGGACCGTCGAGCAGGCGACCACGTTGGCGGTGCGGAGCGGGCTGCTCACCGGCGACGGGTACGCGGGCCGGCTCGGGCTCATGTTCGACAGTCTGCGGTCGGCCTCTCCCGACGCCGACCCGCCGCCGTTGCGCCGGCTGCTGCTGCGGCGGCTCGCCGCCCGCGACCCGGACGGCGGGGATGGCTGGAACTGGGTACACGCGCTCCTACGGGACCAGTGCCGGGCACGCGGCGACCGGGCCGGCGAGTTGTACCACGCGTTGGCCCTCGACCAGCTCGAAGAGGTCAGCGACCAGTTCGCCACCGGGGTCGGGGCGGTGCCAGCCGCCGACTGGCTGGCCATGCTGCGGGCCGTCACGCGGGCCCCCACCCATCGGCCGCACACCGCGCCACCCACGCAGGAGGCGCACCGCCTCGCCCGGTCGACCGGCGCCGACCCGGAGAGCCGGCTCGGCCGGGTGACCCGGCTGGTCGTCGGTCTGCGGCTCGCCGCGGACCCGTTCACCGGCCGGCTCCGGGCCGACCTGCACGACGGGCTGAAGCGCGACTACCGGGCGCTGGCCCTGCACTTTCCCGACGACCAGTCGCTGCTGGTCGCCGAGGCCAACCGACACAAGGGATGGGCGGACCAGTGGCGGTGAGGGACACGGCCGACGTCAGCCCGGTGGCGGGCGTTCCCCCGGACTTCTTCGCACCCCGGGTGCCCCGGTCACGACGGGTGCTCCGGTTGGCCGCGGCCACGGCGGCGGTGGCCGGTCTGGTCGCCGCGTCGGCCCTGGCCGTCAATGTCCTGGTCAACTCGTGCGGCAGCCTGCGATCCGGCCTGACCCGGGTGGGCGGCGAGTGTGTCGGAGTGCTGACCGACGTCGGCGCGCACACCTTCGAGGGCCTCGGCGACGTCCAGCAGAAAATCAGACAGCAGAACGAGATCGTTCGCAAGAAGTCGGCCGCCGAGAACCAGCCGTACGTGCGGGTGGCGCTGCTGTCGCCGATGACCGCCACCGGGAAGAGCTTCATGTCGAAGGCGCAGGTCCGGCACGCGGTGCAGGGCGCGTACGTCGCCCAGGTGCGCGCCAACGGCAGCGCCGGCACGAACGACCCGCCCCTGATCGAGCTGGTCCTGGCCAACGTGGGAAGCCGGCAGGAACAGTGGCGCCGGGTGGTGCGCGAACTGGAGCGGCTGGCGGAGGACGAGAACCCGCTGGTCGCCGTCATCGGCATGGGCACGAGCATCGCGGCGACCCGGGACGCCGCCCGGCACCTCGCGGCTTCCCGGTCCGAACTACCCATGATCGCCGGTGTCGCCACCGCCGACGACTTCCGTGACATCGAGGGGTTCGTCCGTGCCTCGCCGAGCGACAGCGACTACGTCCTGGCGCTGAAGGCCTACCTCCAGAACCGCGGGGATCTCCGCAGGGGCATGGTGGTCTTCGACGAGTCGGAGCCGGACCTGTACGTCCGGAGCCTCCTCGCGGCGTACCGCAGGCTCCTCAAGGAGTACCTGCTGCCCTACGAGCGGTCCTTCGTCGGTGCCGGGGATCCGGGCCAACGTGCCCGCTTCCTCGAACCGATCGCGGTGAGCGTGTGCACCAATCCACAGCCCGACATGGTCCTGTACGCCGGCCGCGCCCTCGACCTGAACGACTTCGTCAACACGCTGGCGAGCCGGCAGTGCTTCACCCAGAAGCCACTGACCATCCTGGTGGGCGCCACCGGCCTGACCGTCTCCCCCGAGACGGCCGCGCGGATGGCGCAGACCCGGATAACCATCGTCACCGCCGCGTCGGTGCACCCTTCCTGGTTCACCGACGACGCGACAGTGCCGGTACCCAAGGGCCTTGCGGCGTTCGTGGACACGTTCCGCGCAGCGAGGTTCGACGACGAGAGCGCGCTCCTCGACGGCTACGCCCTCACTCACCACGACGCCATGGCGACCGCGGTGACGGCGATCCGGTTGGCGAAGCGGAGCAAACTGTCCGCCGCCGACGTACGCGGTCAGTTGCTCAACCTGAACAAGGACGTGGTGATCCCGTCCGCCGGTGGCGAGCTCAGCTACACCACGGCCCGCAGGGCGGACCCGGTGGGCAAGTGGGTGCCGATCACCGTCGTCCCGGCCGGCGCCGCAACGGTCCCGAAGGGGACACCGTTCATCACGGGCTGAGAGCCCGCCCACCACCGGTGCCCGCCGGCTGCCACCTGCCGACGCCCCCGCACCGGCGGCCCGGCCGCCGCCGGCCGGCGGCCACGGACCCTAGTTGCCGGCGATGTCGTTGACGCAGCGCAGCACCGGCCGGCTGGTCAGCGCCGCCGGATCCAGCGGCACGCCGGCCGTCACCGTGAAGGTTGTCGACTCCCCCGGCAGCAGGGTGACCAGCGCCTGGTCCACCTCGGCGGAGGGGTCGAGCCGGTCCGGAAAGAGGGCCAGGTCGCGCAGCGCCGCCCGGGCGGTCACCCGGACCCGCTGCCCGCCGTCGACCGGCTCGACGCTCGCCTCGAAGCGCGCCGCCGGCCAGTCCACGTCCCGGTCCTCGGCGAAGAACCAGAACGCCCGCTCCACCTCGTCGCCGGCCTCGGCCACCAGCAGTTCCCGACGGGCCTCCGCCGGCGCGGCCAGCGCCGCCGGCAACGCCAGCGCCGCCGGCAACGCCAGCGCCACCGCCGCGTACGCGGGGACGTCCAGCTCGTACGCCGTCTTGGCGCACGGCTCGCCGGCCAGGCTCAGCCGGGTCACCGTCGCCGAAGCCCGCCAGGGTTGCCCGGTCTCGTTGACCGCCACCAGGGCCAGCCCGCCGCCGCGGGGCTGGACGGTGAGCAGCCGGTCGGCGTACGCCCGGCGCAGCGCGTACCACAGCGGCTTGCGCCGGCCGTCGCCGTCGACGGCAGACCACGAGGTCACCGGCCAGCAGTCGTTGAGCTGCCAGACGATGGTGCCGGCGCAGACGTCCCGGTGGGAGCGGAAGTGCTCCACCCCGAGCTGGATCGCCCGGGCCTGGTTGAGCTGGGTGAGGTAGTGCCAGTCGTCGAAGTCCGCCGGGGCGGGCAGGTGTGCGTCGAGCCCTCGCTGGAGCTTCAGGTCGCCGTCGATGGCCTTCTGGTGGTGGGCCATGCCGGGCGAGTCGTGGGCCAGGGGCGCGTCGGACAGCGCCCGGCGCAGCGTCGCGTACGCCGGAGGCGCCTGGTAGCCGAACTCGGCGACGAAACGGGGGACGTACTCCCGGTACTTCGTGTAGTCGTCGGTGTTCCACACGTCCCAGATGTGCGTGGTGCCGTGCGCCGGGTCGTTCGGGTGGATGCCGTCGTCGCCCGACCAAGGGCTGCCCGGCCAGTACGGGCGGGTCGGGTCCAGCTCGCCGACGATGCGGGGCAGCAGGTCGAGGTAGTAGCCCCGTCCCCAGGTGCGGCCGGCCAACTGCGCCTGCCAGCCCCAGTCGTGCCAGCCCCAGATGTTCTCGTTGTTGCCGGTCCAGAGCACCAGCGACGGGTGCGCGGCCAGCCGGGTCACCTGCTCCCGCGCCTCCGCCTCGACCTCCGTACGCAGCGGCTCCTCCTCCGGGTACGCGGCGCAGGCGAAGAGGAAGTCCTGCTGCACCAGCAGGCCCAGCTCGTCGGCCAACTCGTAGAAGTCCGCCGACTCGTACCGGCCGCCGCCCCAGACCCGCAGCAGGTTGACCCCGGCCCCGGCCGCCTGCGCGAACCGGTGCGCCAGCCGATCGCGGGTGATCCGGCTGGGAAACGGGTCGTCGGGAATCCAGTTGACGCCCCGGACGAAGACCGGCACGTCGTTGACGTGCAGGGCGAACGGGGTGCCGTACGCGTCGGGGATGGTGTCGAGGCGTACGGTGCGGAAGCCGATCCGGCGGGACCAGGCGTCCAACTCCCGGCCGTCGGCCCCGCAGAGGATGACGTCGAGCTGGTGCAGCGCCGGCTCGCCGTACCCCCGGGGCCACCACCGCGTGGGGTTGTGGACCTCCAGGCTCGCCACGGCGGCGCGCTCCCCCGCCGGGACGACCACCTCGGTGCTCGCGCCAGCGACGGCGGCCCGGACGGTCAGCGGCACGTCGGCCACCCGCTCGACCTCGACGTGCAGTTCCACCCGCCCGAGGTCGTCGGTGACGGTCACCAGGGGACGGACGGCGGCGAGCCGGGCGGTGGACCAGGCGTGCAGCCCGATCTCCTGCCAGATTCCGGCGGTAACCAGGTTCGGGCCCCAGTCCCAGCCGAAGTTGCAGGCCATCTTCCGGATGAACGGAAACGGCTCGGGGTAGGCGTTCGGCCGGTCACCGAGCAGGTCCCGGTGCGCCTCGGCGTAGCGGTACGCCGAGGCGAAGCGGACGGTGAGCGCGTTCGGCCCCGGACGCAGCAGCGCCGTCACGTCGAAGCGGTGGCCGCGGTGCATGTTCTCGGTGCGACCGACCTCGACGCCGTTGAGCGTGACCGTGGCGACGGTGTCCAGCCCGGCGCAGACCAGATCAACCCGGTCGTCGTCGCCCGGCCGGTGCACGACGGTGGTCTCGTAGACCCAGTCGGTACGTCCGATCCAGCCCAGTTCCGTCTCGTTGGCGTCGAGGAACGGGTCGGGGATCAGGCCGGCGGCGAGCAGATCGGTGTGCACGCAGCCGGGCACCGCGGCCGGCACGGACCGGTCGGCGAGTGCCGGCGGCACCGGCGAGCCCGGCGCGGCCCGCAGCGTCCAACCCTCGTGCAACGTCCGGTGGGTCACGACTTCACCGCGCCATCCATGATGCCGCGGACGATCTGCCGGCCGCCGATGAACAGCATGATCAGGAGCGGGACGGTGGCGATGAAAGCGCCGGCCAGCACCCGTCGGTAGATCACGTAGTTGCCGCTGGCCAGGTCGGAGATGGCGACCATCGAGGTGGGGTAGTCGGTTCCGCTCAGCGTGATCAGGGGCCACTGGAAGTCGTTCCAGGTGGCGACGAAGGTGAGCAGGCCGAGCACGGCCAGGGCCGGCCGGATCGCCGGCAGCACGATGTTCCAGTAGACGCGCATCGTGGAAGCCCCGTCGACCCGGGCCGACTCGACCAGCTCGTCGGGGACCGAGTTGACGATGAACTGTCGCATGTAGAACACGCCGAACGCGGTGACCAGGCCGGGCGCGATGACGGCGAGCAGGGTGCCGTTCCAGCCGAGCTTGCCCATCACGATGTACAGCGCCACGATGCCGAGCTGGTTGGGCACGGTCAGGGTGAGGACCACGAAGACCATCAACGCGTTGCGGCCGGCGAACCGCAGCTTGGCGAAGGCGAAGCCGGCCAGCGAGCAGAAGAAGAGCACCGAGGCGGTCACCACGAGGGAGACGATCAGGCTGTTGACCAGCGAGGCGGCGAAGTAGACGTCCTGGAGGGAGAAGACCTCGTCGACGTTGGTCATGAACCGGTCGCCGGGGACCACCGCGGGCGGCAGTTTGGCCAGCGCCTCGTCGTTGCTGGTGGAGATGACGAACATCCAGTACAGCGGGAACGCCGCGAAGAGCATGGTGACGGCGAGCAGCAGGTACGTCCCGATCCCGGCCGGGGTGTCCTGCGGCGCCCGGCCCAGCAGGGCCGGGCGGTTGCGCCGCACCGGGGCGGCGGGGCGCGGCGGGGCGAGGGTCACCCGAGTCTCCTTCCGTTCGCGACTGCGGTACTCCGCTTCGCTGCGTTCCTCACGCTCACCGACGGCCTCCGGAGAGGCGGTTGGTCAGCAGCGTGTTGATGCCGGCGACGACCAGGATGATCAGGAACAGCGCCCAGGACATCGCGGCGGCGTAACCGAGGTTGAGGTCCTTCCAGCCGACCTTGTAGATGAGCTGGGCGATGGTCTGCCACTCGCCGTTCGGTCCGCCCCGGGCGGTCTGCGCGTTCGGGTCGAACAGCATCGGCTCGGTGAAGAGCTGGAGGCCGCCGATGGTGGAGAGCACCACGGTGAAAACGATGATCGGCTGGATCATCGGCACGGTGATCCGCCAGAGCTGCCGCCACGGGCCGGCGCCGTCGATGGCCGACGCCTCGTAGACGTCACGTGGGATGGACTGCATGGCGGCCAGGTAGAGCAGGGCGTTGTAGCCGATCCATTTCCAGTTCACCATGGTGGCGATGGCGATCCAGGAGTGCGTCTTGTCGGCCCGCCAGTCGATCGGGGCCTCTGGGCTGCCGTAGCCGAACAGGCCGAGCACCCAGTTGGCCATGCCGAAGTCGCGGGAGAAGAAGACGCTGAACACCATCGACGAGGCGACGATCGGGGTCACGTACGGCAGCAGCATGCCGACCCGCCACCAGGTCTGCAGGCGCAGCCTCCGGTTGAGCAGCGACGCCACGATCAGGGCGAGCAGCAGCTGGGGCACCGACGAGAGCAGGAAGATGCCGAAGGTGTTGTACAGCGCGTTCCAGAAGTCCTCGTCGCCGAAGAGCCGTGTGAAGTTCTCGACGCCGGCCCAGTACGGCAGCGTCGGGTCGTCCAGTCGGTAGTTGCGCAGCGCGACCACGCCGTTGAAGACCAGCGGGAAGAGCCCGAAGAGGATGAAGAGCAGGAAGAACGGCGCGATCATCACGTACGGCATGTAGCGCATGTCGAAGCGGGACAGCCGGTTACGCCAGGAGAGCCGCCGCTCGTCGGCTCCGGAGCCGCCGCGTCCGGGGGCGGCTCCGCGGCCCGACGACGCGGGCGCGGCACGGGTGGTGGACATGGGACACGCTCCAGGGCCGAGAGTGACGGGGGCACGGGTGGCGCGGTGCCCGCCGGCCTCGGGC
>NZ_SMKN01000128.1 GCF_004348675.1 Micromonospora sp. KC606 | reverse complement strand
CAAGAAGCCCAGCCGACACCAACCACGAGGACCACGACGCCATCGGACCGGCACCAGCCACGCGACACCCCCTGCCGACAGCCAACCTCCACCCGCCCAGCCGACCCTCCACCCGCCCGGCCGACGCCAACCACGACAGACCACCGCACTGGTCGGACGGGCTCCAGTCGCGGCGAAGCAACTGAGACGCGCCAGGGACTGGGCTGAGATAGCACATGTCGGCGGCCGAGAAAGCGTTGTCCACAAGCGCGTCAACGCGCACGTCGGGCGGTTGTCCACAGGGGTGTTGCCGGCCCGTCGCCGGCCGTCAGGCTGGTCGGCATGCCCCCACTCGCTCACCGGCCGACCGCTCTCGCGTGGCAGGTATTCCGTGGCTCGGACGCGGTCCGGCGCGGCCTCCTGACCGTTCACCAACTTCGTAGCTCGGCCTGGGTCCAACTCCGCCACGATGTCTACGCCGACGCCCGGCTCGACCGCGACCACGGTCTGGCCTGCCGTGCCGTGGGGCTTCGGCTGCCGCCGGACGCGATGGTCGCCGGCCCGTCGGCGGCGTATCTGCACGGTGTGGAGCACGCCGCCGGTTTTACGGACGACGTTCACGTACTGGCCCCGGTGGGCACCGGCCTGCGCAGCCGCCGCGGTCTCCGGGTGCACACGACCCTCCAACCGCTGCGCGTCGCCACCGTTCCGGCGTCGGGCACGTATTCCCCGATCGCACCGCCGACCGCAAGGGCGGGCCGGCCGGCGGTGCCGGCGACCGCTGTCACCCGTGCCGGGCCCGCCCACGCCGCCGCTGCCGCCCGCCCAATCCGGCGATCGGCCGAGCCGTCTGCCGACAGCCTCGACCCGCGCTCACACGCCGGCGACGACCCTGTCAGGCTCTCGACCGACGGCGACGCGTCCTGCCGCAGCATCGGCGATGGCACGGTGCCGAGTCGGGTCGGGCCTACCCCGTCGAGCGTCGCCCTGCCCGCGCCCAGTGGCGTTCCACCGCGCACCGGTCCGGCGCACGCCGCGTGGGAGACGGCGGCCTGGCTTGAGCCGGTACGTGCAGTCGGCATCGTCGACTCGCTGCTCGGCCAGGGGCTGACCACCCGGGCGGAGCTGGCCGAGGTCGCCGGCCGGTGTGCCACCCGACCGGGTGGGAGTCGGGCCCAACGCGTCTTCGACCTGGCCGACCCGGGTGCACAGTCGCCGCCGGAGTCGCACCTGCGGGTACGCCTGGTGTTGGCCGGTCTGCCCCGACCGGTCACCCAGCTCCCGGTTCACCTGCCGTCCGGACTGATCCTGCATCCCGACCTGGCCTGGCCGGAATTCCGCGTCGCGGTGGAGTACGACGGTGCATGGCACGCCGACCCGGACCAGTTGCACCGCGACCGTCGACGCCTCAACCAGTTCGCCGGCGCGGGGTGGTTCGTCCTGCACGTGACCGGTCGCCGCCTCCGTGAGGACTTCCCCGCGGTCGTCCGCGAGGTCCGCGCCGCCCTGTCCGAACGGGGCTGGCGTCGATGACCGGCTTGACATGCGGCATAACGGTCAGTCATCGACCCCGGACGCCGCAACCTGCCGCAATCGGAGTCGATCCCGCCCGGCCAGACGGGCCGGGCAGGGCAGACGGGCCGGGCAGGGCAGACGGGCCGGGCAGGGCAGACGCGCCGGGCAGGGCAGACGCGCCGGGCAGGCAAACCAGACGGGGCCCGGCCGAGGGGTCGGCCGGGCCCCGCGGCACGTGTTACGGCCGCATGTGCGGCTTGAGCGGGCTGGTCACCGCGGCGTACGCGTCGATGATGCCGTACCCATAGAAGCCGTTGAAGTTCAGCGAGCCGGCGCAGTACGCGTCGAACTCTGCCGAACGGCCCTCGTTGGTGTAGCTCTGCAAGCGCGGCTCGGGGCAGGCGTGCTCGACGGCGGTCCGGTAGAGGTGCTGCTCCACCAGATCCGGCGACAGGGCGAAGCCGTTGCGGCCCTGCTTCTTGCCGTACTTGCTGACGATCAGACCGGCGACGCCGCTGACGTGCGGCGCCGCCATCGAGGTGCCCTGCAGGTAGGTGTAGTACCCGCACTCACCCTTGGCCGTGCACTGCTTGAAGACCGACTCCTCGAACCCGGCGACGACGTTGCCGTTCTCGTCGACCGAGCCCTCCTCCTGGAGCACCTTCTTCGGGTACGTCGAGAGGATCATGTTGGCGTCGGTGCGGTAGGTGTCGGTGCCGTACCCGTCCCGGAACCAGCCGCCGGGCGCGGCGACCGAGATCTGCTCGGTGCCGTAGTTGGAGTAGTCCGCCTTCTTGCTCGACGGGCCGACGGCGGAGACGCCGATGACGTGCGGGCCCTCGGCCGGCAGGCTCCAGCAGCTCTCGTTGTCGATCGGCCGGGGGTACGGGTCGGCGCCATGGTCCGGGCTGGAGACGTCGGTCCTTGGCGCTCCGAGGTCTTCGTGGTTGTTGCCGAGCGCGCCGACCAGGGTGACGCCATTGCGGTGGGCGAAGTTCAGGGCCCGCTTCATCGCCTTGATGATGGCCCGTTGCTCGGCCTGCGACTCCGGCGAGTCGGCCGGGTTGGCGGTGCAGTTGTAGAGCCACGGGTCGACGTAGAACGACATGTTGACCACGTCGATGCCGGCCCTGCCCGCGTACACGAGCGCGTTGACCACCGGGTTGAGGAAGAAGTACCCGGAGTCCTGCCCGCCCTTGAGGTCGACCAGCGACACGTTCGGGGCGACGCCGGAGAGGCCGAACCCGTTGGCGGCGGCACCGATGGTGCCGGCCACGTGGGTGCCGTGCCCGCCGTCGTCGGTGCCGGCCGGGTCGAGGCAGCTCGGCACCTCGCACGGGCCGTCGATGTCGACCATGTCGGGGGCGAAGTTGCGCGACAGCGACCAGTTGAAGTTCGGCGCGAGGTCCGGCTGGCTGGCGTCGACGCCGGTGTCGAGGATGGCGACGGTCACCCGCCTGTCGCCCGGCTCGACCTTGCGGGCCTTGTCAGCCCGGATCATGCCCAGGCCCCAGAGCTTGTCGTCCAGCGGGTCGAGCTTGCCGCCCTCGCCCTTGGTGGTCTTGGCAGCACCCTTGGCCTTGGCAGCACTCTTGGCCTGGGCGAACAGGTGTTCCTGCTCGATCCGGTCCAGCTTCGGCTTGCGTCCGATGGCCTTCTGCTCGGCGGCGCCGACCAGCTCGCCGGCCGCCCGGGCCCGGCCGGCGAAGTCGGCCCGGTCGCTGGTGACCTGGAAGAGCCCGACGTCTTCGGTGCGGGAGACCACGGTCCCGCCGGCCGCCCGGATCGCGGCGACGGCCGCGGCGACGGGGACACCGTCCTCGGCGACCACGGTGAACGTTCGATTGCTGGTCGGTCCGGCGTTCGCCGGAGCCGACAAACCGGTCACCGTGAGTGCCAGAGTCGCCGCGGTCGCGACGGCTCCGGCGGTGAAGCGCTTGCTCACCACATCAGATCCTCTCGTTGAGGGACGTGGCAGCATCAGATCGCACCCGGAGGGAGCTGCGCCAGTGCAAGCCCGAAAGAACCGGTTATCCGGAATTCGCTGGCTGCAGGGCACGTAGCACGACGGGCAGCTCGACCAGTGTGGATACCTCGGCGTCGGGGCGTAGCCCCGGCGGGCACGTCAGGCCGGCCCGGTTGAGCCGGATGCCCCGCAGGCCGGCGCGCTGCGGGCCGACCACGTCGTGGGCGAGTGAATCCCCGACGTACACGATCTGCTCCGCGCGACGAGCGCGGGCAGCGCGTCGGCGTACGGCCGGATCAGCGCGAACCGCCGGGCGAAGAAGAGCGCCGCCAGCTCGTCGAGTTGGTCGGTGAGTCCGGCCCGGGCCAGTGAGCGGGGCCAGGGTCCCGTCGGCGTCGAACACCACCACGCTCAGCACGACGGGCACCCTCTCACGTCAGGGCCGGCTCGTCCGCCCGCTCGGTCACCCGTTCGGCCCGGACGCCGCGCAGCTCGTCCAGGCGGACCAGGGCCACCCCGACGACGATCAGCGCGCCACCGAGGAACTGCACCAGGGTCGGCAGCTCACCCAGCACCAGCCAGGCGATGAGCACCGCGAACATCACCTCGGTCAGCCCGACGAACGACGACATCCGGGCGCCGAGAATCCGCGTCGCGGCGATCCCGGCCAGGTACGCGACCACTGCCGCGATCAGCGACAGCCCGGCGATCGGGACGAGCCAGCTGGTGCGCTGCCCGGCGAAGTCGACCGGCCCGAAGGTGGCCCGCAGCGGCAGTGCGCCGACCAGGCCGAGCAGGGCCAGTGCGGCCGCCCCGACGGCCATCCCGAGGCTGGCCATGGTGACCGAGGGCAGTTCGTCGTCAACCTGGGCTGCGAGGACGAAGTACCCGGCCAGGCCGACCGCCGCGCCGAGGCCCCAGAGCACGCCGACCGGGTCGAGGCGACCGGCGCCGGTCAGATCGAGGACGAAGGCGAGCCCGGCCAACGCCGCGACCGAGCCGACCACGGTGAGCCGCCTGGGTCGCTGCCGGTGCACGAGCCACATCCAGGCCACGACGAGGACGATGCCGAGGTATTCCAGCAGCAGTGCGACGCCGACCGGCAGGAATCGCACGGCGTTGAAGAAGCACGCCTGGGCGGTGGCGACTGCGAGCAGCCCGAAAGCGCCCACCTGGCCGAGGGTGCGGCGCAGCACGTGGCCCCGGCCGCGCATCGCGAGCCCGGCCGGCACGGCGAGCACCAGGGCTGCGATGCCCACCCGGGCGATCACCACGGCCTCGGCGGACCACCCGGCTTCGATCAGGGAACGGGCGAAGGTGCCCGAGGTGGCGAAGGTGACGGCCGACACGAGGGCCAGTCCGAGCCCGGCGCCAGCGGTTCGCTGCTGCATCGGTTTCTCCTCGTCAGATCGGCGTCACGAGCAAAGTATGCTTATGCCAGTGACGCTAACGAGCCCCAAGACAGGAGTCAAATTGCTTTTCGCTCATGACACCGAGTGTGGGCTGATCGCCGCCACCGCGCTGGTCAACACCGACGGCCGGGACGGCGAGGGGCTGCCGGACGTCGCCGCCCTGGACCGGTTCGTCGTCACGCACGGCTGGACCGGCCGACACGAACGCACCGAGGCCGAACTCGACGCCGTCCGCGCGCTGCGCCCCCGGCTTCGCCGGATCTGGTACGCCGACACCGACGAGGTCGTCGCCATCGTCAACGCGCTGCTGCGGGAATCCCACGCGTTGCCCCAGCTCGTCCGGCACGACGACGAGCCGTACCACGTGCACGCGGTGCCCCGGGACGCGCCGCTGGACACCCGGATGGCGGTCGAGGCGGCGATGGCGGTCGCCGACCTGGTACGCGGCGACGAGCTGGCCCGACTCGGGATCTGCGCCCACGCCGACTGCGGCAACGTGCTGGTCGACCTCTCGAAGAACCGGTCCCGCCGGTTCTGCGAGGCGGGCTGCGGCAACCGGGCGGCGGTCACCGCGTACCGGGCGCGAAAGGCCGCCACTCGCTCCTGAGCAGCTCGTACTCCACCTCACCGTGCTCGGTGCCCGGGATCGGATCGTCGAAGTGCAGGTGGAAGGTGCGCACGTACCGCAGGCCCACCCGCTCCATCACGGCCCGGGACCGGACGTTGACCGCCATCGTCTCCGCCCACACCCGACCGACGCCCACCGTCTCGAAGGCGTGCCGGAGCAGGGCCCGGGAGCCCTCGGTGGCCAGGCCCCGCCCCCACGCGGCGCGGCGCAACCGGTAACCCAGCTCCGCCTCGGTGCCGTCGTCGGACGGGTCGAGCGCGAACCAGCCCAGGAACTCGCCGGTCGCCCATTCCTCGGCCGCCCAGCGGCCCAGGTCGGGAGCATGGTCGTACCTGGCGAGGATGCGGGGCAGGTGCTCGTCGCGCACGGTCTCCCGCGGGGTCGGCTCACCGCCGGTGAGGAAGCGCATGACCTCCGGGTCGCCGTCCAGCTCCACCAGGTTGTCCACGTCGTCCGGAGTGAACCGGCGCAGCCGCAGCCGCTCCGCCTCCAGCAGCAGGTCTCCGCTCATGCCCCGAAGCATGGCGGCAGCCGGCCGACCGGTCGACGGATTAACCGGGCTACGCTTCGGCCGTGGTCAGGGGCCTGCTGCTCGACTTCTACGGCACCGTCGTGGAGGACGACGACGCGGTCGTGGCCGCGGTCGCCGCCCGGGTGGCGGCCGACGCCACGACACCAGTCACCCCCGAGGCCGTCGCGGCGGCATGGATGCGGGAGTTCGCCACGGTCGCGGAGGGCCCGCCGTTCCGGCTGCTGCGCGACAGCGCACCGGAGAGCCTGGCCCGGGTGATGGCTGAGGTCGGTTGCCCCGGCGACCCGACGACGCTCTACGCGGCTCACTACGCCACATGCGGGCCGCCTCCGCTGCGCCCCGGCACCCGGAAGTTCCTCGCCGGCCTCCGGCTGCCCGTCTGCGTGCTCTCCGACGCCGACCGGGACGACCTGCGGGCAGTCGTCGCCCACCACGGCCTGGCCTTCGCTGCGATAGTGACCAGTGAGGACGTCGGGGCGTACAAACCGGATGGTGCCATGTTCCGCCGGGCGCTCGCCGCACTGGGGCTGGCCGCCGACGAGGTGCTGCACGTCGGTGACTCGCTGCGCACCGACGTCGCCGGGGCGCACGAGGCGGGCATTCGCGCGGTGTGGGTCAAGCGGCACGGAACGCCGGCCCCGGCGGATGCACCGGTCAGCCACGAGATCACCGATCTGACCGGCCTGGCCACGATCCTCCGCTGACCGGCACCCGTCGCCGCCGGCGGCGCACTGGCGGCGCGTGGACCAGCACTGGCGGCGCGTGGACCAGCACTGGCGGCGTACTGGCGGCGCGTGGACCAGCACTGGCGGCGTACTGGCGGCGCATGGACCAGCACTGGCGGCGCGCTCGCCGGCACCGTCGCGAGCAGGTTCAGGCGAAGAGGTCCGCGACGGACCGGCCCGGCGCGTCAGCGCGGCGGCGCGGCCAGGAAGGCACGCCAGGCGTACGAGTCGAAGGTGAGCACCGGCCCGGCCGGGTCCTTGCTGTCCCGCACCCCGACCAACCCCGGCAGATTGGTCGCCACCTCGACACACTGGGTCGTCTGGTCGCTGCGGCTGCTCTTCCGCCACACGGCGCCGGTCAGTTCCATGACTCGGCAATCTCCCTCAGCAACTCGACGGACTCCTGCGCCGGCAGGGCCGCACCAAGGCTAACCTCCCAAACCTGTTGCAGCCGGCGGAGATTGGCCGGATCGTGCAGTTCCTCGCCTCGCCCTTGCCCACTGATCACGCCAAGTTCACTGTCGTCGGTCAGGGCCGCCAGAATGAACGGTCCACCAAGGCCCGGATACTCCCCGGTCGGCAGCGGCACTATGTGCAACCGGACATGCGGATGCTCGGTGGCAATCCGCGCCAGATGCAGAGCCTGGTCGGCCATCGTCTTGCGGTCGCCCACGCAGCGGCGCAGCACTCCCTCGTCCAGGACGACGACGATCTTCAGAACCCGGTCGCCGTAGAGGCAGCCCTGCAACTCCATCCGCTCGGCCAGCCGGCGCTCCACCTCTGCCTGATCGAGCAGGTCACCGGCTTCGAACACTGCTCGGGCGTAACCCTCCGTCTGAAAGAGGCCCGGCACGTAGCGCGATTCGTACCAGCGGAGCACCTTCGCCTCGGCCAGGATCCTGCGCCAACCACGCAACCACACCTGTGCCGTGTCGAGGCTCACCAGTTCGGTGAGCATGCGGCTGAAGATGCCGCCGGTGTCCAGCGCCCTGTCGACCAGCTCCAGGTACTTCGCGGTGGGCTGCTGCTGGCCCAATTCGACCGCGCTGACCATCGACGCCGAGTAGTTCACGGCCTTGGCCAGCTCGTCCTGACTCAGGCCCCGGCACGTCCGTGCCCGGCGCAGCTCGGCGACCAGGAAGGCCGCCGCCGTCATCCGCCCGTCCGCCATTTCCAGCCGTCCTCCAGCGCCAAGGGTGATCCATTCCAGGGCCGCGCCGGTCCGGCGATCCGGGAACGCAGGGCGCCTCGGGCAGCGAGCGCGAACCCTTCCCACCGTAGTGGTGTCGTCACCAGACTGTGAAGCGCGACAAACCCCGGCCCACCCTCCGGCCGGGCGATGTCGCGGTGGGACCGCCCGCTCCCCCGGCCGGCGGTCCCACCAGCCGGGGGGAGATGACGCGACCGACCCAACTTCCAGGGAGACGACCAGATGCCCCGGCTCATCCGGCGACACCAGCATGCCCTGTCCCGACGCACCGAGTGGCCTGTGCCGACGGTGGTCGGACGCCTTCACCGTCTCGGCCCTCGCCCAGCCCGCAACCGACGTCTCCTGCCGGCCGCGCCCTTCGGGCTGAGCCGGCCCCGGCCGGTACCGCTCGCGCCCCGCCACCGCCGGTCCTGGCGCAGCCTCGGCCTGCGGTGCTCGTGCGGACTGCGGTGGCGCAGGTGCCCCGACCGGTACGCCACCGTGCCGACCGAACCAGTCGTCGATCCGCCCACCCCGAACCGTCCACCCTGGGCCGACGCCACGGTGGCGTACCCGACGGTGGGGCGCGCCGGCTGGCTCACGCCGGCCCAGAAGTGGCGGGCCAACGGCGGCCGCTGGTGAGCGCGGGGCCCAGCCGTCGAGCAGTACGCAGACCGCCGCAGCCGGCCCCCGAGCAGCCAGGACGGACAGCGATCGGCGCCGAGCAGCCCGGACGGTCCGTGGCCGGCGCCGGGCACCCCCGCCCGCACCTGCCGTTACGTCCCATCTGGCTCTGCCGGCGCTGTGCCGCGCCGTGGCCCTGCGCCCCGGCCCGCCTCGCCTTGGTGGCCGAGTACGCGCACGACCGGGTCGCGCTCAGTGTCTACCTCTGCACGATGCTGCACGATGCCGCCGGGGATCTGTACCGGCTCAACCCGCACGACGGCCCCGCCCCGGCGACCCTCTTCCGGCGCTTCCTCGCCTGGGTGCCGCGCCTCCGCAGCGGCCCGGACGACCGGTGACCCGCTCCGATTGCGGCAAACGGGGGTCACCGGCCGCCCGGACACCGCAGATTGCCGCAACTTGCGAGCGGCCCCGGTGACCCCAGGGCGAGCGGCCCCGGTGACCCCAGGGCGGGCGGTCCCAGGGCGGGGACGCCGCTGGTCAGGGGTGGGTCATGCGGAGCAGGTCGAGGGCCTCGTCGAGCTGCACCTCGGAGAGTTTGCCGGAGTCGACGTGCCCCCGGGAGATCACCACCTCACGGATCGAGACCTGCCTCGCCAGCGCCTCCTTGGCGATCGAGGCGGCCTCGTCGTACCCGAGGTGGCGGTTGAGCGGGGTGACGATCGACGGGGAGCCTTCCGCGTACGCCAGGCAGACCTCGGCGTCCGCGACCAGGCCGACCACCAGCCGGTCGGCGAAGATCCGACTCGACGCGGCGAGCAGCTTGATCGACTCCAGCAGGTTGCGGCCCATCACCGGAAGCATGACGTTCAGCTCGAAGTCGCCCTGCGAGCCGGCGAACGCGACTGTGGCATCGTTGCCGATCACCTGCGCGCAGACCTGGCGCATCGCCTCGGCGACCACCGGATTCACCTTGCCCGGCATGATCGACGAGCCGGGCTGGAGGTCGGGGATACGCAGCTCGCGCAGACCGGCGCGCGGGCCGGAACCCATCCAGCGGATGTCGTTGGCCATCTTGTACAGCCCGACCGCGATGGTGCGCAGCTGACCGGAGGTCTCCACCAGCGCGTCCCGGGCGCCCTGCGCCTCGAAGTGGTTGCGCGCCTCGGTCAACGGCAGCCCGGTGGACTCACGCAACTTCTCGATCACCTTGCCGGCGAAACCGAACGGGGTGTTGATGCCGGTGCCCACGGCGGTGCCGCCGAGCGGCAGCTCGGCCAGCCGGGGCAGCGCCGACTCCAACCGCTGGACCCCGTACCGAATCTGGGCGGCGTAGCCGCCGAACTCCTGGCCGAGGGTGACCGGGGTGGCGTCCATCAGGTGGGTACGCCCGGCCTTGACCACCGTCTCGAACTCGGCCGCCTTCTCCTCCAACGCCCCGGCCAGGTGCTTCAGCGAGGGGATCAGATCCTCCACCACGAACTGGGTGGCGGCCAGGTGGATCGAGGACGGGAAGACGTCGTTGCTGGACTGGGAGGCGTTGACGTCGTCGTTCGGGTGCACCTCCCGGCCCAACTCCCGGCTGGCCAGGGTGGCGATCACCTCGTTGGCGTTCATGTTGGACGAGGTGCCGGACCCGGTCTGGAATACGTCGACCGGGAACTGGTCGTCGTATCCGCCGTCGGCCACGTGCGCGGCGGCGGCCGCGATCGCGGCGGCGACGTCGGCCTCGATCACCCCCAGTTCGCCGTTCACCTGGGCCGCCGCACCCTTGATCTGGGCCAGCGCCTTGATCTGCGCCGGTTCGATGCCCCGGCCCGAGATCGGGAAGTTCTGCACCGCGCGCTGGGTCTGCGCCCGCCACAGCGCCTCGGCGGGCACCTCCACCTCGCCCATCGAGTCGCGTTCGATCCGGTAACCCGCTGCCTCTGGAGTCGTCACGCGTACCATCCTGCCGCGCCGCCCGACGACGTGCAGATGATCGCGCGAGCACGAGGAAAAGGGACCGCTCGAAAAGTGACGAACAGTTACGATCTTCGAACTCTCCGCCCATCTAACCCGAGAGGTTCACCTTGCTCGAAAGACACGAGAGCTGTGCCGCTCGACGGCGGCGCAAACTGCGGAACACCCTCACCGCCATCCTCACAACAGTGGTCGCCGCCACCCTGGTCGGGGCCGGCCAACCCGCCGCCGCCGACACGAAGGAGAACACCCCACCGGACGTGCCCGGCCAACTCACCGTCGACTCGCTGCCCTGCGTCGACAACCTCGCCGTGAGCACCGCGACGCCGACCCTGACCGCCCTGCTGACCGACCCGGACGCGGTGCCGCCGTACGCCGAACAGGTCACCGCTACCTTCGCCTGGTGGCCGGTGGACCAGCCGACGCAGCGGACTGAGCAGACGTCGTCTTCCTGGAAGTCCGTCCCAACCAGGTTCCAGCACCGCCTCCAGCCCGGCGCGCTGGTCGACAGCGGAACGTACGCGTTCGCGGTGCAGGCCACCGACCGGGCCGGCGCCACCTCGATGTGGTCGGCGGAGTGCCGCTTCACGGTCGACATCAGCGCGCCCGCCCAACCGACGGTCAGCTCCACGGACTACCCGGACGATAGTGGGTGGCACGGTGGGCCGGGCATCCCGGGCCGGTTCACCTTCTCGGCCGGCGGCGACACCGACACGGTGGGCTTCCGGTACGACCTGTCCGGGCAGCCGACGACCGCCGTGGCGGCCGACGCCCCGGGTGGCTCGGCGACCGTCACGATCACCCCGGATCGGGACGGGCCGAGGTCGCTCAGTGTCCAGGCGGTGGACCGGGCGGGCAACCGGTCGCCGGCCACGACCTACGTGTTCCGCGTCGCGGACACCAGCCCGACGGTCAGCTCCGTCGAGTACCCGCTCGGCCGGACGGGCGCGCCGGTCGGGACGCCCGGCACGTTCGTCTTCCAGCCGGGGATGCCCGGGGTGATCGAGTACGTCTACTCGTTCGACGGTCGCCCCGCGGCGACGGTCGCGGCGGACGCCGGCGGGGCGGCATCGGTAACCTGGACGCCGTCGACCGCCGGGCTCCACCGGATCACCGTTCACACCCGTACCGTCGACGGCACCCGGTCGGAGACCTTCACCGGGGCGTTTCTCGTCGCCCGGGCGAGCTGACGCCCGATTGACGAACGACCGCCGGGCCGGCCGGGGCGATTGGCTCCGGCCGGCCCGGTCGGGCGGGGGATCAGCGGCGGCCGACGGTGAGCACCGGCTTGGTGACCTCGGCGAAGAAGTCGTTGCCCTTGTCGTCGACCACGATGAAGGCGGGAAAGTCCTCCACCTCGATCTTCCAGACCGCCTCCATGCCCAGCTCCGGGTATTCGAGCACCTCGACCTGGCGGATGCAGTCCTGTGCCAGCCGGGCGGCGGGGCCGCCGATCGAGCCGAGGTAGAAGCCGCCGTGCTGCTGGCAGGAGCGGGTCACCTGGCCGGAGCGGTTGCCCTTGGCCAGCATCACCAGCGACCCGCCGGCCGCCTGGAACTTCTCCACGTACGCGTCCATCCGGCCGGCGGTGGTCGGGCCGAACGAGCCGGAGGCGTACCCCTCGGGGGTCTTCGCCGGGCCGGCGTAGTAGACGGCGTGGTCGCGCAGGTACTGCGGCATCGGCTCACCGGCGTCCAGCCGCTCGGCGATCTTCGCGTGCGCGATGTCCCGGGCGACGACCAGCGGGCCGGTCAACGACAGCCGGGTCCTCACCGGGTACTTCGACAGCTCGGCGCGAATCTCGTCCATCGGCCGGTTCAGATCGACCCGGACGACCTCCTCGGTCTCCAGCGTCTCGTCGGTGACGTCGGGCAGGTAGCGCGCCGGGTCGGTCTCCAGTCGCTCCAACCACACGCCCGACGGGGTGATCTTGGCGACCGCCTGCCGGTCGGCGGAGCAGGAGACGGCGATCGCCACCGGGCAGGACGCGCCGTGCCGGGGCAGCCGGACCACCCGCACGTCGTGGCAGAAGTACCGGCCGCCGAACTGCGCGCCGATGCCGAAGTTGCGGGTCAGCTCCAGCACCTCCGCCTCCAGCTCCAGATCTCGGAAGCCGTGGGCAGTCATCGAGCCGGAGGTGGGCAGGGCGTCGAGATACTTGGCGGAGGCGTACTTCGCGGTCTTCAGGGCGTACTCGGCGGAGGTGCCGCCGATGACGACGGCCAGGTGGTACGGCGGGCAGGCCGAGGTGCCGATGAGCCGCAGCTTCTCCTCCAGGAACTGCATCATCCGCGTCGGGTTCAGCAGCGCCTTGGTCTCCTGGTAGAGGTACGACTTGTTGGCCGAGCCGCCGCCCTTTGCCATGAACAGGAACTTGAAGGCGTCCGGGTGGCCGTCCGGGTCCTCGGCGTAGAGCTCCACCTGGGCCGGCAGGTTGCTGCCGGTGTTGCGCTCCTCCCACATGGTCAGCGGAGCGAGCTGCGAGTAGCGCAGGTTGAGCCGGGTGTACGCCTGCCACACCCCGCGCGAGATCGCCTCGGCGTCGCTGCCGTCGGTGAGCACGTGCCGGCCGCGCTTGCCCATCACGATGGCGGTGCCGGTGTCCTGGCACATCGGCAGCACACCACCGGCGGCGATGTTGGCGTTGCGCAGCAGGTCCAGGGCGACGAACCGGTCGTTCGGCGAGGCGGCCGGGTCATCGATGATCGACCGCAGCTGGGCCAGGTGCGCGGGACGCAGGAAGTGGGCGATGTCGTGCATGGCCTCGGCGGTCAGCGCGGTCAGCGCGGCCGGCTCCACGGTGAGGAACCGGCGGCCCCCCGGGCCGTTGACGACATCGACGCCCTCGTCGGTGACCAGGCGGTACTCCGTGGTGTCCGGGCCGGTCGGCAGCAAGGGGGCGTACGAGAACGCGGCGGCACTGCTCATGACGGGAAAGCCTAGGGCAGACCGGTCGATCGGTGACACCCGCCGGGTGGGTTCGGGGACAGCGCCTCCACCGGAAGGACGGCGCACGCTCAGCCGTCGGCGCAGAGTTCCCGTTTCGGCCCGCAACTGTCCTGTGCACCCGGGGCCCGGTCGCCGCCGCCGGGGGCGGGGGCGACCGTGCCGTCCGGGCGGGAAGCCGGCGGCACGCCGGTGCCGGTGCCGGTGCCGAAGCGGACGTAGCCGATCTCCCGGCCCTCGCCGATGACCATCCCGCCCGAACCGACCGCGAGCGCGTTCGCGCTGCTGCGCAGCACCACCAGCTCACGGCCGGTGCGCGGGTCGAGCGCGATCAGCCGGTTCGGCTTCTCCCCGGTGAGCACCGCCGCGTACGGGGTGAGGGCGCCACCGGCCCGGTCGCTGGCCGGGCGGGTCCACCGCGCCCGGTCCACGCCGAACTGGCGACCGACAATCGATTGCTTGTCGGCGGCACGGACCAGCGCGTACCGGTCGTCGACGGCGAGCAGCCGCTCCCCCTCGGCGGTCACCAGCAGCCCTCGGCCGTCGTATCCGTCGAGGACCGCCTCCCGACCGTCCGGGGCGACGCCGATCAGCACGTTCCGGGCGCCCTGCGGGTCCTCCCGCTGGACACAGCCGACGCTGTCGGCGGTCCGCACGTTCACTCCCGCCCGCCGCCACACCTCCTCGCCGGTGGCCGCGTCACGGGCGGAGACGGTGTACTGGCAGGAGCCGTCGCGGGACACGGCGGTGATCCGGAGCAGCCGGCCGCCGACCACCGCCAGCCGCTCGTCCCGGCCGGGTTCGAGGTTCTGCACCACCCGCCCGCTGGCGGTGTCCACCACGTGCACCCGCCCGTCCACCGGGAAGCCGAGCAGCGGCGGCGCGGGCTCGGGGCCGGCCACCCCGGCGTCGATCCGGAGCGCGGTGAGCCGCCGGGTGCCCAGCAGGTTCGGGTTGTCGGCGAAGAGGCCGCTGGTCACGCCGGGCAGGAACGCCGTCCAGAGCGGTGCGGTGCCGCGCGGGTCCCAGGCGGAGAGGGTGCAGTCGGTCGCCTCGACGCAGCGCGCGTCGAGCAGCATGTTCCGGTACGTCCAGACGGCCACCGCGTCGTCGTCGCGGCGGCGTACCGCCCCGGTGGCGGGGTCGAGCAGCTCGTACCCCTTGACCAGGAGTTTGCCCACGGCGACGACCGGGTCCCGGTCGCCGCCGGCCACCGCCGCCCAGTCGGCCTTGCGTTCCCACAGCTGCGCTCCGGTGGCCAGGCTGCGCGCCTCGACCCGGGTCCGCTGCTCGACCACCACCGTGTCGCCGGCGATGGTGACGCTCTTCGGGGTGCCACCGATGCGCTGCTGCCAGACCACGTCCGGCTCGGAGATCGGCTTGCGGGTGCCGACCCATTCCCACATCGCGGGGAACGGGTTCCAGACACCGGTGGCGGCGAGGACGACCACGGTGACGAGCCCGAGCAGCAGTCCTCCACGCACGCCGAGCTTCGACACACCGCACACGGTAGCGATGCTCACCGAATCCCCGGCCTTGCTGGCCGGAGTGTCGCCGTCCTTTCTGCGCCGGGCCTCAGCGCCGGGCCGCGGAGTGGATCAGCGGGAGGGTGCGGTAGGGGATCTGCTCGGCGAGGGCGATGATGGTGGAGGCGCGGCGGATGCCCTCGTACGAGACGATCTGGTCGATCACCCGTTGCAGGTCGGCGTTGGAGCGCGCCACGATCCGGCAGAGCAGGTCGCTGGAGCCGGTGATCGTGTGCGCCTCCAGCACCTCGGGGATGGCGGCCAGGTGGGCGGTGACCGGGTCGTGCCCGTGCCGCTGGCTGATCTCCAGGGTGACGAAGCTGGTCACCGCGAAGCCGATCGCGGCCGGTGAGACCTCCGGCCCGAAACCGCCGATCACCCCGCGACCGACGAGCTTGTCCAGCCGGGCCTGGGCGGTGCCACGGGCCACGCCGAGGCGACGGGAACACTCCAGCACCCCGATCCGGGGCTCCTCGGCGAGCAGCTGGATCAGCTTGGCGTCAAGCTCGTCGAGCTGTACATCCTGCCCAGCGTTCATGCGTCTCCACTCTACGGAATGTGCAAGCTGACCAGCGAAACCGGTGACAGTTGCTCAGTCTGCCGGACCCGGTGATAGTCCCGGAAAGAGCGCAGGCACGGCGGCCCACGAGGCCGGCCGGTACGCGAGGGAGACCACCATGACCCAGGCGATCGACCGACCGACCGACGACGTCGACATCGACCAGCTCGTCGGCGCCGTCGACCACGACATCAGGCACGACCCGTTCCCGGTCAGGGGCCTCGACCACGTGCACTTCCTGGTCGGCAACGCCAAGCAGGCCGCGCACTACTACTCCACGGCGTTCGGGATGACCTGCGTGGCGTACCGAGGGCCGGAGCAGGGCTGCCGGGACCACGCCCAGTACGTGTTGACCAGCGGCTCGGCCCGGTTCGTGCTCACCGGCGTGGTCCGCCCCGACGCCGAGGGCGCCGACCACGTCGCGAAACACAGCGACGGCGTCTGCGACATCGCCCTGGATGTGCCGGACGTCGACGCCGCGTACGCGCACGCCGTCGGTCGGGGCGCGACCGGCCTGGTCGAGCCGCACGACGTCGCCGACGAGCACGGCACGGTCCGGCTGGCGGCCATCGCCGCGTACGGCGACACCCGGCACACCCTGGTCGACCGGTCCCGCTACACCGGCCCGTTCCTGCCCGGCTTCGTGGCCCGCAACCCGATCGCGGACCGGCAGCCCATGATCGACGCCGGCCTCCAGCCGAAGCGTTTCTTCCAGGCGGTCGACCACGTGGTCGGCAACGTCGAACTCGGCCGGATGGACGAGTGGGTGGACTTCTACAAGCGGGTCATGGGCTTCTCGAACATGGCCGAGTTCATCGGCGACGACATCGCCACCGACTACTCCGCGCTGATGAGCAAGGTCGTCGCCAACGGCACCCGCAAGGTGAAGTTCCCGCTCAACGAGCCGGCGGTCGCCCGCAAGCGGTCACAGATCGACGAGTACCTGGAGTTCTACCAGGGTCCGGGCGCGCAGCACATCGCCGTGGCCACCAACGACATCCTGGCCAGCGTCGACGCGATGCGGGCGGCCGGCGTGGACTTCCTGGACACCCCGGATTCGTACTACGACGACCCCGAGCTGCGGGCCCGGATCGGCGAGGTCCGGGTGCCGATCGAGGAGCTGAAGGCCCGCAGGATCCTCGTCGACCGGGACGAGGACGGCTACCTGCTCCAGATCTTCACCAAGCCGGTCCAGGACCGCCCGACCGTCTTCTTCGAGCTCATCGAGCGGCACGGCTCGCTCGGTTTCGGCAAGGGCAACTTCAAGGCGCTCTTCGAGGCCATCGAGCGGGAGCAGGAGAAGCGCGGCAACCTGTAACACTGTCGGGCGTGACCCAGCCTCCGACGTACCCGACGCCGCCGGCCGGTGGGCAGTCGCCCGCCGCCGGCGGCTTCGCGCCGCCCGCCGGTCCGATCCCCCAGGGGTACGCGGTCCCGCCGCAGTACGCCCCGCCGGGGCAGTTCCCACCACCGGGC
>NZ_SMKN01000127.1 GCF_004348675.1 Micromonospora sp. KC606 | reverse complement strand
GGAAGATATCCATCCCGGCCACCCTGATTGGGTCGGCGGTGGCGCGCGGGGCGCTGGACTGAGGGTGCGGGCTATCGGGCGGAGCGGGTGGCGCCGTCGGTACCGTCCGGGGATGGCGTACCCGAGCTATCCCCCCAAGCCGAAGCCGGGCGACCGGGTTGCGGTGGTCTCGCCCTCCGCCGGCCTGCCGGCGCTCTTTCCCCACGTGTACGAGCTGGGACTGCGCCGGCTGCGCGAGGAGTTCGGCCTGGAGCCCGTCGAGTTCCCGACGACCCGGTTGGCGGGGGCCGACCCGAGGGACCGGGCCCGGGACGTCAGCGCCGCCTTCGCCGATCCGACGATCACCGCCGTCCTGGCCACCGTGGGCGGGGACGACTTGATCACCGTCACCCCGTTCCTCGACGACGTGGTGATCCGGGCAAACCCGAAGCCGTACTTCGGCTACTCGGACAACACCAACATCCTCAACCACCTGTACCGCCTCGGGATCGTGGCGTACCACGGCGGGTCGGTCCTGGTGCACCTCGGCCGGCCCGGCCGGCCGCACCCGCTGACGTTCGACTCGCTGCGCGCCGCCCTGCTCGCCTCCGGCTGGTACGAGCTGACCCCCGCCACCGAGTGGGGTGACAAGCCGAACCCGTGGACCGAGCCGGAAACGTTGACGTTTGAGCCGGAGATGCTCCCGGGTGAGGGGTGGCGCTGGCAGGGTCCTCCGCGCGTGGTGCAGGGGCGGACCTGGGGCGGCTGCCTGGAGATTCTGCACTGGCTGATGGCCGCCGATCGGGTGCCGTCGGCCGGGGAGTTGGCCGGGTCGGTGCTGGTCATCGAGACCTCGAACGAGATGCCCACCGCGAAGGAGGTTTTCCGGATTATCCGGAACATGGGGGAGCGCGGGTTTCTCTCCGCCTTCCCGGCGATCGTGGTTGCCCGCCCCAAGGCGTGGGACTTCGGCAACCCGAACACGCTGGAGCAGCGGATCGCCTGGGGTGAGGCACAGCGGGAGGCGGTGCTGAACGCGCTCGCGCCGTACGCCGACGACCCGGTGGTGGTCTTCGACGTCGACTTCGGGCACACCGACCCGCAGCTCATCCTCCCGTACGGTGGGGAGATCCGGGTGGACGCGGGCGAGCGGCGGATTCGCGTCCGCTACTGAGCGCCGGGCTCGCGAACGAATACACCCGCTCCAGGTGCGCCGTCAACGAGCCCACGCGCCTTCAGCCAGTCAATGGCGGATCGCACCACCTGGCGAGAGACGTCGAACTCAAGGCAGAGTCCCGTGCCGGACGGCAGCTTGGCGCCCGGTGGAGACTCGCCCGACTCGATGCGCTGGGTCAACGAGTCGATAGGGCGTGGCTTCTCGGTGTAGGCACCAATCGACCTGGCCCAGTCCCGCGCCCTCGCGTACCTGTCCCGGCGGTTGGTGCGAGGGCTGGGCCCGACTCCACTCCGGGTGGCCTGAACCGCGCTTTGCCTGACCGGTCGACCTCGCCGCTCCGATTGCGCCAGGTGGTGGTGTCCCGATAACGGGACACGCCGATCTGGCGCAACCAGAGTGGATCTTGTGCCGCGACGAGGTTGACGGGCGATGGTCGGCGGGCGACGGGGCGGGGGCGACTCAGCGGAGCGCGAAGGCACGGACGGGGAAGGTGCCCATCCCGGCAACCCTCGGCGGGGCGGCGGTGAACCGGAATCCCTCCGGCGGCAGCGCGTCCAGGCCGGTCAGGTGCTCGACGACGGGGATTCCAGCGGCCAGCAGCGTGCTGTGCGCGGGACGTTCGCCCCGGGCGGCCGGGCTCATGTCGTCGATGTTGATCGAGTCGATGCCGACCAGGGTCGCGCCCGCCTCGACCAGCGCCGCTGCCCCGTCGGCGGTCAGGTGGGGCGCGTCGGGTGCGGCGTACCGGTCGGTGCCGAAGTGCGCGGACCAGCCGGTGTGCAGCAGCACCGCCCGCCCGGCCACGTCGTACGGAGCCAGCAGTAGCCGGTCCACCGCCCGCGTCCCGGCGGGCACCCGGACCAGGATCCCGGGCAGATCGGCGAGGCGGTCCAGCGGTACGCCGGTGAGGTCCGCCCCGTCGGCGTACCGGTGCGCCGGAGCGTCCAGGTAGGTGCCGGTGTTGGCGATCATGTCGATCCGGCCCACCTGGAACTCGGTGCCCGGGGCGTAGTTCGCCCGGGATGCCTCCCGGGTCAGCCACTCGGTGATCCGGGGCACCGGCCAGCCGGGCAGGGTGACCATGCCGTCGGTGATGACGTGGCTCAGCTCAACCAGGCGTCGGGCGTCACCGGTGCCTGGTGCGGCAACGCCCCGGCCGCCCTTGTGCGGCTCCTCGATGATCGTCTTGTTGCTGATCCGCACCTCGTCCACCATCAGCAGCCCGAGGTGCCGGACGAGGAGTGCCGCCAGGTCGTCGTCATCGATCTCCGGACCGGCGATGTCCAGCCGGAAACCGTCGGCCCGCAGGCCGCCGCCGTTGGCGAAGGTGATGTCCGCGTCGAACTGTGCGCGATGCTGCCCCGTCATGGCCCCAGCCGACCATCCGCCGCCCGCCTCGTCAAGATCCCCCGCTCCCGTTGTGGCCCGACACGCCCGGAGGCCCGCCGGCCACCGCGCGACCTGCGGGAAGACCACCGCGCCACCGGCGGGAAGACCACCGCGCCACCGGCGGGAAGACCACCGCGCCACCGGCGGGAAGACCACCGCGCCACCGGCGGGAAACGGCGGTGTCCGGGGGGCCCGATAGCGCTACCTGCCGCAGCTGGCGTGGATCTTGCGGAATGTTCCTCGACGGCGCGGCGGCCGATCGGCTCCCGTGGAGATAGTGTCGAGGCGTGCACCCCCCGTCCCGACCGGGCGAGGGGTGATCGTCGTGTGCCATCCCCGCGGGAAGTGATCACTGATGCTCACCGGACTGTTCGCCGCCGCCCTGGCCGACCCCGGGCTGGCCCGGGCGCGCGACCTGGCGCGCTCCGGTGCCGCCCAGGTGGACGGCCTGGACCTCACCGCCCCGGCCGCGCTGCGCCCGTTCGCCGTCGCCGCCGTCGCGGCCGACGAGCCGGCCGGTGGGGCCGGGCGTCCCGTGCTCGCGGTGACCGCCACCACCCGCGAGGCCGACGACCTGGCCGCCGCGCTGGGCAGCCTGCTGCCGGCGGAGCAGGTGGCGGTCTTCCCGTCCTGGGAGACGCTGCCGCACGAGCGGCTCTCGCCGCGCTCCGACACGGTCGGCCGGCGGCTGGCCGTGCTGCGCCGGCTGGCGCACCCGGAGTCGGTGGACGCGCACGGCCGGGCCGGCGCCCTGCGGGTGGTCGTGGCCCCCGTCCGGTCGCTGCTCCAGCCGCAGCTCAAGGGGCTCGGCGATCTGGAGCCGGTGCAGCTCGCCGCCGGTGACGAGGCGGACCTGGAGGAGGTGGCCCGCCGGCTCACCGACATGGCGTACGCCCGGGTCGACCTGGTCACCAAACGGGGCGAGTTCGCCGTCCGTGGCGGCATCCTGGACGTCTTCCCGCCCACCGATGAGCACCCGTCCCGGATCGAGTTCTGGGGCGACGAGGTGGAGGAGATCCGCACCTTCGCCGTCGCCGACCAGCGCACCATCTCCGGCGTTCCGCAGCTGTGGGCCCCGCCCTGCCGGGAGTTGCTGCTCACGCCGGCGGTGCGGAAGCGGGCCGCCGCGCTCGCCGAGGAGCACCCGGAGCTGGCCGAGATTCTCGACAAGCTGGCCGAGGGCATGCCGGTCGAGGGTATGGAGTCCCTCGCCCCGGCGCTGATCGGCGCCGACTCGATGGAGCTGCTGCTGGACTGCATGCCGGCCGGCACCCACGTGCTGCTCTGCGACCCGGAGCGGATCCGCACCCGGGCGCACGACCTGGTCCGGACCTCCGACGAGTTTCTCCAGGCCAGCTGGCAGGCCGCCGCGACCGGCGGGCAGGCCCCGGTGGATGTCGGCGCCGCCGCGTTCCGGACCCTCGCCGACGTCCGCGCGCACGCCCGTACCCTGCGCCAGTCGTGGTGGACGCTCGCGCCGTTCGGCCTGGTCGAGGCCGACGCCAACGCCCCGGCCCGGCAGCCGTGGGAGGACGCGCCCAGCGAGGTCGACGTCGCCCCGGACGACGCCATCGCGGTGACCCTGGCCGCCCAGCCCGCCCCGCTCTACCACGGCGAGACCGCCCGGGTGGTCGACGACCTCAAGCGCTGGGCCGGCGAGGGCTGGTCGATCGCGCTGGTCTTCGAGGGCCACGGCCCTGCCCAGCGGGCCGTCGAGGTGCTCCACGACGCGGGTCTCGGCGCCCGTCTGGTCGACCAGGTGCCGGCCGCGCCGGCCCCCGGCGAGCTGCTGATCTCCTGCGGCCGGCTGACCGCCGGCTTCGTCGACGAGGCGTCCCGGTTCGTGCTGCTCACCGGCTACGACGTCACGGGTGGCCGGGGCGCCTCCACCCGGGACATGCGCCGCATGCCGAGCCGGCGGCGCAACACCATCGACCCGCTGGAGCTCAAGACCGGCGACCACGTCGTGCACGAGCAGCACGGCATCGGCCGGTACGTCGAGCTGGTGCAGCGCACGGTCAACGGCGCCAGCCGCGAGTACCTCGTCATCGAGTACGCCCCGAGCAAGCGCGGCCAGCCCGGCGACCGGCTGTTCGTCCCCACCGACCAGCTCGACCAGCTCTCCCGGTACGTCGGCGGCGAGCAGCCCACCCTGCACAAGATGGGTGGATCGGACTGGCAGAAGTCCAAGGCCCGGGCCCGCAAGGCGGTCCGCGAGATCGCCGCCCAGCTGATCCAGCTCTACGCCGCCCGGAAGGCGTCCCGGGGGCACGCGTTCGGCCCGGACACCCCGTGGCAGCGGGAGCTGGAGGACGCCTTCCCGTGGCAGGAGACGCCGGACCAGCTCGCCGCGATCGAAGAGGTCAAGCGGGACATGGAGCAGACCGTCCCGATGGACCGGCTGATCTGCGGCGACGTCGGGTACGGCAAGACCGAGATCGCGGTCCGGGCGGCGTTCAAGGCGGTCCAGGACGGCAAGCAGGTGGCGGTGCTGGTGCCCACCACCCTGCTGGTGCAGCAGCACTACAACACGTTCGCCGAGCGGATGGGCCAGTTCCCGGTGGCCATCCGGCAGCTCTCCCGGTTCCAGACGCCGAAGGAGAGCGAGCGGACGCTGGAGATGGTCGCCGACGGCACCGTCGACATCGTCATCGGCACCCACCGGCTGCTCCAGGCGGCCACCCGGTTCAAGTCTCTCGGGTTGGTGATCGTCGACGAGGAGCAGCGTTTCGGCGTCGAGCACAAGGAGCACCTCAAGAGCATGCGGGCCTCGGTCGACGTGCTGAGCATGTCGGCCACCCCGATCCCCCGGACGCTGGAGATGGCGATCACCGGCATCCGGGAGATGTCCACCATCGCGACCCCGCCGGAGGAGCGGCACCCGGTGCTCACCTTCGTCGGGGCGCACGACGACCGGCAGGTGGCCGCCTCCATCCACCGCGAGCTGCTCCGCGACGGGCAGGTCTTCTACCTGCACAACCGGGTCGAGTCGATCGAGCGGGCGGCCCGCCGGATCCGCGAGCTGGTGCCCGAGGCGCGGGTGGCGGTGGCGCACGGTCAGATGGGCGAGGAGGCCCTGGAGAAGGTGATGATCGGCTTCTGGGAGAAGGAGTTCGACGTCCTGGTCTGCACCACGATCGTCGAGTCGGGCATCGACATCCCGAACGCCAACACCCTGATCGTGGAGCGGGCCGACCTTTTGGGCCTGGCCCAGCTGCACCAGATCCGGGGTCGGGTCGGCCGGGGCCGGGAACGGGCGTACGCGTACTTCCTCTACCCGCCGGACAAGCCGCTCACCGAGCACGCGCACGAGCGGCTGGCCACCATCGCCCAGCACACCGAGCTGGGCGCCGGCATGTACGTGGCGATGAAGGACCTGGAGATCCGGGGCGCCGGCAACCTGCTCGGCGGCGAGCAGTCAGGTCACATCGAAGGCGTCGGCTTCGACCTGTACGTCCGGATGGTCGGCGAGGCGGTGTCGGCGTTCAAGGGCGAGCGCACCGAGGAGGAGGCCGACGTCAAGATCGACCTTCCGATCGACGCGCACCTGCCGCACGACTACGTCGGCGTGGAGCGGCTGCGCCTGGAGATGTACCGCAAGCTCGCCGAGGCGCGCGACCCCGAGCGGCTGCGCGAGGTGGTCGCCGAGATGACTGACCGCTACGGCGAGCCGCCCGCCCCGGTGCAGAACCTGGTGGCGGTGGCCCGGTTCCGGTTGCTGGCGCGCCGGTACGGCCTCACCGACGTGTCGATGCAGGGCAAGCTCATCCGGTTCAGCCCGCTGCCGCTGCCCGACTCGAAGCAGCTGCGCCTCAAGCGCTACCACCCGGACTCGGTCTACAAATCCGCGCTCGACCAGGTCAGCGTGCCCCGGCCGAGCACCCGTCGGGTGGGTGGCGAGCCGCTGCGCGACCAGGCCCTGCTCGAGTGGTGCGCCCAACTCCTCTCCGACGTGCTGGGCGAGCCCGCGGAGCGGGCCGGTTCTGCCCGCCCCGCGGTGGCGAGCGGAGGGTGACATGGTGAGCCCGCGGAGCGGGCCGGTTCTGCCCGCCCCGCAGTGGCGAGCGGAGGGTGACATGGTGAGCCCGAGGAGCGGGCCGGTTCTGCCCGCCCCGCGGTGGCGAGCGGAGGGTGACACGGCGAGCCCGAGGAGCGGGCCGGAGTGGAGGCATGACCCGGCGGGCGAGGAGGGTGGGGGCCGTCACCGCAGCGGAGAGGGCATGAGAGAGTGACGGTCATGCGTGCTCGCCGTCTCATCGCCGCCGCCAGCGTCGCGGCTCTCGGTGTCCTCTCCCTGACCGCCTGCGGCAGGATGTCGCCGGACGTGGCGGCGTACGTCGGGGACCGCACCTACTCGGTCGCCCGGGTGGACGAGGTCTACGACGACGCCCAGTCGCGCTTCGCTGACGCGGTGCGGCAGCAGGCCGCCGAGGCCGGCGCCGTCCCCACGGCGGATCAGCTCCGCTCGGCGGTGACCCGGCAGGACGTGGTGAACCTGCTGGTCAGCATTGATCTCGGCAAGCGGATCGTGGCCGAGCGGGGCCTGTCGGTGACCGACCAGTTCACCCCGGAGCAGCTCGCCCCGGAGCTGCGGATGCCGCCGCAGGCCGAGTACGCGCAGCTGTGGGGCGAGTGGGTGGACATCTCCATGGCGCTCAACCAGAAGCTGCCGCCGGCCGAGCTGAGCGACGAGTCGGTGATGGCGGTCTACCACGCCATCGCGAAGGCTGGCGGGGTTCAGCCCGGGCTGACCGTGGCCCAGGTGCGGCAGCTCTTCGGCGACGGTGGCTTCGTGCGTTCGGCGGCGGCCCTCAGCGCGGCGATGGAGGAGCAGGCCGACAAGGTCGACCTCTCGGTGAACCCGCGCTTCACGCCCCTCGGGGTGCCGTCCTTTGTGAACAGGGGCCAGGAGCTGATCTTCTACGCCCTGCCGTACGTCGAGGCCAGCAGCCCGGTCACCGAGGTCTCGACCCCCGAGCCGGCCGTCACCCCGGCCGAGCAGAACGGGGCGGTGGCGCCCTGAGCACCTGCGCCCGGATCGTCCTGCTGGTCACCTCGCCCCGGTTGCCCGCCGGCCTGCTGACCGCCGCCGCCTGGGACGTCGTACGCTCCGCGCCGGTGCTGACCGGCGTGGAGAGCCAGCTGACGGCGGCGGTGCGGGCGGCGGGCGTCGAGGTCACCGTGGTCGACGCCGACGCAACCCAGGCGCTGCTCAACGCGGTCGCCGAGCACGGCTCGGCGGTCTGGCTGGCCGGGCCGACCGGCGACGAGTCGCTGGCCCGGGAGCTGGGGCTGCGGCTGGCCCGGGAGCCCGGGCTGGCCGAGCTGGAGCTGATGTACGGCTCGTGGGATCCGCCCGGCGCCCGGCTGCTGGACGCGGTCGAGGTGATGGACCGGCTCGCCTCCCCGGGCGGCGACCCGTGGAAGCGGGCGCAGACGCACCGCAGCCTCGCCGGTTTTCTGTTGGAGGAGTGCTACGAGGCGTACGACGCGATCAGCGCCGACGACACCGACGCGCTCCGCGAGGAGTTGGGCGACGTGTTGCTCCAGGTGCTGCTGCACGCGCGGCTGGCGGAGAACCTGCCCGAGGCCCAGCGGTGGAACGTCGACGACGTGGCCGGTGTCCTGGTGGACAAGATGGTCCGCCGCAATCCGCACGTCTTCGCCGGTGGCGAGGCGAGCACCCTGGCGGAGATCGAGGCGAGCTGGGAGGAGATCAAGCGGGCCGAGAAGGGCCGCGCGTCGGTGCTCGACGGCATCGCGTTGAGCCAGCCCGCGCTCGCCCTGGCCGCCAAGATCCTGGACCGGGCCGGCCGGGTCGGCCTGGCCGTCCCGCCCCCGCTGGCCGACTCGCAGGTCGACCCCGAGGCGAGACTGGGCGCGAGCCTGCTGGCCACTGTCGCCGCCGCCCGGGAGGCTGGCATCGACCCGGAGGCGGCGCTGCGCCGCACCACACTCGCGTACGCCGACGCGGTCCGGGCCGCCGAAGGGCCCGCCCGCAACCCTGGTTGATCATCGTCCGGCGGCTCCCGCGATCGGTAGGGTTTCGGAATGGAATCCTTCGTGCCGCTCGCCGAGCGGATCGTGGAAGCCCTGCTGGAGAGCCGCCCCGGCCTTGCCACGTCGGTCGGTGACCATCGGTACGCCGACCGGCTGCCCGACCTCTCCACCGACGCGGTCGCGGCGGACCAGGCGATGCTGAAGGAGGCCGCCGACGCGCTCGCCGAGTTGGACGCGGACGCCCTCGACGTCGACGAGCAGGTCGACCACGCGCTGCTCAGCTCGTTCGTGGACCGGGCGTTGTTCGAGAACGCCGAGATCCGCAGCCACGAGTGGGATCCGCTGCGGCACAACCCGGGCCCGCTGCTGCACGCCCTGTTGGCCCGCCCGTACGCACCGGTGGAGGAGCGGCTGACCCACCTGGCGGGGAGGCTGACGGCCGTACCCGACGCCCTGGCGACCGCGCGGGCGACGCTGCGCGACATGCCGCGGATCCACGCCGAGACGGCGGTCGGGCAGTTCACCGGCACGGCGGCGCTGATTCGCGACGAGGTGCCGGCGCTGCTGGCCCAGGCGCCCGCGGGGTACGACCGGTTGGGGCCGGCGGCCACCGCGGCCATCGCGGCGGTGGAGGAGTTCGTGGCCTGGCTACGGGGCGGCCTGGCGGCAGACGCCGGCCCGGGCCGCGATCCCCGGCTGGGGCGGCGGCGCTGGGAGGCGCGGCTGTGGCACACCCTCGACACGGAGCTGGGCGCGGCGGAGATCCAGCGGCGGGCGTGGGCCAACCTGGACCGGGTCACCGAGGAGATCCGGGCGGCGGCGGTCGAGCTGGTCGGCGGGCCGGCCGACGACGAGACGGTACGTCGGGCGCTGGACCTGCTCGCCGCCGAGCACCCGGACGACCACACGATCGTGGACCTCGCCTCGGTCACCCTGGACGAGGCGACCGACTTCGTCCGCGCCCACGACCTGGTGACGTTGGTCGACGATCCGTGCGTGATTCAGGAGATGCCGGAGTTCGCCCGGGGGGTGGCGGTCGCCTACTGCGACTCGCCCGGCCCGTTGGAGACGGCGGACCTGCCCACCTTCTACTGCATCGCGCCCACCCCGGCGGGGTGGCCCGCAAACCGGGTCGAGTCGTTCTACCGCGAGTACAACGACCACATGATCCGCAACCTGACGGTGCACGAGGCGATGCCGGGGCATTTCCTCCAACTCGCCCACGCCCGCCGGTACGCCGGCCCGACCCGGGTCCGCCCGCTGACCGAGTCCGGGGTGTTCATCGAGGGCTGGGCGGTGCACGCCGAGGAGCTGATGGCCGGCCTCGGCTTCGGTGGGCTGCCGGTGCGGTTGCAGCAGCTCAAGATGCAGCTACGGATGACCATCAACGCGCTGCTCGACCAGCTCGTGCACTGTGCGGAGCTGCCCGAGGCCGACGCGATGGCGCTGATGACCGGGCGGGGTTTCCAGGAGGAGGGCGAGGCGGCCGGCAAGTGGCGGCGGGCGCTGCTCACCTCCACCCAGCTCTCCACGTACTTCGTGGGGTGGAGCGAGATGGCGGACATCGCCCGTGCCCGGCCGGCCGGCGTGTCGGTGCGCGAGTGGCACGACGCGATGCTGGCACACGACTGCCCGCCGCCGCGTCACCTGCGTACCCTGCTCGGGATCTGATCCCGGGTCAGGAGGGGGGCGGGCGGCGGTCCACCACGCCGGCACCCGCGGGCAGCTCGAACGCGGTGGCGTCCACCGCCGTGGAGAAGCGGCTCAGCGTCACCTCGGCGGACCGGCCGTCGAGGGTGCCGGTGAAGCTGCCCAGCACGCCGTCGCTGGTCACGCAGGTGTGGAAGGTGCCGGTGGAGCGCCGGACATCCACGCAGGTGGCATGATGCCCGGCCACCGTCGTGTCGCTCTGCGTGATCACCGCGTCGGGGTCGAGGGCGGCGTCGGTGAGCAGGCCCATCACCGCCGGTGGGGTGACCAGGCCACGCTTCTTCGCCTCGGCGTAGAGCAGCACCGACGGCTTGCCGGCGGTGACCGCCGGGGGCAGCACGGTGCAGGCGGTACGCCCACCGGCGGTCTCGCACTGGGTGACCGCCTCCGGGGTGACGGTGATCTTGCCGGCCGGCCAGGTGTACGTCGAGCGGAGCGGTTCCTGCGTCTGGGCGATGGAGGCGGTCCGGCCCCCGCCGAGCTGGTAGTCGGCGGCCCAGGTCTCGCTCAGCGCCCCGTCCAGCCGCGCGGCCAGGTCGTTGACCAGATCGGACCGGCCGAGGACCCGGCCGGTGTCGGCCAGGCCCTGGCAACCGGTGACCGAGAGCGACGCGATGACCGACACGGTGAGCACGCGAAGCGTGGGCGAGACGGCGGGCATGACGACCAGCCTGGTCGATCGGGTCCACCGGACGCAAACCCGTTGCCGGTTGAGGCCGGAGAATCCGGGAATGTCCGGGCGGTCGCGCGGTCCACGAGGCGGGCCGGGACCCGGGCGACGCCATGGACTGGGTCGCCGCCCGATACGCTGCGTTCAACACCTGCCCCAGCCGCACCGTCGCGGCCCTACCGGACTCGCACACACGAACGAGGAGCGACTCAGTGGCAACCATCGAGGGAATCGTGGCCCGGGAGATTCTCGACTCGCGGGGCAACCCGACGGTCGAGGTCGAGGTGGGCCTCGACGACGGCACGATCGCCCGCGCGGCGGTGCCGTCCGGCGCCTCCACCGGCGCCTTCGAGGCGATCGAGCTGCGCGACGGTGACTCCGACCGCTACCAGGGCAAGGGCGTCGAGAAGGCGGTCGCCAACATCGAGGACAAGATCGTCGACCAGCTCATCGGGTACGAGGCAAGCGAGCAGCGGCTGATCGACCAGAAGATGCTCGACCTCGACGGCACGGACAACAAGGCCGAGCTGGGGGCCAACGCCATCCTCGGTGTCTCGCTGGCCGTGGCGAAGGCCGCCGCCGGCAGCGCCGAGCTGAGCCTGTTCCGCTACCTGGGCGGCCCGAACGCGCACCTGCTGCCGGTGCCGATGATGAACATCCTCAACGGTGGGGCGCACGCCGACTCGAACGTCGACATCCAGGAGTTCATGATCGCGCCGATCGGCGCGCCCAGCTTCCGCGAGGCGCTGCGCTCCGGCACCGAGGTCTACCACGCGCTCAAGTCGGTGCTGAAGAAGAAGGACCTGTCGACCGGCCTGGGTGACGAGGGCGGCTTCGCTCCGAACCTGCCGACCAACGCCGCCGCGCTGGACCTGATCGCCGAGGCGGTCGAGAAGGCCGGCTACCGGCTGGGCACCGACATCGTCTTCGCCCTCGACGTGGCCGCCACCGAGTTCTTCGACAACGGCAACTACACCTTCGAGGGCAGCGCGAAGAGTGCCGAGGAGATGAGCAACTACTACACCAAGCTCTCCGGCGACTACCCGATCGTCTCCATCGAGGACCCGCTGTCCGAGGACGACTGGAGCGGCTGGGCCACCCTGACTGCCGCCGTGGGTGACCGGATCCAGATCGTCGGAGACGACCTGTTCGTCACCAACCCGCAGCGTATCGCCCGGGGAATCGCCGAGAAGGCCGCCAACGCGGTGCTGGTGAAGGTCAACCAGATCGGCTCGCTGACCGAGACCCTCGACGCGGTGGACCTGGCCCACCGGGCGGGCTTCACCTGCATGATGAGCCACCGCTCCGGCGAGACCGAGGACACCACCATCGCCGACCTGGCCGTGGCTACCGGCTGCGGGCAGATCAAGACCGGTGCCCCGGCCCGCTCGGACCGGGTCGCGAAGTACAACCAGCTTCTGCGCATCGAGGAGGAGCTGGCCGACGCGGCGCGGTACGCCGGCGCGGGCGCGTTCCCGCGCTACCGTTCCGCCTGAGAACGCGAAGCCTCGGGGGAGGGGTGTGACGATGCAGCAGCGCCGCACACCGGGTGGCCCGCGTCCCGCCCGCCGACCGACCGGTCGGCCGGGCGGGGCCCGCGCCCGGGCGTCGGTCCGTGACGGTGGGGTCCGCGCCGAGCCGCGGAGCGGCGCCGGGCGGGCGCGGGTCGCCGACGGCGTACGCTCCGCGAGCCGCCCCGCCGCCGCCCGGCGGACGGCGGCCGGCGGCACGATCAAGCGGCTGACCGCACCTCACCCCCGACGCATCACCGGCCGGGCCACCGTGCTCTTCGCGGTACTGATCGCGCTAGCCCTGGCGTACACCTATCCGGTCCGGGTCTACCTCGACCAACAGGTGAACATCGAGCGGATGGAAGCCGCCCAGGCCGCCCAGCGGCAGGATATCGCCCGGCTGTCGGCCGAGGCCGCGAAGTGGCAGGACAAGGAATACATCAAGATCAAGGCGCGGGAGCGGTTCTACATGGTCCCGCCGGGCGAGACCCCGGTGATCGTGCTGCACGACCCGGAGGGCGCCGCCCGGGAGGCCGCGGCCGGGCGGCCGAAGGCCCCGTCGAAGACCCCCGATCCCTGGTACGACACGCTGTGGTCGAGCGTGCGCGCGGCGAACGACGACCGCCCCGACCAGTGAGCAGCACCCCGGCACCGAACGAGAGATGGGCACCGTGACTGTCGTACCACCGCAGGAGCCGGCGGCGGACTCCGTCCCTCCGCCGAGGCGCGAACCGGCCACGGAGGCCGACCTGGCCGCGGTGGCCGCGCAGCTCGGACGCCCGCCCCGGGGCACCCGGGCGGTGGCCCATCGCTGCCCGTGCGGCCTGCCCGACGTGGTGGAGACGACCCCCCGGCTGGCCGACGGCACCCCCTTTCCGACGCTGTTCTACCTGACCTGCCCCCGCGCGACGGCGGCGTGCAGCCGGCTGGAGTCGGCAGGGCTGATGAAGGAGATGGCCGACCGCCTCGCCACCGACCCGGAGTTGGCCGCCCGGTACCATGCGGCGCACGAGGACTACCTCACCCGCCGACAGGCGATCGGCGAGGTGCCGGAGATCGCCGGCACCTCTGCCGGCGGGATGCCGGGGCGGGTGAAGTGCCTGCACGTGCACCTGGGGCACGCGCTGGCCGCCGGGCCCGGCGTCAACCCGTTCGGTGACGAGACCCTCGCGCTGGTGGAGAGGTGGTGGGCGGCCGGTCCCTGCGTGGACCTGCCGGCTGCCGAGTGAGCGCGGACGACGTTGTCGTCCGCCGTGCCCGCACCGGGGACGTACGCGGGATCCGGCGGCTCGTGGACACCTACACCGACGACCGGCGGCTGCTCAGCAAGGCCACCGTCACCCTTTTCGAGGACGTGCAGGAGTTCCGGGTCGCGGTGACCGGCGACGGCACCGTGGTCGGCTGCGGGGCGCTGCACGTGATGTGGGAGGACCTGGCCGAGATCCGCACGGTCGCGGTCGACCCGGCCTGCCGCGGGCAGCGGATCGGCCACCGCATCGTCGCCGAGCTGATCGAGGCCGCACGGGAGCTGGGGGTGGCCCGGATCTTCGTGCTCACCTTCGAGACCCGGTTCTTCGCCTCGTTCGGCTTCACCGAGATCGACGGCGCGCCAGTGCCGCAGCCGGTCTACGAGCAACTGCTCCGCTCGTACGACGAGGGTGTCGCCGAGTTCCTGGACCTGGAACGGGTCAAGCCGAACACCCTGGGCAACACCCGGATGCTGTTGCGGCTGTAGCGGCGGGCGAGCATTTGTCACGTTTGAGTGAACGCTCCGTGTCGACCAGCCATCCCGCGCGGGTCCGGCGGTGGCGGTGGCCATCGCGGTGCCGGCCGCCCGCCCGGCCCGGCTGCCGTAGGGTTGCTGCCGTGACGACGCGTGTGGCCGCCATCGACTGCGGGACCAACTCGATTCGCCTGCTGGTCGCCGACCTTCCGGACCCGTCGGCCGGGCCGCAGGCCCCGCTGGTCGACCTGACCCGCCGGATGGAGATCGTCCGGCTCGGTCAGGGCGTCGACAGGACCGGCCGGCTCGCACCCGAGGCGATCGAGCGGACCCGGGTGGCGCTCGCCGACTACGCCGTCGAGATCGAGCGGTTCGGCGCGGAGCGGGTGCGGATGTGCGCCACCTCGGCGTCGCGCGACGCGGAGAACGCCGGCGACTTCCGGGCCATGGTGGAGCAGACGCTGGGCGTCGCTCCCGAGGTGGTCACCGGCGACGAGGAGGCCCGGCTCTCCTTCACCGGCGCGGTGCGTGGTCTGCCGGCCGACGCCGAGCCGCCGTACCTGGTGGTCGACATCGGGGGTGGTTCGACCGAGTTCGTCGTCGGCACCCGCGCCGGCGGCGTGCAGGCGGCGATCTCGATGGACATCGGTTGCGTCCGGATGACCGAGCGGCACCTGCACGGCGACCCGCCAGGGCTGGACGAGATCGCCGCCGCGCAGGCCGACATCGCTGTCGCGGTGGACCGCGCGCTGGTGGCGGTCCCCGGCCGGGAGGTCGCCACGCTGGTCGGCCTCGCCGGCTCGGTCACCACCGTCGTCGCGATCGCCCAGGGCCTGACGGAGTACGACCCGGAGCGCATCCACCACGCCCGGGTGTCGTACGACCGGGTCGCCGACGTGACAGCCGACCTGCTGGCGAAGACCCGTGAGCAGCGGCTGGACATCCCGGTGATGCACCCGGGCCGGGCCGACGTGATCGGGGCGGGTGCGCTGGTGCTGCGCGTGATCATGGAGCGGGCCGGGTTGCCCTCGGTGGTCGCCTCCGAGCACGACATCCTCGACGGCATTGCCTGGAGCCTCCAGGTGGCCTCGAACTAGCCGGTCACCCGCGGCCGAGGCTCTCAGGTTCGCGACCACGACCTCCTCTCGTCGGCGGTCGTACCTGCGCGACTACCGCGTTCTTGACGGTATTTCGCAATGCACAGTAGTGTGTGAAGTGTGGACACCACACAACTGCTCAAGGGTGTGCTCGATCTGGCCGTGCTCGCCGTCCTGCGGGACGAGGACGGTTACGGCTACGACATCCTGCGCCGGCTCCGGGTCGCCGGACTGGAGGAGGTCGGCGACGCCTCGGTCTACGGCACACTACGTCGACTCTTCGGCGCCGGCCTGCTCACCACCTACGTGGTGCCGAGCGAGTCCGGGCCGCACCGCAAGTACTACTCACTCAACGCCGCCGGGCGGGACCAACTCGCCCGCTCCGGCAAGACCTGGCGCTCGTTCGCCACCACGATGGACAGACTGCTCGACGATCGGGGGATGGCGGCATGACCGTCACGGGGCAGGAGATCACGGACTACGTCGGACGGGTGCGGGTCGCGCTGGCCGACCTGTCACCGGCGCTCCTCGACGAGTTGACCGAGGACCTGCCGGAGCACCTCGCGGAGGTCGCCGCCGAGGGGGACGGCTCGCTGGTGCAGCGCCTCGGCGAGCCGGAGGTGTACGCGGCCGAGTTGCGGGCCGCCGCCGGCGCGGGCGAGCCGAGGGGCGGCAGCCGGAGTCTGGAGTCGCGGATCGCCGCCGTCGTGCGCCAGGCCCGTGGCCGGCTGGCCCGCGTCGACGCTCGGCTGGGGCCCCTGCTCGGGTACGCCTCGGCGGGTGAGTTCCTGCGGCTGCTCCGTCCGGCGTGGTGGGTGCTGCGCGGCTACCTGGCCGCCCTGCTGCTCGGCGTGCTGAGCAGCAACGGGGACGTCGGCGTGCTGCCCCGGCTCGGCCACAGCGTCGTCGCCGGAGTCGTCCTGTTGGTCGGGTCCGTGCTCGCCTCGATCTGGCTCGGCCGCAACACCGGCACGCTGAACCGCTGGCCCCGCCGGCTGATGCACGCAGCCGCCGTCGTCCTGGTGGTCTTCGGTCTGGTCGTGCTCGTGCGGGCGGACGAGCGGACCAACTGGGACAGCCCGTACGGCTACGACACCGTCTCCGTGGGGAACCCCTACGAGCAGGTGCAGGACGTCTACGTCTACGACAGCGAGGGCCGGTTGGTCGAGAACGCGCGGCTGTTCGACCAGAACGGCACCCCGATCCGGCTCGGCTGGCCAGCCTGCGACGATCCGACCCTGCCCGAGGTCAATCCGGTTCAGCGTGGTTACCCGTACTGCCCGGAGCAGGCGCCCTTCCGGCCCCGTCCACCGGTCGCCGTTCCCGCCGTGCCCGGGGTCGCGCCGACGAGCGCCCCGGCCCCGACGGTGACGCCGGCCGATGACCCGTCGACCGGTGCGGTTCCCACGGCCGCAGCGTCGACCGGCGCGACGCCGACGAACGCGGCGTCCGATGCCCCGACGCCAGAGCGGCCCAACCCGGGCGATGTGACTCCGGCCGTCCCGTCGTCGGCCCCGGAGCCAACCGGGTGAGCATCGACCCCTGGAAATGGCTGAACGGCTGAGTCCGGCGGGGCAGCAGGGTTCGATCTTGGTGGCTACGGTGTCGTCTGCTCACTGCCCCGTCACGGGAAGGAACGCCATTGACCGAGCAGGTCGAACCGTCCGCCACCCCACAGCCCGGCTCCACCGAGCCACCGGCGGCGCAGCCCGGTCCGCCCGACGGGCGGACCGGGCCGGTTCCGGCGCCCATCGAACAAGCACCGGACGATCCGCGGCCGCCGGTCACGGCCGGGTC
>NZ_SMKN01000126.1 GCF_004348675.1 Micromonospora sp. KC606 | reverse complement strand
ACCGGGCACGAGCCGGGACCTGCCCGACCTGCTCCGTGAACGACTTACGCGCACAGGCCGGCGTCGGGCAGTACCAGCGCCGTTTGCGCCAGCGCAGCCGCACCAGCCGCCCGGCGACTGGCAAATCCCGCGGCCGGGTCGTGGCCCGCTGCTTCACCCGGACCGCCCGCTGCCCGCACCCCGGGCAGCATCGCGCCTGCTCACAACCGGTGGACAAGTTCACCACCGAGACACCGGTGGCGTCCAACTCAACCCGCTCCACCACCAGGCCGTCCAACCCCAGCAGCCGGGTCGTATCGTTGACCATGCTCGCAGCTCTTCACTTGTGACCATCCGAACTCGACACTCAGATGATCACCGATGGGCTGCGAGCCCTCTATATCCGGGTCACCCCCAGCCGCGAACCCCGCTCAACTTCGAAGAGCCGGTATGGGTCAGCACCAATCTCATGATCTTCGGGCCGGTGGCGCGGTTCGGCCGGGGGACACGATCGCTGAGTTCAGCGGCAAGTTGCTGGGCAGTTCGTCGAGCAGTTCAAGGCAACGGTGCTCGACAACACGCTCGCCGACCGCCGCGGGGCCGGCGACCGTCCGGTGGGTCGTCGCCGCGGAGGCCGGGTCGACTACTCGCTGGCCAGGGCGTGTAGGACGTCAACTCCGGCGGCGCGGCGGGCGGGCGGACCCGCCGCGAGCATGCTCGCCACCACCGCCGCCACCGCGCTGCCGGCGAGCAGGCCGACCGGCACTTCCGTCGCGGACAGGTCGAACGCCCGGGTGGCGGCCCAGCCCAGCAGCGCTCCGAGGGCGAGCCCGACCGCAGTACCGGTGGCCGCCACGATGGCCGCCTCCCAGCGCAGCATCGCCCGCACCTGCCGGCGCTGCATCCCGAGCACCCGCAGCAGCCCCAGTTCACGGATCCGTTCGAGCGCCGACAGCGCGAGCGTGTTGATGATGCCGAACAACGCGATCAGGATCATCAGCCCGAACAGGGCGTAGTAGACCCGCAGCGCCGGGTCGAGTTCGGCGGCCGCGCGCCGGCGCAGTTCGTCGCGGCCAGTGATCTCGACGGTCGGATGGTCGGCGAGTGCCCGGGCGATGGCGGCGCGGGCTGCGGCCGGTGTCACGCCGTCGCGTACGGACGCGTAGACCGTCGCGACCGCTGGATCGCCGACCAGCCGCTCGTATGCGGCCGGCGTGATCAGGCTGTCGAAGACGGGAAGGTGCGCGACGGCGTAGCCGCCGAGGTCGGAGGTGTCGTAGATCGCCCGTACGGCGAAGGTCTGCGTAGCGCCGCCCGCCCCCGTACGCAGACGTACGGTTGAGCCGACCGTCGCCCCCCGTTCCGCCGCGATGCCGCGCCGCAGCGCGATGCCGCCGTCGGCGAGATCGGCCAGCGCGCCGTCGGTCACAGGCAGCGCCAGAACCGCCGCGAGCCGGGTGGGGTCGACCCCGGCCAGATCGACCACGGAGCCACCCCCGGCTGCACCGTCGGGGCCCGGCCCGGTGGTCAGCTCGGCGTCCGCCACCTGGAACGAGGCCACCGCCGCCACCTCGGGCACCGCGGCCAGCCGCCGTGGCACGTCCGGGCTCATCGCGACGTCGCGGTTGAACGCCTGCATCCGGAAGTCGGCCCGCAGCGTCTGGTCGAACCCGCCGACGGTCGACGCCCGGCTGCCGGCCGCCAGGGTGGTGAGAAAGCCGATCAGCGCGAGCCCGATGACCAGCGGCAGGGTGGTCGCCGCCGCCCGCCGCGGGTTGCGGACCGCATTGTCGGCCGCGAGCCGTCCGGCGACGCCACGCCCGCGCCGGACGGCCGCACCCACCAGCCTGGCGATCGGCGGTGCGAGCACCGGGCCGAGCACGAGCACACCGAGGCCGGACAGCGCCGCCCCGGCTCCGACCATGGCGTCGACGGCCGGATCGGCGAGCCCGCCGGCCAGCACGAGACCGGTTCCTCCGAACAGGAACAGCCCACCAAGCACTGCGCGCAGCCGGCCCACCGGGCGGTCCAGCGCGAACACGTCGCCGTGCAGCGCCGCGACGGGGTGCACCCGGGTCGCCCGCCGCACCGGGCTCCAGGCCGACACGAGTGCGGTCAGGATCCCGACCGCGAGGGTGACCGCGACGGTACGGGGCAGGACCTGCGGGGTGTGGCCGGTCACGTCCACCGCGACGGCGCCACCCGTCTTCAGCAGCGACGCGACGCCCCAGCCCACCGCCACGCCGAGCGCTAGCCCGCCCAGCGACGCGACCGCACCGACGATCGCCGCCTCCAGCAGCACCGCGCGGCGCAGTTGCCCGCGACTCGCCCCGACGCAGCGCAGCAGCGCCAGCTCCCGGGCCCGCGAGGCCAGCACGATCGTGTAGGTGTTACGGATCAGGAAGGTACCGATGAACAGCGCGACCAGGCTCGCGATCAGGAAGATGCGGGCGACCAGCGGGGGTGGCTCGGCGGCGCGTACCAGTTCGGCGTCCAGGTCGGCTCCGGTGCTGACCGCGTACTGTCCGTCGAGCGTCGCCGCCACCCGGTCCCGCAGCTCACGTTGGGTGATCCCGGGTGCCGCGCGCACCTCGACGAAGCTGACCAGATCGGGGCGGGGGAGCAGGTCCCGCGCGGCGCTCGGATGCACGCCGACGAAGGCCGCGCCAGCCTGCTCCGGCGGGTAGAGCAGCCCCACCACCGTGACGGTTTCCGGAGCGCCGCCGGAGCTGACCACCCGGATTCGGTCGCCGACGCGGATGCGCAGGGTCGCGGCCGTGGCCGGATCAATGACCACCTCCGCCGGGCCTGCCGGCACCCGCCCGGTGCGCAGGCTGGCGGCGAACGACGGGTCAACCGTGCGGGCGATCGGTTCGCGGCCGGCGACCGGGTGGCCGTCGCGGCCGAGGACCTGAGCGCGCCCGAGGACCACGCCGGTGGCCGACACGACCCCGTCGACCCGGGCCAGCCGGTCGATCAGCGCGGCGGGCACCGGCCCGCGGAACGGGATCGACACCGGCTCGCCGTCGGTGGTCGGGGCAGCGTCGGGTGTGGCGCCGACCACGACGTCGACCCCCCGCGGATGGCGGTGCGCGGCCGCGTCGGCGGCCGCCCGCCACGTGTCGATCAGGACGAAGGTGCCAGACACCAGGCTCACGCCCAGCACGATCGCGACCGCGGTGAGCAGCAGGCGCCCCTTGTGCGCCACGACGCTGGAAAGGGTGTAACGCAGCACGTCAGCTCACCTCCGAGAGGCTCTTCATCCGGTCCAGCACACGTTCCGCGGTGGGCCCGTCGAGCGTGTCGACGATCCGGCCGTCGGCGAGGAACAGCGCCCGGTCGGCGTACGCCGCCGCGACCGGGTCGTGGGTGACCATCACGATCGTCTGGCCCAGCTCGTCGACACACCGGCGCAGGAAGCCGAGCAGCTCGCCGCGGGCCACCGAGTCGAGGTTGCCGGTCGGCTCGTCGGCGAAAACGATCGCCGGCCGTCCGGCCAGCGCGCGGGCGGCGGCGACCCGCTGCTGCTGTCCCCCGGAAAGCTCGGCCGGCTTGTGGCCGAGCCGGTCGCGCAGCCCGACCGCGTCCACCAACCGGTCGATCCAGACCCGATCGGGACGGCGCCCGGCCAGCGCGAGCGGCAGCCGGATGTTATCGACCGCGCTCATCGTGGGCAGCAGGTTGAACGACTGGAAGATGAAGCCGACCCGGTCCCGGCGCAGCCGGGTGAGCTGCCGCTCGCCAAGGCGGGTCAGGTCGACACCGGCAAGGTGGACCGCGCCCTCATCGACCGAGTCCAGACCGGCCACGCAATGCAGCAGCGTCGACTTACCCGAGCCCGACGGACCCATGATCGCGGTGTAGCGGGCCCGCGCGAACTCCACCGAGACGCGATCCAGTGCCGTCACCGCTCCGGCTCCACGTCCGTGGGTCTTGGTGATACCGACCGCCCGTGCGGCCACCTCGTCGATCATGTTTCTAGCCTCGCGGCCCCCAGCCCGGATGGAGTACCCGGTGAGCCGCCGCCCGGCTTCGGGACAACCGGCCGGGCCTGCCGGGTGTCGGCGCAGCGGCCGGTCCGGCACCCTGAGTACCGTGGCGCGGTTCCTACAGGCGACGTACGGCGGGCGGGCCTGGGCCCGGCTCCTATACGCGGTGATCGGTGGCCCGCTCGCCGTGCTCGGCTTCGCGTACACACTGCTGGTGCTCCTGCCCGGCACGGTCGCCTCGGCGACCCTGATCGGGCTGCCCTGGCTGGCCACCGGCGTCCGCGCCGCCCGCGGCCCCGCCGCGGTCCACCGGGCGCTCGTGCGCGGGCTGCTGCGCGACCCGATCGAGTCTCCGCCCCGCCCGCAGGCCGCGCACGGCCTCTTCGGCTGGATCCGGGTCGGGCTGACCGACGCGACCGGCTGGCGGGCGCTGGCATACCTAGTGCTGAAGCTCCCGCCCGCGATGGTGGCGACCGTGGCCACGGCGTTCCTCTGCCTCTACGGCCTGACCGCCGCTCTCTATCCACTTTGGAGCCGGTTCACGGTCTTCCCATCCACCACGGACGAACGCGGCACCCACCTGGTGACCATCACGATCGGCGACGGGACCATGCCGGAGTGGCTGTACGTAACCGCAGTCGGCCTCGCCGGTCTGCTGCTGCTCCTCGCCGCGCCGTGGGTCGCCCGCGGACTGGTGCAGCCCGACCGGCTGCTGGCCCGCGCCCTGCTCCGGCCGACCCGGGCCAGCCACCTACGCCAGGCCCGCACCCAGGCCATGGACGACGCCGCGGCAAGGCTGCGGCGGATCGAACGCGACCTGCACGACGGCGCCCAGACGCAGCTCGTCGCGCTGGCGCTGCGACTGGGCATGGCGCGCGACGAGCTGGCCGACGGCGACCCGGAGGCCGCGCTCCGCCTGGTCGACACCGCGCACCAGGGCGCCAAGCAGGCCCTCACCGAGTTGCGGGACCTGGTACGCGGCATCCACCCGCCGGTGCTCGACACCGGGCTCGGACCGGCGCTGCAGACCCTGTCCGCGCGCAGCGCCGTCCCCGTGGAACTGGACATCCACCTGCCCGACCGGCCATCCCCGGCCATCGAAACCATCGCCTACTACACCGCCGCAGAACTGCTGGCCAACGTCGCCAAGCACAGCGGCGCGCGGCAGGCGGTCCTGACACTGGCCCCGGAGCGAACCGGCTGGCTACGGCTCACCGTGCACGACGACGGCATCGGCGGCGCCCGGCCCGCGCCAGCGGGCGGCCTGACCGGGCTGGCGCACCGGGTCGGCACCGTCGACGGCCGGCTAGAGCTGTCCAGCCCACCCGGTGGGCCTACGGTGGTCACCGTGGAACTTCCGGTACGGGCCTGAGCGGGCGGAGCCGATGCGGGTCATCGTCGCGGAGGATTCAGCGCTGCTGCGCGACGGCCTCGTACACCTACTGCAGCGGCGCGGGCACGAGGCGGTCGCCGCGGTGGCCGACGCCCACACGCTGCTCGCCGCCGTCGCCGAGCACCAGCCGGACATCGCCGTCATCGACGTGCGGATGCCGCCCACCCACACCGACGAAGGGCTGCGCGCCGCGCTCACGCTACGCCGCGACCACCCCGACGTGGCGGTGCTCGTCCTCTCCCAGTACATCGAGACCCGCTACGCCACCCGGCTGCTGTCCGGGCGCTGCGAGGGCATCGGCTACCTCCTCAAGGACCGAGTGGCCGACGTCGGCGACTTCCTCGACGCGCTGACCCGGGTAGCAGGCGGTGCCACGGTCCTGGACCCGGAGGTAATCACCCAGATCCTCGGGGCGAGCCGGCGGGTCTTCGCACTTGAAACACTCACCGCCCGGGAGCGGCAAGTGCTCGCACTGATGGCCGAGGGCCGATCGAACTCGGCGATCGCGGCAGCGCTCGAGGTCAGCCCCGCGTCCGTCGAGAAGTACGTCACCAGCATCTTCGCCAAGCTCGGTCTGCCGCCGTCCGACGCCGACCACCGTCGTGTGCTCGCCGTGCTCCGCTACCTTGATTCGTGATGGTTGACCCCACCCACGGTGCAAACCTCCCCCGGACGAGGTGCCGTCCCCGGCGAGCACCCAGGAGGCCGTTGACGTGTACGACGCCTTCTTCAAGCAGCAATCTGGCAGCCGATCCACGTCCACCGAATCTCCCAGCCTGAAGAACCTGCGGGTGCGTCCGGCCGGGCACCGCGTCGCCCGTGACCCGGACGGGCTCCTGCCCGAGCGATGGCTCATCGCCCAGTGGCCCGACGACCAGGCCGAGCCGGTCAAATACTGGCTGTCCAGCCTTCCCGAAGCGACCAGCCACACCGACCTGGTCCGCTACGGCAAAATCCGCTGGCGCATCGAACACGACTACCGCGAGCTGAAAACCGGCCTCGGTCTGGACCACTTCGAAGGCCGCTCCTGGATCGGCTGGCACCGCCACGTCACCCTGGTCACCGCCACGCATCTATTCATCACCGAACTGCGCCTGGACCCAAAAGCGGCTGCGCCGGCCTGACCCTCTACACCGTCATCCGCGAGCTGCAACGACTCCTCGCGACCTGGACCGGCGCCTGCATCACCTGCCACCAACCCGTGAAACCGTTACACCGCAACCAACGACATAGAACCTAACAAAGCACTACTAGGCGGTGAAGAGGTCGGGCCTGCTCGCCGGCCGACAGGTCGGTGGCTGTGGGTGCGGGCGCCGGCCGCTCGGTGGCCGGCGCCGGGTGCAACGGTGGTCCTTATCTGCCGCAACCTGGTGCGAGGCCACCTCGCAGGTAGCCATCCAGACGGGCGGCGCCGGCGCCGCGAACGGACCAGCGCCCACCGGACCCAGATCGCGACCCGGCCGGCGTCGGCTTCAGCCACCAGATTGTCGACGGTGCGCTGACGGTTGGTGCGCTCACCTCGATGGCGAGCGGCGCGCCCGCGGGCCGGGCACAGCCGACATGGACCCACGAGTGCCGGTGTGAGAGCGGCGGCGGCAGCAGCATGACGCTGGGCGTTCGGTGGCAGGCGCGCCAGCCCTGGCTGCCCGGCCTTATAGGAGCGTGGCGTCGCCCCAACTGAGGCGTGCCCGCCGGCCGGTCCCGTTCGCCCTCGAAGAGAAGGGAGAACAGGACCGATGGTGGCCCTCGGAATCGACGCGCACAAGCACAACCACACCGTCGTCGCCGTCGACGATCTCGGCCGCAAGCTCGGCGAACGCACCAGCGGCACCACGACCCCGGATCACCTACAACTGGTGATCTGGGCCGAATGGTTCGGCGCGGACCGGCGCTGGGCGGTCGAAGACTGCCGGCACCTGCCCCGCCTGCTGGAACGCGACCTGCTAACCGCCGGCGAGCAGATCGTGCGCGTCCCGCCGAAACTGATGGCCCACGCCCGAGATGGCGCACGCAGTTACGGCAAATCCGACCCGATCGACGCCCTGGCCGTCGCCCGCGCCGCCCTGCGCGAACCGGACCTGCCCGCCGGCGCCTGATGGCCATCGACGCGACCAGCTTCGACGTGGCCGATACCGCCGACAACGTCGAGCAGTTCGGGCGGATGGGATCGGGGCCGAAGGGGTCGGCGTACCCGAAACTGCACGTCGCGGCCCTCGCGGAATGCGGCAGCCACCCGATCGTCGGGGCCGTGTTGGGCTCGTGCCGTACCGGGGTACGCACCCTGGTCGCCGATCTGGTGGATCGGGTCGGCCCGGGAATGCTCGTGCTGGCCGACGCCGAAGGCGTCGGGTCAGCCGGCGCGAGGCCAGGGTGGGCGGTGGACTCGCGCCGGCCGATTCCGTCGATTGCCGGTACCCCCTACCCCGGCAAACGGCTGGTGTGGCTACTGATTGTGGCGATGGTCAGGGGAGGACTTCGAAGGTCCAGGTCTTGGCGCCGGAGCTGATGGTGCTGCCGTTGGAGGCGAGCACTCCGGTGACTTCGAAGGTGACCGTGTAGGTACCGGCGGCGTCAAAGCCCCAGTTGACGTGGGCGTGGATGTTGCGGTTGACGTTGAGACTGTCGGGCAGTCCGTTGCCGCTGTCGAACAGCACCGTCGGGGTGCCGCCGGAGACGGTGTAGACGCTGAAGCCGGCCGGGCCGGTGACGTTGGTGAGCTTGAAGGCGACCCGGTTGTTCTGGAACACGCCGCTGGGCACTTCGGCGGTGTTCCAGCCGCCCCAGAGCAATCCGGCGGTGCTGGCCTGGGGCAGCACCCAGGCTTGGCCGCCAGTGCCGAGGAACGACCAGGCGCTGCCGCTGGGGACGGTGACCATGGCGGTGTTGGGGACGCGCAGGATGATGTCGGAGGGGTTGCGTTCCACCGACGGGCTGACGGTGTCGTCGAGCAGGTTGACGGTCAGCGCGCCGCCGGCGTAGTCGACGTCGATGACGTCGACGTGGCCGCTGGACAGCACGATCGGCGCCGCGACTGCGGGGGTGGTGGTGCCGACAAGCAGCGCGGCGGTCAGGGCGAGGCCGGTGAGGAAACGGCTGTGGCTACGCACGGCGCTCACGCCCTGACCACGACGTGCAGGGTGGCCGGCTCGCTGGTGACCCGCTGTCCGGTGGCGGCGAGGGTGCCGGTGGCGCGGACGGTGATGCAGTAGGTGCCGGCGCGGTCGAAGGCCCAGTTGGCGTGCAGGTGGTCGCCGGCGGTCAGGGCGATGGTGTCGGGCAGGCCGTTGCCGCTGTCGGCGAGGATGTTGGGCTGCCCGACGGCGTTCTCGGTGTAGATGGCGAGCTGCCCGGGTCCGCTGACCGACTGCAAGCTGAGGGTGATTGCGTCGGCGGTGAAGGTACCCGGCTCGATCTCCTCGGTGGCGATGCCGGGCCAGATCAGGTCGGTGTTCTGAATTTCGGGCAGGATCCACACCTTCGATACCCCGGGGGTGCCGAGGAAGCCGAAGGCGGGATCGTTCGGGACGGTGACCTTGGCCTGCCGCTTCACGACGATCTTGACCTCGTCGGTGGCGTACTCGACGTCGTTGTCCTCGTCGTGGACGCCGAGCTCCAGCTCGCCGGCCTCGTAGGCGATATCGACCAGGTCGACGTGCCCGGAGCTGAACGTCACCACGGTGGCCTGCGCCGGTGGCGCTGCCGCGAGCAGCGCCGCGGTCACCGCCCCGGAGGCGAGCAGCAGGCGGACGGGCTTGCGCACGAAGAACTCCTTCCCTGCGATCCCCTTTGGACCACAGTTGTTGCAAACGATAGTCGTTTCCGATAGCGCAGGGAAGGGCTGATCGGTGGAGGCGGTCATGGCCGCACCGGCGCGGCGGGGCGAGACGTCTCGGTGCGGACCGCGGTCACCACGTCGGCCACGGCCGACCTGAACGCCAGCACGGCCCGCGTCACCCTTTCGGGATGCGAAGGTCACGATGCGCGGTCGACACGTCGTCGTCACCGCCGGACACGGTCCGACCCACGCAGCGTTCGACATTCCGGCACGCGCCGCGCACCTCGACGCCAGCGCCGCACAAGAGACTGACAGAGGTTGGCGCGCTTTCTCGATGGCACCAGTGAGTATGTGCGCCTCGCCGACATGTCTGGGCACTGCGGGCGGCGCTATCGGGGGACGAAGCGCCCGTCTTGGTGGTGGCGTTCACAGGAACCGCCCCGGTCATCAGGTCGGAGCCCATACCGACGTGGCGCCCTCGTCACCGAGACCGCCACGTCTCCCCCTGATTCGCCCGCCGGAGTTACACGCTCCCCAGTGGAGTGCTAAACGGCAATCGCATTCGTATTGTCTCCGGTGGCCGGGCCACGGACTTGGACGGTGGTGTCGGGCAGGGTTATTTCAGGCCGGCAGCGCCTCGTTCCCGGGAGCTGCCGGCCGCGCCTCACGCCCGACACCGGCCAGGTCTGCCTTCCTGAGGTGATGCCTGCTCCCGGATACCGGTTGCTCACCGTCCCGGACTCTTGCGGCTTCGTCTATCGCACGGCCGGTGACGGGTCCTGCGGGTGAGCGAGGTCGGACAACCGCGCGGGTCGTGTGACGTCAACGGGTTCCTGCCCACTCGGACGCCGCCACCGTTTGGTTAGCACGCCGTGTCGGGGGGCGACCAACCAGGCGGCGAGGAAGACGGCGGTGGCGACCAGGACGATGGTGCCACCGACCGGCGTGTCGTAGCTCCAGGACAGGTACAGCCCGACGGTCGCTGACGCGCCGCCGATCACCGGGGCGAGCAGCATCATCACACCAAGTCTGTCGGTGAGCAGGCGGGCCGCGGCAGCGGGAGTGATCAGCAGAGCGAGCACGAGGATGTTGCCGATGGTCTGCAGGGAGATCACCACGGCCAGGGTGACCAGAACGTAGAGCACGATGTCGAGCCAGAAGACCGCCAGCCCCATGGAGCGGGACATCTCCCGGTCCAGGCAGACTGCGACGAATTCCTTGTGCAGGGCGAGCACCAGGCCGAGGATGACCAGGCCGGCGCCGCCGACGAGGTAGAGGTCTCGGTCCGGGATGCCGGTGATCGAGCCGAACAGGAACTGTTGCAGCGACCCGGCGTATCCGGGGGCCTGCGAGATGATCACGATGCCGAGGGCGAACGCGCCGACCAGGAAGACGCCGATGATCGAGTCCTCCTTGACGCGCCGGTTCTGCGCGAAGATCGCGATCAGCAGTGCGGTGGCGACACCGGCGACGGCGCCGCCGAGGATCAGGCTGCCCTGCAGGACGAAGGCGACCGCGATGCCCGGGAAGACGGCGTGGGCCACGGCGTCGCCGATGAAGGCCATTCCTCGGAGTACGACGTAGCAGCCGACGACGCCGCAGACGATGCTGGACATGACTGCGATCGCCAGTGCCTTGGGCAGGAACGCGAGATCGGGGTTGAGCAGGTCAGTGAGGAAATCGGTGATCGACATCAGGTCGCCCTCACGAGTTTCAGCAGCGGAGAGGTCTCGCTCACGCCGAAGGTCTTCGTCCACAGTTCGGCGTCCTGCAGGTCCGCAGGGTGTCCGTCGGCGATGACCCGGCCGTTGAGCAGGACCAGGCGGGTGCAGGTGTCCACCGCGGCGACGAGGTCGTGGGTGGTCATCAGCACCGCGTGCTCCTCGCCGGCCAGGCTGGTGAACAACTGGCCCAGCAGTTCCTGAGTGGGCATGTCCAGTCCGGTGAACGGCTCGTCGAGCAGCAGGATGCGCGGCGCGAGGGCGAGGGCCCGGGCGACCAGGACGCGTTGGCGTTGCCCACCGGACAACTCGCCGACCGGTCGGCGGCGCAGCTCCGTGAGGTGTACCCGGTCCAGGGCGTCGCCGACTGCCCGCCAGTCGGTGACGCCGGGGCGGCGGAGTAGACCCAGGCGGCCGGTTCGGCCACTCATCACGGCGTGCTCGACAGAGATCGGGAAGTCCCAGGTGAACTCGTGGCGCTGGGGGACGTAGCCGATCTCGGACCGGCCGGGACGCGACGGCTTGCCCTCCACCAGCACCCGGCCGGCGCGGGTACGGGTCAGTGCCAGGATGGCGCGCAGCAGCGTGGTCTTCCCGGCGCCGTTCGGACCGAGCAACCCGACCAGCTCGCCCCGATCCAGGTGCAGGCGTATGTCCCGCAGGACCGGCCGGCCGCCGAGGTCCACGTCCAGCTGATCAACCTCCAGCGCTCTCAACGGTCACCCCCGGACAGCGAGGTCAGGCGTTCTCGCTCGGCCCGCCGTTTCGCGCCTCGTCCGCGCAGCAGTAGAAGCACCAGGCCGGTGGCGAGCAGGGCTGCTATCGCCACCAACGCGACGAGCAGCAGGGTCCTGGAATCACCGGCAGGCTCGCTGGCCTCGGCCCGGTCACCGGCGGGCGATGCCTGACCCGCCGGCGCGGGAATGTCCGCGGTGGCGGCGTACGCATCGTCGGCACTGGTGGCGTCTCCCACAGCGAAGCGCAGCGTGCGTGTCGCCGACACCGTCTCGCCGCCGATCAGGTCGGCGGACACCTGCACCGCGATCAGGTAGACCCCGGGGGCGGTGAAGACCCAGTTGGCGTGGGTATGGGTGTTGACCTCGGCCCAGAAGGGCTGCGCCTTCGGCTCGGTGGAACGCCACAGCGGCTGGGGCGCGGCAAAGTTACCCGACTGCAGATACGTCGTGAGGGTCCCCGGTCCGCGTACGCCGAGCAGGGTCAGAGTGACCCCACGGTCGATGCTCTGCATCACCCGGGGGTCCTGGGTGTTCCAGCCGAGCCACACGACGTCGGGGTTCTGGACCTGCGGCACCACGTACACCCGTTTGCCGGCGTCGACGCCGAGGAAGGCGTACGCCGGGTCGTCCGGAACAGTCTGTAGCGCGGCGTCGGGAACCCGCAGGATGGTCTCGTCGGGGTTGCGCCACACCGGCCGTGCCTGTGTGCCGTCGTGGATCAGCAGCGTCCACTGGTTGTCGACGTAGCGAGGACCGATGTCGACGTGTCCGGCGGAGAGTTCCGCCCGGCCGGTAGTGAGGGGCTGGTCGGCGGCGATCGACTGGCTGAGACCCGGGGTGGGCTCCTTCGCCGTCGCAGAATTCTGTGCCGTGGTCAGCACGATCAGCGTCGCCAGCGCGCAGCGCGCGATCATTCCGGTTGCGCGGGTGCGGTGTCGCGCCCGTCCTGCCGTCACTGGTTTCTCCCCTGCTTGTCGGTGGTCAGGCAGTCGTGCAGCGATTCGGCGTTGAACCGCATCATCTGCGCGTAGCTGGTGATGTCGCGGTCGAGGGTGTCGCCGTAGATCGCACACACACGCAGCCTCTCCTCCCGGGCGACTTCGTTGAGGGTGGTGGAGCGGGCCGCCAGGTTCGGCTCCAGGAACACCGCGGGGATCTTCAGGTTGCGGATCGTCTCGGTGAGCCGGCGACGGTCGGCAAGGCTCGGCTCGGCGGCAGGGTTCGGGGTGACGAACCCGGAGATCTGGACGCCGTACGCCTGCCCCAGGTAACCGAACGCGTCATGCGTGGTGACCAGGTGCCGTCGCGACGGCGGAATCCGGGCGATGGTGTCCCGCACGTAGGTGTCGAGCTCTTCCAGTTCCCGGATGTATGCCGAGGCGTTCGCCCGGTAGGCCGGCGCGTTCTGGGGGTCGGCCCCGATGAGGGTGTCGCGGATGAGCTCGGTGTAGGAGATGGCGTTGCGGACGTTCTGCCACAGATGCGGGTCGATCTCGCCGTGCACGTGCTTGCCGAGGACCGCCTGCGGAAGCTGGTACACCTGGGTACCGGGCCGGCCGAGGAACCGGAACCTCCGGTCGCCGGGCACCTCGAGCAGCGCCTTGCTCGGTACCTCGATGACGGTGCGGGCGGGGTCGTAGACCCGCTGGTTCGCCTCGCCGCTGCCCTCGGGGTCGGCGAACAGGTAGAGCCGCCGCTGGTCGAGGTCGACGGTGAGGTCGGCGTGCCCCGAATTCAGGACCGCCGCTCCGGCCATGCCCGGCGCCGAGTGCGGATCGACCCCGACGGCGAACGTGAACTCCTGCTCGCCCATCGGGACCGGCGGCGACTGCGGGTCGACGGACAGCTGCGCCCGCATGGTCAGCCGGTAGACACCTGGCTTGGTGAACGCCCAGCTCATGTGCGTGTGCGCGTCGGGCGGCAGCGTGGCGGTGTCGTCGCGGAAGCCGTTGGCGGGATCGAACCCGTCGGTGGAGTCGACGTAGAACGACGGGTTACCGAACGACTCGGTCAGGTACGCGACCACACCACCCGGACCGTGCGCCGAGGTTGCGCTGAGCAACACGTCCGAAGCGCGGTTCGCCCCTTGCGCCGCACCGGTGCCGCGTACCCGCATGCCCAGCCAGATGGTGTCCAGCGACACGTCCTCGACCAGCGGGATGATCTCCGCCGCGTACTTCACCGCCCCCTCCGCCAGCGAGATGTTCGGTACGCCGTCGCGCAGGTTCGCATCCAGGGCCTTGATGATGGCCTGCTCTTCCAGCAGCAGGTAGTTGCTGAACGCGACGTCGGCGTAGACGACGTCACGGATGTCGCGCAGCGACGGCTCATAACTGTGCGGGTCGGCACCGTCCGGCACCAGCGAGCTGACCGCTACTCGGTCACCGCCGACGTTGCTCACCAGGTCTCGCAGGATTCCGGTGGTCGTGATGACCTGGAGGCGCTCGTCGTTCGCGCTCAACGCCACCTCTGACCGGCAACCGGCGACCAGCCCCACGATCAGCAGCGGCAGGATAGCCCGTCGCAGCCGTGGCGCGACCCGCGGGCTCACGTGTTTGCCGTTGCGGTGTCGGCGAGACCGGCGCGGCGGCGACGGGTGAGCAGCACCAGCAGCACCCCGACGGCGACGAGAACCACGCCGGCCGCGCCGGCCGACAGCACCCAACCGGCGCCGGTGCGCGGGAGACGGCCAGCACCGCCCCGGTCCTCGCCGTCCTTGTCCCCGCCGCCTCTGGAGCCGCTGCCAGGTCCGAAGCCGCTGGTCGGGTCAGTGCTGTCGCCGACGGCGATGGTGAGCGTCTTGGTGTCGGTGACCGCCTTGCCTCCGGTGGTGGTGCCGCTCATCTGCACCGCGAGGCGGTAGAGGCCGGGTTTGCTGAACGCCCAGTTGCCGTGTGCGTGGGTGTTCAGCGGAACGCTCAGCTGCTGCGGGAACGCCTTGGCGGAGTCGAACAGCACGTCGGCCTTGCCGAACGAGTCGGTCAGGTAGAGAGCGAACCGGCCCGGCCCGTTGACGCCCTTGAGCGCCCAGGTGACGTTGCCCTTGACGCCGGACACGACGGACGGGTGCTGGGTGTTCCAGCCGGGCCAGACGATGCCAGCCTGCTGGGACTGCGGCAGCAGCCACACCGTGTCGCCCGGCTTGCCGAGGGCGTCCGCCCCGGCCGGAACGGTGATCTTCGCGTTGTCCTTGACCTGCAGGACCACGTCGGCGATCTCCCGCCACACGGCGGGGCTGGTGCGGTCGTCCTTGATCCGGATGGTCCACGCGTTCCCCGCGAGCTGCGGACCCATGTCGACGTGCCCGTCGGCGATCACCTGCCGGGCGCCCGTCGCGGTGGTGGCCGCCGCCTTCGCGGCCAGCGGTGCCGGCGGGGCGGCGGGCTTCGGTGCCGCAGCCGGCTTCGGCTCGGCGGCGGGAGCGGCGAATGTCCGCGCCGTCGGTTGCTCGGACCGCGTCGTCTGCGGCGGCGCAGCCGGTGGCAGTATCTGCTTGGCCGGGACGATCGCGGGTACGCGGATCCGGTACGTCGCCTCGGCGCTGACCGGCCTGCCGGAGCGCAGGCCCGCCGATGCGGCCAGCGTGAGGCGGTAGTCGCCGGCGGCGTCGAAGGCCCAGACCACACCGCCGGTGCGCGTTGCCGCCGGCAGTTGCACCGACCGGGTCACATTCGCACCGCTGCCGAACAGCGCAGTGGCCCCCCCGATGCCCGACAGCGTGTAGGCGGTGAACGTTCCGGGCCCCTCGACCGAGCGCAGACTGAGGGTCACCGTGCCGTCGGCGACGGCGTCGGGGCGTACCCCGGTGGTGTCCAGGGCCGGAAACCCGGTGTCGCCGGCGGACAGTGACCACACGGGGTGTCCGGGCGGCCCGAGGAAGGCGAAAGCCTTTTCAGGCGGTACCCGGCCGGCAAGGCCGCCGTCCGGGCCGAGTATCACCTCGGCCGGGTGATGCCCGGACACATCGCGAGCTACTTGCGCGGCGTCGCGGATGCGCAGCGACATCGAGTCACCGTCGAGCGTCAGGGAAACCAGGTCCGCGCCGGCAGCGGTGACCCCGGCCGGTTCCGCGGCCGCAGGCGTCGTCCCTGCGGCCAGGGCCAGCACGGCCAGGGCGAGGCCGGTGGCGCCGGCACGCATGCTTCTTATCGTCATTGCTTGCTCCCCAGGCGACGTGGTGATGTCGTTGTGCCGCATCGCGACGGCGTGGCCGTTGGCGTTGCCGCCGCCCGACGCGGTCTGGGAACAGGTATGGCGTGACCGTGTCACTCCTTGTCCTTCCCCGTGTGGTCGATGTCTGGTCGTCGGTTGTTGCGGCCCTGGTCGGAACGATCGACCTGCGTCGTCGGGCGGTCGGACGTCGTCGCGCCGTCGCCGCCGGCCGGGGCGCTCGCACCGATCGTGGCGGGGACCGCGGCGTCCTCGTCGCCGGAGGTACGTTCGATCTCCCGGCTGGCTTCGGTGCGGCCCTGCTCCCGAGCGGCGGCCACCGCCCGCGCGATCTGTCGCGCCCGCCGTCGGCGAGCGGCGATCAGCGCCCAGCCGACGAGGGCGAGCAGGACCAGCAGGACCATCTGCGACCAGGGCACCGCCCAGACGGTGACCCGCGCCGTGTCGACTGCTGGCGGTGGGTCGAGGACCTGGTCGCCCACGGCGGCGGGGGCGATGGCGGCGCTCGCGGTCAGCCGGAACAGCGGCGGGATGTTCGTCATCCGTACGGTCGTGGTCAGTTCACCGCCGGGCAGGATCTCCGGCAGGGCCGCCGCGTCCACGGAACGCCGACCGAGGCCGAACAAGCCAGCTACACCGAGCGTGGGCCGCCCGGTGAGCCGGACATTGCCGGTGTTACGGACGGTGAAGGTGGCGGTGAGCGTGCCACCGGCAAGGGGGTCGAGCGAGCCGCTGTGCCGTACCTGAAGGCCTTCGACGGTGAGTGCCGGTTGCAGCTCACCGGTCACTCGCAGGTAGATCCGTGCGCCGACGCGGTGGTCGACGGCGACCTGGTTGCCCTGCGCGTCCGCCGTCGTGGCGGCGAGTGAGGCGACAATTCCCCCGGCGTGGTCGCCCGGCGTGGCGTTGCGCGGCACCGTGAGGGTGAACGGGACGTTCAGGCGGGACGTCGACGGGATGGTCACCCTGCGTTGGGTGAGGCGGACCCAGGAGCCGACGTCGGTGGGTTGCTGGCCGCCGGCCAGCAGGTCGAAGCCGCCCTGTGCCGTGGTGAACGCGTCGCTGGCGTAGAGGTTCAGGGTGAGCGGACGCTTCGAGTGGTTGGTGACCGCGACGTAGTCGGTCAGGGTGGCGCCGGGGTCGAGCTTGTAGGTGAACGCCGGCCGGCCGTTCGGGCCCTTCGCGCTCGACGGCGCCACTCCCCACGTCACTGCGGCCGAAGGCGCCGGCGTCGGGGCGGGCGGTGCCGGGGCCGCACCGAGCAGGGCGAGGCCGGTGGCGATGGCGGCGAGCAGGCGCATGGCGGAGAGGTGGTCCGTTTCCTCGGGGTGACGGGCAGGGGTG
>NZ_SMKN01000125.1 GCF_004348675.1 Micromonospora sp. KC606 | reverse complement strand
GCCCACCACCGCGCCCGTCGACCCGCCACCCACCACGACGGCACCGCCGGCCGGGGATCCACCGCCCGGCACCTGACCGCCGCAGCCGTACGCCGGGTCAGCGCGACGGCACCGACCCGGCGCACCCGCTCACTCCACGCCGAGCGCCTCCACGACCGGCCGGGCCAGCGCGCGACGGGCCGGCAGCACCGAGGCGGCCAGCGCGGCGAGCACCGCCACCGCGAGGACCACCGCGAGCCGCCCCCAGGGCAGCACCAGCGTGAAGCCGCCGCCGATCTTCGCCACGAAGGCCATCGCGCCCGCGCTGACCCCGATGCCCAACACCACGCCGAGCACCGCCCCGACCAGTGCCGTCAGCACCGCCTCCACCGCCAGCATCGCCCGCATCCGTGCCCGGGTCAGGCCGACGGCACGCAGCACCGCGTTCTCGCGGGTCCGTTCGACGACCGAGAGGCTGAGCGTGTTCGCGACGCCGACCAACGCGATCACCACGGCCAGGCCGAGCAGCGCGGTGACGAAGGCCAGCAGCATGTCCACGGTGCCGGTGAGCGTCTTCTTGTATGCGGCCTGGTCCATCAGGTTGACCGTGGGGTAGCGGGCGACGACCGCCTCGACGGCCGCGCGGGCCCGCTCGGGGCTCACCCCGGCCGCCGGGTCGACCTCTGCCAGGTGCCCGCGTTCGGCCGGGAAGAGGGCGGCGAAGTCGGCGCTGACCAGGTCCACCAGGTGACCCGCCGGCACCCGCGCCGGGGACAGCTCGTCGGCGGTGACCACCGCGGCCACCCGGAAAGTCCGCCCGGCCAGGTCGACCGGTGAACCGACCGTCCAGCCACGGGCCTCGGCCAGCTCGCGGTGCACCAACACCGTGCCGCGCCGCAGGTCGTCGACGTCCCCGGTGACCACGCCGGACAGGCTGCGCTCGACCAGCTCGGGGTGGGCGGACCGGATCTCGACGCCATCGGCGACCTGGCTGCGGTGCTCGTGCACCACACCCAACTCGGGGCGGGCGGCCAACTCGTCGGCGAGCGTGGCCGGCAGGTCGCCGCCGACGCCGGTAACCAGGTAGTCCACCCCGACCTGCGCGTCCACGCTGCGCTCGATGCCCACCTTGACGCTGCCCGCCCCGACCACGAACGCCGAGACCAGGCCGATGCCGATGACCAGGGCGGTGGCGGTGGCGGAGACCCGGCGGGGGTTGCGCACGGCGTTGGCCACCGCCAGGGCGCCGGTGACGCCGAGCACCCGCCGGACCGGCGCGCCGAAGAGCCGGACCAGGGCGGGCACCAGCACCGGCCCGTGGAGCACGATGCCGAAGAAGATCAGCACTCCGCCGAGGGCGACCAGCACGATCTGGCCGACGGTGGCGGCGGACCCCAGCGCCGCGACCCCGGCGACGGAGACGACCGCGCCGATCGCCAGGCGTGTCCGGCCCGCCCCGCGGGTGACCTGTATGGACGAGTCGGTGAGCGCGGCCACCGGAGCAACCCGGGAGCCCTGCCACGCCGGCAGGTACGCGGCCGCCACGGTGATGCCGGTGCCCAGCAGCAGGCAGAGCAGCACGGTCGACCCGGTCAGGGCCGGTCCGGCCGGGACCGGCACGTCCAGCGTGGACAGCGCGGCGGTCATGCCGGCGGCCAGACCGGCGCCGGCCAGCACGCCGAGCGCGGAGGTGGCCAGGCCCAGCAGCGCCGCCTCCAGCAGCGCCGCCCGGAAGACCTGCCCCCGGGTGGCGCCGACCAGCCGCAGCAGGGCGGTGCGACGGATCCGCTGGGCGAGCACGATGGCGAAGGTGTTGGCGATGACGAAGCCGGCCACCACCACGGCGACCCCGGCGAAGGACAGCAGGACCCAGCCGAACTGCTCCAGGTCGCGTACCGCGTCCTCGACTGCCGCGTCGAGGATCTGCTGCCGGTTCCACACCGTCGTGCCGGGGCCGGCCACCCCGGTCAGCCGCCCGGCCAGCGCCGCCGGGGAGGTGCCGGGGGTGGCAGCCACCATGATCCGGCCGTACCCCCGCTCGCCGGTCACGGCGAGGGCGTCGGCACCGACCAGGCCGATGAAGGGACCGCCCACGTCACGGGAGGTGCCCGCCACGTCGACGGCGCCGACCAGGGTGTACGGCCGAGCGGCCCCGCTCACGCCACCGACGAGGACCGGGGCGCCGAGGGCGAAGCCCTCCTCCTCGACGGTGGGGGCGTCGAGGACGACCTCGCCGGGGCGGTCCGGCAGCCGGCCGGCGGTCACGTCGTACGAGCGCAGGGCCGGGTCGGTGGGGACGGCGGCGAGCACGGCGTAGCCGAGCACCGGCCGGCCGTCGGAGCCGACCAGACCGGCCGAGCCGATCAGTTCCCCCTCGGCGGCGGCCACCCCGTCGACCGCGCGCACCCGGTCGACCAGGGCCGGCGGGAGGGGCTGGTCGTCGGCGTAGACGCCGACGTCGGTGTGCCGGTCGAAGGCACCGGCCCGGGCGTACGCGCCGGCCTTCATGCCGTCGGTGACCATCAGGGTGCCGGCGACGAAGGCCACGCCGAGCACGATGGCCAGGGCCGAGAGCAGCAGCCGCAGCGCGTCGGCGCGCAGCGACCGCAGGGTGGTCCGGATCATGCCCGTCACCGCCCCCGCCCGGCGTCGGGCGTGGTGACCCGACAGCCGTCCGGGCCGGCCGTGCGGTCCAGGTCGGCGAGCGTGTCCAGCACCCGCCCGGCGGTGGGCGCGGTGAGTTCCCGCACCGGCCGGCCGTCGGCGAGGAAGACCACCCGGTCGGCGAACGCGGCGGCGACCGGATCGTGGGTCACCATGACCACGGTCTGGCCGAGGGTGTCGACGGCCTCCCGGAGCAGTCGCAGCACCTCCACGCCGGAGCGGGAGTCGAGGTTGCCGGTCGGCTCGTCGGCGAAGATCACCTCCGGGCGGGTGACCAGGGCGCGGGCCACCGCGACCCGCTGCTGCTGGCCGCCGGAAAGCTCACCGGGCCGGTGCCCCAACCGGTCGGTGAGCCCGACGGCGGCAACCACCCGCCGCAGCCAGGCCGACTCGGGCCGGCGGCCGGCGATGGCCAGCGGCAGCACGATGTTCTGCTCGGCGGTCAGCGCCGGCAGCAGGTTGAACCTCTGGAAGACGAAGCCGACCCGGTCGCGCCGCAGCAGGGTGAGCCGCCGGTCGTCGAGGCGGGCGGTGTCGGTGTCGCCGATGCGCACCGTGCCGGAGGTGGGGCTGTCGAGGCCGGCCAGGCAGTGCAGCAGGGTCGACTTGCCGGAGCCGGACGGACCCATGACGGCGTGGAACACGCCGGCGGCGAGGTCGACGTCGACGCCGTCGAGCGCGACGACGCGGGCGGCGGCGTGGCCGTACTCCTTGCGCAGGCCGCGGGCGGCGACCGCGACGCCGGTTCGGGCCAAGGGTGGGGCGAGAGACATGCGGGTTGCTCCCCGTGCAGTCGGTGGTCAGGTACGTCTCCGACGCTAGGCAGCGCGGCCGGCGGTGGCGTCCGCCCGCGTGGTCGAGGTCGGTACGCCCCGGGTCGCCCCTGTCCGGGCGATCCCGTACGACCCGTGGCGGACGCGCCCGCTCAGCCGCCCGGGGTGACCAGCCCGCTCTCGTACGCCAGCACCACCGCCTGCACCCGGTCGCGCAGCCGCAGCTTGGCCAGGATCCGCCCGACGTGGGTCTTCACGGTCGCCTCGGCCACGTGCACCCGGGCGGCGATCTCGGCGTTGGACAGCCCCTGGGCGACGAGCAGCAGGATCTCCCGCTCCCGCGCGGTGAGCTGGGCCAGCCGGGGGTTCTCGGCCGGCCCGGCCCCGAGCCGGCCGGCGAACCGGTCGAGCAGCCGGCGGGTGATCGACGGCGCGACCACCGAGTCCCCGGCGGCGACCACCCGGATCGCGGCGAGCAGCTCCTCCGGAGGCACGTTCTTGAGCAGGAAGCCGCTCGCCCCGGCCTGGAGCGCGGCGAACGCGTCGGCCTCGGTGTCGAAGGTGGTGAGCACCAGTACCCGGGGTGCGTCGGGGTTGTCCCGGCAGATCCGCCGGGTCGCCTCCACCCCGTCCATGGTCGGCATCCGGACGTCCATCACCACCACGTCCGCCTCGGTGCGGGCGAGCACCCGCAGCGCGTCCGCGCCGTCGATCGCCTCGCCGACGACCACCAGGTCGGGCTGGGAGCCAAGCACCATCCGGAACCCGGCGCGGACCAGCGCCTGGTCGTCCACGATCACCACCCGCACCGTCATGCCGCGATCACCTCCGTCCCGGGCGTCGACGGTAGCGGCAGCCGCGCCTCGATCTGCCAGCCCCCGGCAGGTCGGGGGCCGGCGGTGAGACTGCCGTCGTACACGCCGATCCGCTCGCGCATACCGATCAGGCCGTGGCCGCCGGACGGCCTGGGAGCCACCGGCGGGCGGCCGTGCCCGTCATCGTCGACCCGGACCACGACGGCGACCGGGCCGTGGTCGAGGGTGACCGTGACGTCGGCGCCCACCCCGGCGTGCTTGAGGGTGTTGGTCAGCGCCTCCTGCACCACCCGGTAGACGGTGAGGTCCAGCCCCGGGGGCAGGGCCGGCGGTTCGCCCCGGACGGTGTGCCGGACCCGCAGGCCGGCGTCGCGAAAGCGGTCCAGCAAGGCGGGCAGCTCGGCGGCCACCGGCCGTCGGTGCTCCGGCTCGGCGACCCCGACGCCGTCCGGATCCGCCACGCCGGGCGCGGCGGCCGGCTCCGGCGGGCTCTGCTCCCGCAGTACGTCCACCAGCCGGCGCATCTCCTCCAGCGCCTGCCGGCCGGTGTCGGCGACCACCTTGACCGCCACCTTGGCGGTCTCCGGGTCCCGGTCGAGCATGAACCGGGCCCCGTCGGCCTGGACGATCATCACGGCCATGCTGTGCGCCACCACGTCGTGCAGCTCGCGGGCCATCCGGGCCCGTTCCCCGGCGACCGCGGCGCGTGCCTCGGCCTCCCGCTCGCGTTCCAGGGTGGCGGCCCGCTCCTCCAGGGTGAGCACGTACAGCCGGCGGGTGCGAACGTTCAGCGCCGCCAGCCAGACCCCACCGGTGACCAGTCCGAAATACCCCGCGGTGACCCACCAGGCCAGGTCGCTTTCCGTCTGCGAGGCGGCCACCAGCACGCCGGCGCCCGCGACGACGCCGGCGAGCACGCCGTCGCGGAGCCGGTCGGCGTACTTGACCACACTGTAGAGGGCGATCAGCACGCCGATGTCGTAGGCGAGCGGCCCCCAGCCGGCGACCACCTGGACCAGGGCGAGCACGGCCACCGCCGCGGCCACGGCGGACGGGTGCGCCCGACGGAACACCAGGGCGACAGCCATGGCGCAGCCGACCAGGGTGGCCTGCACGCCAGCCGGCTGCACCACGCCGGCCACGGCGAAGAGCGCCACGACCCCGGAGACGAGCACGTCGAAGGCGACGGAGCGCAGCGGGCGGCCGAGGATCGTACGGTTCACGGTCACCCAGCCTACGGGCCTCAGCAGCGTCGATACGCCCGCTCGCCGCCGGCCGAGTGGTGATCGGTCGGGGCGTCGCACCCGTCGGGTCGGGCGGCGGCTCAGACGAGTTCGCGCATCCGGTCGATCTCGACGGCCTGCTCGGTGGCGACGGAGTTGGCGAACTCGTTGAGCTGCCGGTCCGCGCCCACGCCGAGCAGGTCGGTGGCCATCGTCACCGCGCCCTGGTGGTGCTCGGTCATCATCTGCACGAAGAGCCGGTCGAAGTCGGCGCCCCGGGCGTCGGCGAGCCGGCGGACCGCTTCGGGCGACTGCATGCCGCGCATCGTGCCGTGGTCGTGGCCGGACACCTCGGCGGAGAGGCCGCGGGAGCTGAGCCAGCCGCGCATCATGCCGATCTCCGGCCCCTGGGCGGCGCTGATCCGGTCGGCGATCGCCTTGATCCCCGGGCTGGCGGCCCGGCCCGGGGCTAGCCGGGCCATCTCCAGGGCCTGCTCGTGGTGCGGAATCATCATCCGGACAAACCAGATGTCGAGGGAGTTGTGGTGCGGCGGCGCGGCGTCGCGGACCTCGTGGGCGGAACGGGCGACCGCGGACTCGCCGGGGCGGCCGGGCACGATGACCGGAGGGCCGTCGGTCGGCGCCGGGGACGGGGTGACGACGGCGGTCGGGCCGGCGGTCGCGGGAGCGCGCCGGGCGGCGGGGCGCAGCGTGAACCCCAGGGCCACCAACAGCACGGCCGAGAGTGTGACGACGAGCAGGATCCGTCCACGTCGGGCGGTCATGCGGATTCCCCCTCCGGTCGAGGTAGCGCCGATCGTATCCAGTGGCCACAGCCACAAAGTGTGACCCGGATCACATCGACGCTCCTCGTTAGGAAGTAGGGTGTGGAGCATCATCACCCCCTGCCCGAAGGGCTTCGCCGATGATCAGTCTCACCCTCCACCGACGACGGCGGACGCGGATGCTCGGCGTCCTCGCCACCGGCCTGCTGGCCGCCAGCCTCACCACCGCCCCCGCCAGCAGCGCGGCCGCGACGCCCGACGCGGAGGCGGTCGCCGCGGTCACCGCCGCACCGGCCACCAACGACCCCGGTCTCGGCGTCGGCGAGATCTCCAGCAGCCCCAACCTGCGCCAGATCGCCAACCTGCCCAAGCAGGCGCCGTTCGACACCGCGAGCGCGTTCGGCACCGACATCGCCTTCCAGGGCCGGTACGCCTTCGTCGGCAACTACAACGGGTTCGTCATCTACGACATCGGCCGGCCCAGCGCCCCGAAGATCGTGTCGCAGGTGCTCTGCCCCGGCTCGCAGAACGACATCTCCGTCCACGGCAACCTGCTCTTCCTCTCCACCGACTCCTCGCGCAGCGACGACTCCTGCACCAGCACGTCGCAGTCGGCCTCGGTGAAGGAGTCCTGGGAGGGCATCAAGGTCTTCGACATCAGCGACAAGACCGCGCCGCGCTACATCAAGTCGGTGGAGACCGCCTGCGGCTCGCACACCCACACCCTGGTCCCGGGCAAGGACCGCAAGACGGTCTACCTGTACGTCTCGTCGTACAGCCCGCGGGCCGACTTCCCGGACTGCCAGCCGCCGCACGACTCCATCTCGATCGTCAAGGTGCCGCTGAAGAAGCCCACCGACGCCGCCGTGGTGGCCACCCCGAACCTCTTCCCCCCTCCCGACGGCGGGTACGAGGGCGTTCCGGGGAAGGCCTCGGCGACCAGCGGATGCCACGACATCACCGCGTACCCGGCGAAGGACCTCGCCGCCGGCGCCTGCATGGGTGACGGCATCCTGCTGGACATCCGCGACCGCGAGGCGCCCCGGGTGATCAACCGGGTACGGGACACGGTGAACTTCGCGTTCTGGCACTCGGCCACGTTCAACAACGCCGGCACCAAGGTGGTCTTCACCGACGAGTTGGGCGGCGGCGGCGCGGCCACCTGCAACGAGGCCATCGGCCCGAACCGCGGCGCGAACGCCATCTACGACATCACCGGCCACGGTGACGCCCGGAAGATGGTCTTCCGCAGCTACTACAAGATCCCACGCACCAACGCCGACACGGAAAACTGCGTGGCGCACAACGGCTCGCTGATCCCGGTGCTCGGCCGCGACATCATGGTGCAGGCGTGGTACCAGGGTGGCGTCTCGGTGTGGGACTTCACCGACTCGGCCAAGCCGAAGGAGATCGCGTACTGGGACCGGGGCCCGCTGTCGGACACCCAGCTCACCACCGGCGGCGCCTGGTCGACGTACTACTACAACGGGCACATCTACTCCAGCGACATCCAGAAGGGCCTGGACGTGCTGGAGCTGAACGACTGGCGGACCTGGACAGCCCACCTCGTCCGGGTCAAGGAACTGAACGTGCAGACCCAGGCCGGCTACCTCAGCTGGTAGGGACTGTCACCTCACGACTGCCCGGCCCCCACCGGGGGGCCGGGCCGTCGCCCGGCCGGGCGTCGTCGTCCACAACGGACATCTCCCGCACATCCGTCTCAGGCTCCCATCTCGGCTTCGTACGCCGAGCGGAACCGGGCGCGGGCGGCCGGGGCGAGGCACAGGTGCCAGGCATGCCCCTCGTCGACGACGTTCAGCTCACCGGCTGCCTGCCGGGCGAGCAGGATCTCGGCCAGGGTGTCCCGGGCGCCGAAGCGGGCGAACCAGCTCAGCTCCACGTCGACGGCCCAGCCCAGACAGTGGCCGCTGGGCACCATCGCCGCGTACCCGAGGCGGCGCAGCTGGTACTGCTGCTCGGCGCTGCGGACCAGGCTGGTGACCCAGAGCGGCGGGGTGCCCGCCGGGGTCGCCCGGTCGAACTCCCGGGCGACGTCGTTGAGCAGGGCCACGATCTCCCGGCGGGCCCGACGGAACCGCACCCCGGCGGCACTCGGGACGGCGTCGGGCCACAGCCGGCGACGGACCGCCCGCACCCCCCGGCCGAGCAGCGTGCGGGGCTGCTCCTGGTAGCGGAAGGCGATCAGCCCCCGTCGCCGCAACCACTCCAGGTCCACCAGGTCGGGGTGGCTGGTCACCTGCTCGTCGGTGAGCAGGGGGAGAGCGTCGCGCCACCACATGATGTCGATGCGGGAGAGCAGGTAGATCCGGACCAGGGCGGTGAGGTCACCAGCCGAGCTGTGCTCGTCGGGCTGGTAGCGGGCCATCTCCAGCAGCAGCGTCTCCCGGGCGCCGACGAAGCCCTGCGGGGTGGCGTCGAGCACCGCGGCGATCGCCGGGTCGCGCATCCGTTGGTCGAGCAGGACCTGGCGGGCCGAGGTGGAGGAGGTCTCGGCCAGCGCGGCGACCTCGACCAGCAGGTCGGCGACCGCCTCGCGGTACGCGTCGAGGCTAGGCAGGGGCGGGCGGGGCCACCGCGCCGGGGCCGGCGAGGTGGCGGACGGCTCGTGTCCGGAGCTGCGGCTGGGCATGCGCATGGACTGGTCCTCCCTCAACGGCCTGGCGTGAACGGCCCTGAGACACACCGTAAGCACCTGAAAGCGCAGAGGATTCGAAAATCCCCTTATATAGCCCCAAGTGCGACGCCTACCACCGTCGATCAGTCGAAGGCGTCCGAGGTCGCGGCTGCGGCTGCGCTTGAGTTCGTAGCAGCCGGGGTGGGGCTACCAGGAGCGGCGAAGCCGCGCACCGTCTCCTTCAGCCCGGACTAGAGCCAGCCGGCCTCGCGGGCGATCCGCACCGCCTCGGTGCGGTCGGCCGCCCCGAGTTTCTGCACGGACGCGCTCAGGTGGTTGCGCACCGTCCCCGAGGCGAGGTGGGTACGCCGGGCGATCACCGCGACCGGGCTGCCGTGCCCGGCCAGCCGGATGGTCTCCAGCTCCCGGGCCGTGAGCGGGCAGGGCGGCAGGGTCAACGCGTCGGCGGCCAGCGCCGGGTCGACGTACCGGGCGCCGGCGTGTACCCGGCGGACCACGTCGGCGAGGGCGCCGCCGGGGGCGCCCTTGGCCAGGAAACCGCGCGCCCCCGCCGCGAGCGCCCGACCCAGGTGTCCCGGGCGGCCGTGCCCGGTGAGGATGACCACCGCGCAGGAGGGCAGCGCGACCCGGCACGAAGGCGTCCCAGCTCGCCGGCCTGCTCGGGTGGTCGGCGCTGGCCGTGCTGGCGGCCGTCGCCGACGGCGGGCCGGCCCGCTGGTTGGCGGCGACCTCGCCCTCGGGCTGACCACGGTGCTCGCCATCGTCGGCTGAGCCTGGCGGGAACGACGATTTGTGGTGGTCGCCTGAGCGGACCGCTCGGGGTGATGAAAAGCTTTGCCCATGAGTTCCGCACCCGAACCGACCGCCCCCCGAATCCCCACCGGCTCCGACGAGGCGAGCGCCTTCGCGGACCTCGGGCTGCGCGCCGAGTTGCTCGGCGCGCTCGCCGCGCTGGGCTACGAGGAGCCGACCCCGATCCAACGGGAGGCGATCCCCCCGCTGCTGGCCGGTCAGGACCTGCTCGGCCAGGCCGCCACCGGCACCGGCAAGACGGCCGCGTTCGCGCTGCCGCTGCTGCAACGGATGCCGGACGGACGCGGCGGCGGGGACCCGGTGTCGCTGGTGCTGGTGCCCACCCGGGAGCTGGCGGTGCAGGTGTCGGAGGCGTTCCACCGCTACGGCAAGGACCTGGGTACCCGGGTGCTGCCGATCTACGGCGGCCAGCCGATCGGCCGGCAGCTGCGCGCGCTGGACATGGGCGTGGACGTGGTGGTGGCCACCCCGGGGCGGGCGCTGGACCACATCGCCCGGGGCACGCTGCGCCTGACCGACGTGACCACGGTGGTGCTCGACGAGGCCGACGAGATGCTCGACATGGGCTTCGCCGAGGACATCGAGGCGATCCTGGAGCACGCCCCCGCGCAGCGGCAGACGGTGCTCTTCTCCGCCACCATGCCGTCGCGGATCGACGGGCTGGCCCGCCAGCACCTGACCGACCCGGTGCGGATCCAGATCGAGCGGGAGCGGCCGGTGGCCGGCGAGGCGCCCCGGGTGCGGCAGAGCGCGTACATCGTGGCCCGGGCGCACAAGCCGGCCGCGTTGGGTCGGGTCCTGGACGTCGAGTCGCCCACCGCGGCGATCGTCTTCTGCCGCAGCCGGGAGGAGGTGGACCGGCTCACCGAGACGATGAACGGCCGCGGCTACCGGGCCGAGGCGCTGCACGGTGGGATGAGTCAGGAGCAGCGGGACCGGGTGATGGGCCGGTTGCGCTCCGGCACCGCCGACCTGCTGGTCGCCACCGACGTGGCGGCCCGTGGGCTGGACGTCGAGCAGCTCACCCACGTGGTGAACTACGACGTGCCGTCGGCGCCGGAGTCGTACGTGCACCGGATCGGCCGGGTCGGCCGGGCCGGCCGGGAGGGCGTGGCGATCACCCTCGCCGAACCGCGCGAGCACCGGATGCTCAAGACGATCGAGCGGGTGACCGGGCAGCGGATCGCGATCGACAAGCTCCCGACGGTGGCCGACCTGCGGACCCGCCGGCTGGAGCTGACCCAGGCGGCGCTGCGGGAGTCGCTGCTCGAGGACGACCTGGAGCCGTTCCGGGTGATCGTGGAGTCGCTGTCGGACGAGTTCGACATGATGGAGGTCGCGCTCGCGGCGGTGAAGCTGGCCCACGAGGCCGCCCTGCCGGGCTCCGACGACGAGGAGGAGATCCCGCAGGTCGCGGTCCGCCCGCCGCGCGAGACCCGACCGGGGCACGAGGGCCGCGGCGGCGAGCGCCGGCCGGGCCGCCCCGGCACCGGCGGCACGACCCAGGTCTTCATCGGTGTGGGCCGGCGCGCCGGCGTCCGCCCGCAGGACCTGGTGGGCGCCATCACCGGGGAGACCCGGGTCAGCGGGCGGGACATCGGCTCGATCGAGATCGCCGACCGGTTCTCTCTGGTGGAGGTGCCGGTCGGGATGGCCGACGAGGTGATCACCGGACTGCGCGGCAGCACCATCAAGGGCCGCAAGGCGACCGTTCGCCGGGATCGCGACGGCGACGGCGGCGGTGAGCGCCGGTTCGACGGCGATGACCGACGCGAACGCCGGAGCCGGGACTTCGCCGGCGGTGACCGGCGAGACCGCTACTGACGCCGTCGCGTCCCCCGTCCGTGCCGAGGGGCACGGACGGGGGACGTCGGACCGTCAGGCCGCGCTGAGCGCCTGGCCGCCGAGCGTGCCTGCGTCCACGTCGGCCGGGCGCAGCGCCAGGGCCAGCACGTCGGCGACATCGGCGAGAGTGTGCACGGTCAGCGCCGCGCGGACCTCGGCGGGCAGGTCGTCCAGGTCCGGTTCGTTGCGCTTCGGGATGATCACCTCGGTCAGGCCGGCCCGGTGGGCGGCGAGCAGCTTCTGCTTCACCCCGCCGATGGGCAGCACCCGGCCGGAGAGGGTGACCTCGCCGGTCATCCCGAACTCGGGACGTACCGGCCGGCCGCTGGCCAGTGACGCCAGCGCGGTGACCATGGTGATGCCGGCGCTGGGGCCGTCCTTGGGCACCGCGCCCGCCGGGACGTGCAGGTGGATCCGTCGTCCGGCGAGGGCGTTCGGGTCGAGCCCGAGCCGCCGCCCGTTGGAGCGCAGGTACGACAGCGCGATGTGCGCGGACTCCTTCATCACGTCGCCGAGCTGGCCGGTCAGCGTCAGCCCCGGCTCGCCCTCCATGCTGGTCGCCTCGACGAAGAGGACGTCCCCGCCGGCGCCGGTGACGGCCAGTCCGGTGGCCACGCCCGGCACGGAGGTCCGTTCCGCCGACTCCGGGGTGTGCCTGGGCCGGCCCAGATAGCGGGCCAGGTTGTCGGGGTTCACCCGCACCGGCCCGGGGTCGGTGGCCAGGGCGACCGCGACCTTGCGCAGGATCTTCGCCAGGGCGCGCTCCAGCTGCCGGACGCCGGCCTCCCGGGTGTGTTCCCCCGCGATCCGGGCGAGTGCGGCGTCGTCGACAGTCACCTCGTCGGCGGTGAGCCCGGCCCGTTCCCGCTGCCGGGGCAGCAGGTGGTCGCGGGCGATGGCCACCTTCTCGTCCTCGGTGTAGCCGTCCAGGGTGACCAGCTCCATCCGGTCCAGCAGCGGGCCGGGGATGGTCTCCACCACGTTGGCGGTGGCGAGGAAGAGCACGTCGGACAGGTCGAGGTCGACCTCCAGGTAGTGGTCCCGGAAGGTGTGGTTCTGCGCCGGATCGAGGACCTCGAGCAGGGCCGCGGCCGGGTCGCCGGAGTAGCCGACGGCAAGCTTGTCCACCTCGTCGAGGAGCACGACCGGGTTCATCGAGCCGGCCTCGCGCAGCGCGCGGACGATCCGGCCGGGCAGCGCGCCCACGTAGGTGCGCCGGTGGCCGCGGATCTCCGCCTCGTCGCGGACGCCGCCGAGGGACACCCGGACGAAGTTGCGGCCCAGCGCCCGGGCCACGGACTCCCCGAGGCTGGTCTTGCCGACCCCGGGTGGGCCGGCCAGGGCGAGCACCGCGCCGGAGCCGCGTCCGCCGACCACGCCGAGGTTGCGCTCGGCGCGGCGGTTACGCACCGCGAGGTACTCCAGGATGCGGTCCTTCACGTCGGCCAGGCCGGCGTGGTCGGCGTCGAGCACCGCACGGGCCGCGGCCAGGTCGGTGTTGTCCTGGGTACGCGCGGTCCACGGCATCTCCAGCACCGTGTCCAGCCAGGTGCGAATCCAACCCGCCTCCGGGGAGGCGTCGCTGGCACGTTCCAGCTTGCCCACCTCGCGCAGCGCCGCCTCGCGTACCTTGTCGGGCAGGTCGGCGGCCTCGACGCGGGCCCGGTAGTCGGCGGAGCCGTCGGGTTCGTCCTCGCCGAGTTCCTTTCGGATGGCGGCGAGCTGTTGACGGAGCAGGAACTCCCGCTGGGACTTCTCCAGCCCTTCGCGCACGTCGTTGTTGATCTGTTCGGTGACCTCCTGCTCGGCCAGGTGGTCCTTCACCCAGCCGACCAGCAGTTCGAGCCGGGCGGTGACGTCCGGCGCGGCGAGCAGTTCGGTCTTCTGCGCCAGGCTGAGCCAGGGCGCGTAGCCGGCCGCGTCGGCCAGCTCGGAGAGGTCGGTCATCCGCTCCATCGCGTCGATGACCTGCCACGCCCCGCGCTGCTGGAGGACGGAGGTCATCAGCGCGCGGTACTCGCGGGCCAGTTCCCGGGCCCGGCCGGCCGGGGCGGGTTCGTCGAGCGGGGTCGCCTCGACCCAGAGGGCCGCGCCGGGGCCGGGCACACCGGAGCCGATGCGGGCCCGGGCGAGGCCGCGGACCACGGCGGCCGGCTCGCCGTCGGGCAGCCGGCCCACCTTCTCAAGGGTGGCGATCACGCCGACGGGGCCGTACTCGCCGTCGATGCGGGGCACGGCGAGGAGCCTCTGGTCGCCGGTGGCGCGGGCCGCGTCGACCGCGGCCTGGGTGGTCGGGTCGAGGGTCACCGGGATGACCATGCCGGGCAGCAGGACGACGTCGGTCAGGGGAAGTACCGGAAGGGTTGCCATCGAACACCTGCTATCACGTTGAGTTGAGCGTGTCAGGCTCAAGTAACCCGACGTCCCCTTTGTTCCTGGCTGTGACCCAGCACACCGCCGCATGGCGGGCCGGCGATCGGGCAGCACCTCCCGCACGTCCCGCCGGGCAGCCGACCCGCGCCGAGGCGGCGGTGGCGGGCCGGCCTGCCGACGCGGGCCCCCGCCCGGAGCATTGACCGTACGCGGTTTTCCAACGATTGGGCGACTCGCCAAATGAAAGCGACGCACATTGTTGCGGATTTGCCTCGGGATAGGTCAAACTCTTAGCCACACACCGCCCACACAGGGAGTAATGGCGATGGCAAGAAAAGTAATCACCGTTCTGACCGACGACCTCGACGGCGGAAAGGCTGATCGGACGGTCGAGTTCAGTCTGGACGGCGTGGCATACACCATCGACCTCTCCGACGAGAACGCGGGGGTCCTTCGCAAGTCGCTGGACCCGTATATCACCGCTGGCCGACGGTTGGGTCGGGGCACCGTGGAAGCCGGCCGCCCGGCTCGCCACCCGGGTCGCGCCGCGGTCTCCGGAATGGACCGCGAGCAGAACCGGGCCATCCGGGAATGGGCCGCCAAGAACGGCTACGAGATTTCCGAGCGTGGGCGCATCCCGGTCAACGTCGTGGAGGCGTGGAAGAACCGCTGACGGTCCGACAGGTCACCGTCCGCCGCGCCGGGATCACGCTCGGAAATCAGGGCCGATCCCGGCGCTTTCGCGCTGTTCGCAATTTTCACCCTTCCGTGCGCCGAGCACGCGAACGCCTGCGGGCCGCCCGGACGATGTCCGAGCGGCCCGCAGGCCTCACGTACGCCGGGTCAGTTGACCTGGATTCGCACCACGTCGAAGGCGGGGGTCTGGTTGGCCCGCTCCATCATCGGCACCCGGTGCGAGCCGTCGCCGGCCCAGACCGCGCACTGCGCGGTGCCGTTCTGCGGCAGACCCGGGACCTGGATCACCACTTCGTCGGCCTGGCGACCACCGCGGCCGTCCTCGGTCGCGACGAAGAAGGCCGGCACGGCCTCCGGGTTCGTCGGCGCGCTGTCGGTGCTCTGCAGCATCCGGCAGGCGGTGTGGAAGTGCCCACGGTTGAGGCCCTCGCCGTTGAGGACCGAGCTCTCCAGGTAGTAGCCACCCTGACCGGCGGCGAGGAAGCGGTCCCGGACCAGGTTGCGGGTGGAGACCCGCAGGGTGAACGCCTGGTTGCGGCGGACCTGGTTCGGGAACTGCGTGATCAGCAGGGACGGGTTGTTGGCCGCCGCGCCGACCTCACCGAACGCGGTGCTCACGCAGCGGTTGCCGTTCTGGAAACCGTCGTGCGCCTGGAGCCGGCTGTTGCCGCAGTCCTTGGCGAGGGCCTGGAGGGCGTTGCCGTTGTTGCCGCCGTTGTTGTTGCCGCCGTTGTTGTTGCCGCCGTTGTTGTTGCCGCCGTTCTGGCCGCCGTTGTTGACGTTGCCCTGGGCGGCGACGGTGCAGGTGGCGAGCTGCTCGAGGCCCTGCGGTCGCTGCGCCACCCGGCCGATCGCGATGGCGATCCGGTCCAAGGCCGCGCGCCGCTTCCCGGCCAGCGGGCCGAGGATGGTGTTGTTGATGAAGTTCTGCCCCTTGTTGCCTTCGGCGGCCAGTCGCCTGTTCGCCTCGTCGATCTGCGTCTTCAGCAGGGCCAGGTTCCGGTCGACCTCGTTGCGGGCCTGCGCGGGGATCTGCGGAAGTCGGCCGGTCACGTCGGGGCAGGACACACCGGAGGCGAGGGTCGTCACCGGGGCGTTGCCGGCCTTGACCGACTGGCACTCGGCGACCGACATCTGGCCGTCACCCCAGTGGTTACGCACCCAGCGGCCGTTCTGCCAGGTCTGGGTGGTGCTGGTCCGGCCACCCGGCGAGGTGGAGCCGGGGCTCGGCTGCACACAGTTCGACGAAACCGTGCGGGTGTTCGCCGACTGCCGGCGCTCGCCGGCCGACGAGATCTGGGTCACGGCGGCGATACCACCGAAGACCGCGAGCGCGCCGACCGCCGCGAACAGCCGCTTGCTCCGCGCGCTGCCGGCAGGCCGGCGCGCCCCTGAGGTCCTGCGCATCGAATTGCTCTCCTTCTCGATCCGGTACCTGACTCGTGATCCCGTCGGGCCGACGGAATGCGGGGTGGGTCCCCCGTCAGGATCACTGCGACGTTCCGGTCGCACGTCGATGGCCGACGATGCCTGGCGCACCGTCCGCCGCGTCGGGTGGCGCGGCTGGAAGATCCGTGTCCATTCCCGCTTAGGTACGGAGCCCTTCGGGTGATGGTTCAACCCGGATCGAGGATTCGTCCGCGAATCTTTCCCGGCGGCCGGACCGGGACACCGAGTCACGGCACCATGACGAAAGGCGATCGACACGGCCAGGCGCGGCAGACCGCCCGCCACCGCGCAGACGACGTGGTCGAACTCGTCCCGGGTGGCTGAACTCCACTGGTGCCCGGTCATCCCGCCGGGCGACGGGCCACCAGCTCGCCCAGTCGCCGGCGCCCGTGCACCATGTGGCCCGCCCGGATGAACGGCCCGACGCCGACGCACGGCACCGGCCGCGGCCGGGACGCCTCATCGGTGACGGTGGGGTCACCGGCGCCGCGGGGTCCGAGCGGGATCGGCGGCACACGATCGGGCAGGATCGACGGTGACCGGACGATGGACGGCCGTGGGCACGCCGTACGGGCGAACCTCCGGCCCAAGCGCAGGAGAACAAGATGACCATGCCGCAGGCAGGCAAGCCCGAGGTCGGCCCGATCGAGGGCGCGCCCCCGGCCGACCTCGTCGTCGAGGACATCAACGTGGGCGACGGCCCCGAGGCGCGGCCGGGCCAACTGGCCGAGGTGCACTACGTCGGGGTGTCGCACTCCACGGGCCGGGAGTTCGACGCCTCGTGGAACCGGGGCGAGACCTTCCAGTTCCCACTCGGCGGTGGCCAGGTCATCGCCGGCTGGGACCAGGGCGTGGTGGGCATGAAGGTCGGGGGCCGTCGCCGGCTGACGATCCCGCCGCACCTGGGCTACGGTGCCCGGGGCGCCGGCGGAGTGATCAGGCCGAACGAGACCCTGGTCTTCGTCGTCGACCTGGTGGGCGTCCGCTGACCGTCACGGCGCAACCCCACCGGGTCGCCGCTGCCGCCTCACTCCGCCACCCGACAGCCTCCGGTGCCTAGAGCAGCCCCAACGTTGCACCGGCACAGCGGCCCGGCGATGGTCTCGCCGGGCCGTTCCGCCTGCCACGCCGGGACGGGCACGCGCGGCGTGTGCGGGCGGCGCTTGTCGAT
>NZ_SMKN01000124.1 GCF_004348675.1 Micromonospora sp. KC606 | reverse complement strand
GGGTGGCGCAGCCAACCCCCTTGGCTGCGCCACCCGCCGCCCGCGGGGAGGCAGGTCTGTGGTTATGACGCCTCGGCGAGGGTGACGGTCACGGTCGCCTCGGTTCCGTTCCGCTGGTAGGTGACCTCGACCCGGTCGCCGACCTTGCCGGCCTGCACCGCGCCGACGAGGTCGTTGGAGTCGTTGATCACCTTGTCGCCGAACTTGGTGACCACGTCGCCGCGCTGCAGGCCGGCCTTCTCGGCGGCGCTGCCCGGCACCACCGCCGAGACCAGCGCGCCGCCGTTCTCGGCACCGGTCACGCTGACGCCGAGCGACGGGTGGCTGACCTTCTCGCGACGCTGGAGCTTCCCGGCGACGTCCTTGGCCTTGTTGCTGGGGATGGCGAAGCCGACGCCGATGTTGCCGTTGCTGCCCTGCCCTGCGGTGGCGATCGCGGTGTTGATGCCGATCACCTCGCCCCGGGTGTTGACCAGGGCACCGCCGGAGTTGCCGGGGTTGATCGGCGCGTCGGTCTGGAGCAGCCCGGAGATCGAGGTGGCTCCCCGCTGCGGGTCCTGCTGGCCGCCCTCGCCGGCCTGGATGGTCCGGTCGCGGGCGCTGATGATGCCGGCGGTGACCGAACCCTGCAGGCCGAGCGGGCTGCCCAGGGCGAGCACCTGATCGCCGACCTGCATGGCGTCGCTGTCGCCGAACTTCGCCGCCTTGAGGTCGTCCACGCCGCTGGCCTTGACCACCGCGAGGTCGGTCTTCGGGTCGGTGCCGACGATCGTCGCCTGGGCCGCCTTGCCGTCGGCGAAGATCACCCGGACGATGCCGCCGGAGGCGGAGGCGACCACGTGGTTGTTGGTGAGCACGAAACCGTCGGCGGTGAGGATCACCCCGGACCCCTCGCCGTTGTCGGTGGCGATCGAGACGACGCTGTCCTGCACCGCGGCGGCGATCTTCGGCAGGTCCGCGCTGTTGATCACCGGGGCGGCCGAGTAGGTGCGGGTGACGCCACCCGAGCCGCCGTCCAGGGCGAGGGCGAGCGCGCCGCCGGCCACGCCGGACCCCAGCATGAGGGCGAAGACCACGATGCCGGCGCCGATGAACTTGGCCACCTTCGCGGGCTTGGGGGGTGCCGCCCACGGCGGCACCGGCTGCGCGCCGTGGGCGGGCGGGACCGGACCGCCAGGGCCGCCCGGCCAGCCGGACTGCGGGTACCCTGCCGCCTGGTAGCCGGCGGCCGGGTGCTGGCCGGGCTGGTGGGCACCGTACGGACCGGGCTGGTGCCCGACGTGCTGGCCCGGCTGGTGCCCGACGTGCTGGCCGGGCTGGTGCCCGACGTGCTGGCCGGGGTACGGCGCGGCCGAGGTCTGCGCCCCGGGGTACGGCGCGGCCGAGGTCTGCGCGGGCGCGTAGGGAGAACTCTGCGACGGGATGCCCGCCGGCTCCCCCGCGGCGCCGGCGGGACGGTCGGCCGGTGAGGCCTCGGTCGAGTCCGACTGCCCGCGCTCGGCGCGGGGCAGCTCTGCGGTGGGGGGCGACGGCTCGGCGTCGATGGCGGCTGGACGCCGCTGCGGGTCGGTGTCGAACTCGTTCATGTCTCCACCTTCCCCCTTCGCACTGTCACCAGCCTGGAACCCACCTGGAAGTTGTCTGACAGTCAGTCGGGCTCGCTGTCGGTCACCGGCAACAGGGGCAGCCGTACCCGGAACGTCGCTCCGCCGCCCGGCGTGTCGGTCACCTCGACCGTGCCGTGATGGGCAGCCACCAGCGCGGCGACGATGGCCAGCCCCAGGCCGGTGCTGGTCATCCCGCTCGCCCGGCGGGTGCGGGCCGCGTCGGCCCGGTAGAAGCGCTCGAAGACCCGCTCGGCCTGCTCGGGGGTGAGGCCCGGGCCGGTGTCGGCGACCTCCACCACGGCCAGGTTTCCCGACTCGGTACGCAGCCCCAGGGTCACCGCCGCCTCGGGCGGGGTGTGGGTGAGCGCGTTGGTCATCAGGTTGCCGATGACCTGGCGCAACCGGGCGTCGTCCCCCCGCACGACCAGGGGCCCGGAGCCGGGCGCGATCTCCAGCTCGATCCGGCGCTCGGGGGCGACCACCCGGGCCGCCTCCACGGCGTCGGAGGCGAGCACCGGCAGCTCCACCGGGGCCAACGCGAGCGGGCGCTCCCGGTCCAGCCGGGCGAGCAGCAGCAGGTCCTCCACCAGCAGCCCCATCCGGGCCGCCTCGTCCTCGATCCGGCGCAGCAGGTCGGCGGTCTGTTCCGGCTCCCGCGCCGCGCCCTGCCGGTACAACTCGGCGAACCCGCGGATGGTGGTCAGCGGGGTACGCAGCTCGTGGGAGGCGTCCGCGACGAACTGCCGCATCCGCTCCTCCGAGCGCCGGGCCCGGGCCTCGGAGGTCTGTGCCGCGTACGCGGCGTCGCGGGCCCCCGCCTCGGCGGAGCGGGCCGCCGCCTCGGAGGCGGCCCGCGCGGTGAAGGCCGCCTCGATCTGGGCCAGCATCGCGTTCAACGCCCGGGAGAGCCGGCCCAGCTCGGAGGTGGCGGAGTGCTTCCCCTCCTCCGGGTCGGGCACCCGGCGGCTGAGGTCGCCGCCGGCGATCGCGGCTGCGGTCCGTTCGATCTCGACCAGCGGCTTCAGGCTGGTCCGGACGATCGCCGCGCCGATCGAGGCGAGCAGGATCAGCACCGCCCAGCCGACCAGGAGATCGATCCAGACCAGTCGCTTGACCGCCAGGTCGACGTCGGTGAGGTGCTGCCCGACCGCGAGCACCCGGCCGTCGGGCAGTTCCCGGTAGAGCATCCGCCACCGGTCCCGGCCGTCCTCGGAACGAACGTTGAACGGCTCTTTCTCGGCGGCGGCCCGGTATCCCGCCAGATCGTGCGGCATCCTGGGCAGGTCGTCCAGCGCGAGGCTGTGGTCGTACGCGATGATCTTGGCGATGTTCTCCCCGGCGAGTGCCACCACGTAGTCGGTGGGCAGCGCGGCGCTGCCGCGTCCGGCCTCCAGGGCGGGCAGTACCCGGCCGACCTGGTCGCTTGCCGCCTGCAACTCCCCGTCCACCTGCCCGACCAGGTAGTCGCGCAGAAAGTACGTGGTGAGCGAGCTGATCACCAGCAGTGCGGCGGCGACCAGCGCCAGCACCGCCGCGACCAGCTTGACCCGCAGCGGTACGCCGCGGATCCGGCCCTTCGCCTCGTCGAAAAGACTCACGCTGCCGGCTTGCGCAGCACGTAGCCCACCCCGCGCAGGGTGTGGATCAGCCGGGGCTGGGTGTTGTCGACCTTGCGGCGCAGGTAGGAGATGTAGGACTCGACGATGTTGTCGTCGCCACGGAAGTCGTAGTTCCAGACGTGGTCGAGGATCTGCGCCTTGGACAGCACCCGGTTGGCGTTGAGCATCAGGTAGCGCAGCAGCTTGAACTCGGTCGGCGACAGCTGCACCCGCTGGCCGGCGCGGTGCACCTCGTGGGTCTCCTCGTCCAGTTCCAGGTCGGCGAAGGTGAGCCGGGAGGGGGCGTGTTCGCCGGTGGCGGTGCGCCGCAGCACCGCCCGGATCCGGGCGGTCAACTCCTCCAGGCTGAACGGCTTGGTGACGTAGTCGTCGCCGCCCAGGGTGAGGCCCCGGATCTTGTCGTCGGTGGCGTCCCGGGCGGTCAGGAAGACCACCGGGGTACGCGTGCCGCCCTCGCGGAGCATCCGGATGACCTCGAAGCCGTCGAGGTCGGGCAGCATCACGTCGAGGACCACCAGGTCGGGGCGGTGCTCCTTGGCGGTGCTCAACGCCGCGCTGCCGCTGGTGGCGGTGGCCACGTCGAATCCGGCGAAGCGCAGGCTGGCGGAGAGCAACTCGAGGATGTTGGGATCGTCCTCGACGACGAGCAGTCGCGCCTCGGTCTGGGTAGCGGCCATGCCTCGCATCATCTATGGCGTGACTGCGGCGATGCTGGACACCGGCTGAAAAGAGCCTGTGAGTCGTTCAGCCCTACAGCCGGCGGAGCCCGTCCAGCGCCATCGAGGATTCGGATCGCGGTGCGGAGCTGGCTCTCCCAGCCGGCGGGGACTGATGATCGGCGGCACGGGACGTTCCACGAGCCTCCGGCGGCGGTCGCGCCAATGGGAGAGCACGGGGGCCGGCCCTGAGCCGGGCAGGCCCCCGTGGTGGGTCAGGAGGCGTCGGAGATCGCGGGCGTCGGCCCCGGGGTGACGGCCGGAAGGGCACCGATCTCCGTGGCCATCGTCGCGGTGAAGGGTTCGTGGCGCAGCTCGCGCAGCAGCCCGGCGACCATGCCCACCATCACGAACAGGAAGGGCAGTGCGGCGAGGATGGTCAGCGATTGCAGGGCGGACAGCCCGCCGGCGAGCAACAACACCGCGGCGACCAGGCCGGTCAGGACGCCCCACATGGCGACCAGCCAGCTTTTCGGCTCGATGTCGCCGCGGGAGGAGAGGGTGCCCATCACCACCGACGCGGCATCGGCTCCGCTGACGAAGAAGAGCGCCACCAGCACCATCACCAGGATCGCGGTGACGGTGAAGAACGGGAACTCCCGCAGGACCGCGAAGAGCGCCGCCTCCGGGCTCTCCGACACCGCGGCCGACAAGTCGGTGCCGCCGAGCTGCAGATCGATCGCGGTCCCGCCGAACACCGAGAACCAGACGAAGCTGACCAGGCTCGGGATGGCCACCACGCCGAGGACGAACTGGCGGATGGTACGACCCCTCGAGATGCGGGCGATGAAAGCGCCGACGAACGGGGTCCAGGAGATCCACCAGGCCCAGTAGAAGATGGTCCAGCCCGCCATCCACTCCTCGCCGCCGAACGCCCCGGTGCGGAAGCTCATCGGGATGAAGTCGTTCAGGTAACCCCCGGTCGACGCGGTGAACGTGTTGAAGATGAAGACCGTGGGGCCGACCACGAGCAGGAAGAACAGCAGCGCCACCGCGAGCACCATGTTGGTGTTCGACAGGAACTGAATGCCGCGCTTGACACCCGTGACAGCGGAGATCACGAACGCCAAGGTCAGCACCGCGATGATGCCGATCGCCAGCGGAGTGGACTTCGGCACGTCCCAGAGGGTCGTCAGGCCGCTGTTGATCTGAAGGGCCCCCAGACCGAGGGAAACCGCTGATCCGAACAGCGTCGCGAAAATCGCGAAGATGTCGATGGCCTTGCCCGCGCCCCGTTCGGCGCGCTCCCCGATGAGCGGGACGAAGGCGCTGCTGATCAGGCCGCGCCGGCCCTTGCGGAAGGTGAAGTAGGCCACCGAGAGACCGACCACGGAGTAGATCGCCCACGGATGCAGCGCCCAGTGGAAGAAGGAGTACTCCATGGCCACCCGGGCGGCCTGCTGGGAGTTCGGTTCGGTGAGACCACGCGGCGGTGCGCCCAGGTGGGACAGGGGCTCGGCGGCACCCCAGAACATCAGGCCGATGCCCATGCCGGCGCTGAACATCATCGCCACCCAGGAGACGGTGGAGAACTCGGGTTTCTCGTCGTCCCGGCCGAGCTTGATCCGGCCGTAGCGGCTCAGCGCCAGCCAGACCGACAACACCACGAAGGTGGCGCTGGCCAGCACGAAGACCCAGCCGAACACCCTGACCACCCAGTCGAGGGCGGCACCGGTGACCGACGCCAGGTTGTCGGTGGCCACGATGCCCCACAGGACGAAGAGCACGGACACCGCGGCGGCGACGCCCAACACCGTCGGGTCGACGTTCCGCGGGCGGCGGATCGGTTGGACCGGGGCGTCGCCCGGCGGCGGGTCGTTCTCAGGCGCCGCACGTGTGGCAGACACAGTCATGGTCGGTGGACCTCCGTGGTTTCGCGGGATGCGGGCCAGGTTTTCGGCGCCATGCGCGCGCCGAACGACCTGCATCCTTGTCTGTCCCGATCGATGTCATCGGCTCGGCAAACCGGAAAAGCCATCGCCGCTCATGGCGATGACGAGTGCACGCAGAAATGAAGGATCGCTGGAGCGGACTCCCCCGATGTCGGTGATGAGGCGGCCACCACTCTCGGTGCCGGGCTTGAAGCTGGCCCTGCGATTCCATGACAGTTGCGTGACAGCAGCGGCGAACAAACGGAACGAACCGGTCAGACCGACCTCTTGTAGATGATGCCGGTATGACACCGCGTACTGGCGAGAGGTGGGTCGGCGCGCATATCCGGTGTGGGTTTGGCCGTAGGTTGGAGGTCCTGCTCGCGGCACTACGCGGTCCCACCCTCACCCTCATGCGGTTGTGGCCTGTACTCGTGTTCATCCTCGGGGTCTGGCCCAGGCGAGGAAGCGTTCCGTCAGCTCCGTGTGCTGGTCGGGGTTGAGTTGGGTGAGTTGGTCACGTGCCTCGGTCATCTGCTGGGCGAGGTAGACCAGCAGGGCGGTGCGGTCGTTGCGGTACTCGACCAGCAGGGAGAGCCGGGCCGGCTGGCACGGCCACGGCGCGCCGCAGTTGCGGCACCGCCACAGCGGGCGCATCGGCAGGTGCGGGATCATCCGGCCGGCCATCAACGCACCCGCAGGGCGACGGCGCGGGCTTCCTCACCATCGAGCGGCAGGAACCACAGGAACCGCTTCACGATCTCCGGTGGCCGCGGCCCCTCCGGTCGGCCGCGCAGGTCCCGGATCGCGCCGCGCATCACCGACGACATGACCGGGATCAGGGCCGCCGTGTCGAGCTGATCCCACGGTATCGCCCGGAAGGACGGGCAGGGCCACGGCTGGCCGCAGGCCGCACAGTCCCACGTCGGGTGGCAACCGACATGCCCGGTGATTGCCAGGACGCGACCAGCCCGCTCACCAGCGACCCCCGTTGGCGCGGAACTGCTGCGCCGGCGTCAGCCAGCCGACACGGCCGGGACTCTGCAGCGGCATCGGTCGGGGTCGGCTCGCGCATCCACTCGGGCAGGCTGGAGCCGGCCTTCCGCTTCGGCAGGGCGGGCAGGGCAGTGGACCGACACCGGAACCACGGAATACGCACGTCGACCTCCTTCAAGAGTGGGAAAGGGGCCGCCCCTGCACGGGGGGGGCACAAGCGGCCCCAGGCAAGATCCACCCCGTCGCTCTCCGGATAGAAGCGGACCTGCTGCGTGACAGTCTGGACAGGACGGGGCTAGCGTCGATACGTGCTCACAGTGACCGTGCACGTCAGGACAGTGAGTGAGCGGACTTGCAGGACCCGCCGACGAGATTGAGCAGGGATTGGGGAATCGATGGGGACCGCCACGGACTACGTGCTGAACGAACTTCGCCTGCTCCGCTCCTCACTCGGGCTCAGCCAGGACCAGTTCGGTAAGATTATCGGCTACACCGGGTCTCACGTCAGCTCGGTCGAGACTGGTGGCCGTCCTCCCACCAGGGACTACATGCACGCCATCGACAAGGCGCACGATCCCGCCCATGACCCCGAAGCCAAGGAGGGCCGCTTCGGACGGATGCTGCGCGAGTTGGCCAAGCTGGACGCCGACCCCACCTGGCTCCGGGAGTGGATCGAGTTCGAGCGCGAGGCAACCACGCTGCGCTGGTTCGAGCTGGCCTACCTCCCCGGCCTGCTTCAGACCGAGCGGTACGCCCGCGCCACGCTGGCCGGCGGGCGGTTCACCGCCGAGGAGGTCGAGCGCATCGTGGCGTCCCGTCTGGAGCGGCAAGCCATCCTGGAACGGGAGAAGCCGCCGCAGCTCATCGCCGTGCTGGACGAGTCTGTGCTGCGCCGGCCCGTGCTGGATCAGCCGGGACTGATGGCCGAGCAGCTTGACCACCTGGTGGCCTGCGCGACGCGGAGCACATCCAGGTCCACGTCGTGCCGGTGGACGCCGGCATGTACCTCGGGCTGGCCGGGCAGTTCATCATCGCCGAACTAACGGACGGCACGAGGGTTGCTCATGCCGACAACCAGCTCACCGCGCAGATCGTCGATGCACCCGCTGATATTGCTAGGCTGGCCAAGACGTGGGAGATCGTGCGGAACGAGACTCTCCCCCGTCGTCAGTCAGCCGAGCTGATCAAGGAAGTGGCGAAGTCATGGACGTAACGACCCCCGAGTGGCGGAAGTCGACGCGGTCCGGCGGGAACGGCGGGTCGTGCGTCGAGGTGGCCGACAACATGCCGGGCGACGTGCTGGTGCGCGACACCAAGGACCGGGAGGGTGGCACCCTCCACCTCAACCCCGCAGCGTGGCAGTCCTTCGTCGACCTGGCCAAGACGATCGGCCCCGTGGGCTGATCCGGCAACACAGACAAGGCCCCCAGAAACCGCGCCGCCCAAAGCTGCGCTGCTGGGGGCCTTTCGCATGTCCGTGGCCACGGCGGGAAGTCGAATGGGCATCTCAGCGGCGCGCATTGGAGGAAGTCCGCCAGGAGCAGAGGTTAGGCGACGACCGGGCCGTGGTCCCGGGGACCGATTGATCCACTCCGTTTGGCGCGAACGGCGGTGTCCCGGCCAAAGGACACCGCGATCTGGCGCAGTCGGAGTGGATCGTCTCCGAGGCCTCCGACGGCGGCCGGGCAGGGTACGGCGACGCGGGCCGGGACCAGGTGGACCACCGCCTCGGCGGCCCGGGCCAGCGCCCGCCGGTCGGCGTCCCGGGCCGGGTGCAGCGCCGCCGCCACCCGCACCGTCAGCACCAGGTCACGGGCGGCGAGCACCCGGCGTACCGAGCCCCAGAGGGTGTCGTCACCGACGAAGGCGGCGGCGGTGGTGTCCGCGCCGGTGGCGGCACTCCGGTAGCCGATCCGGATCGGCACCACCGGCACCCCGGCGTCGATCGCCGCCTGGAAGGTGGCCGGGCGGAACCCGCGCCCCGGGCGGCAGCCGGCCGCCGCGCTCGCCCCGCACCACGTCGTACCCTCGGGGAAGACCGCCACCGGGTCGCCGCCGCGCAGCGTTGCGGCGACCCGGTCGACCGTCGCCGGCAGGTCCCTGGGACGGGCCCGGTCGACGAAGAGCGCGCCGGCCGCGCGGGCCAGCCACCCGACCAGCGGCCACCGGCGGACCTCGCTCTTGGCCAGCAGCCGGGCCGGCGACACCGCCAGCACCGCGAGCACGTCCAGCCAGGAGACGTGGTTGGCGACCAGCAACGCCGGCCTGCGTGGCGGCCGGCCCCGCACCTGCAGCCGCATCCCGAGGACGCGGGCCGTGCCGCGCGCCCAACCCCGTGCCGCAGCGGCCCGCTCCGCCGCCGGCAGCACCGGCAGCAGACCGACCACCAGGACCGTTCCGACCAGCATCATCCCGAGTAGGCCCAGCAGCCGGGCCGCCCGCAACGCCACCGGCACGGCGGGCGCCTCGTCCGGGGCCGGCAGGCAGACCGGCCCGCAGCCGGATACCGGCCGCCACAGCGCGACGCTCACCCCTCGGCCCCGCCGAGGAAGTGCCGCAGGTAGCGCGGGTTCATCCGGTCCAGGGAGAACAGCACGTAGAAGTCGGCCACCGCGAAATCCGGATCGTACGCCGGTTCGCCGGCGATCCACGCGCCGAGCCGGAGGTACCCGCGCAGCAGCGGCGGGACCAGGGCGGTCCCGGCGGGCCCTCCGGTCGCGGTGTCCGGCCCGGCCGACCCCGGCTCGGCGAGCCAGGGCCGGCGGGGGCGGACCCGCAGCAGCGGCGGCGACAGGTGCTTCGCGCGGGCCAGCGCCCACGCCTCGGCGGCGGCCCGGCCGCCGTCGCCCACCGGCACGGAGGCGCAGCCGCCCAGCCAGCGGGAGCCGCGCAGGTGCAGGTAGCGGGTGATGCCGGCCCACATCAGGTTGATCACCGCTCCGGAGCGGTGGTCGGGGTGGACGCAGGAGCGGCCCGCCTCGACCAGCACGTCGCGCAGCGGGTCGAGCGCGGTCAGGTCGAACTCGCCCTCGGCGTACCGGCGGTCGGTGCGGCCCGGGGGCAGCAGCCGGTACGTCCCGACCACCGCGCCGGTGCGCTCCTCGCGCACGATCAGGTGGTCGCAGTGGGCGTCGAGGTCGTCCACGTCGCGCCCGTCCACGGTGGGTCGCAGGGTCGCGCCGAGTTCGGTGGCGAAGACGTCGTGGCGCAGGCGTTGCGCCGCCGCGACCTGGGTCGGGTCGTCGGCGATCAGCAGGGTGTATCCGCTGGTCGTCAGGGGTGCGCCAGCGGCATGCAGAACAGCCATGGCTCCTGTGTAGGTGCCCGGGGTTGCCGCCCGCCCGGTGACGGGTGTCGATCCGGTGAACGCCGGCCGGCCGTCGGCTCCGACCCGGGCACGAGCGGGCCGACCAGGCCATCCGGCGGGCCGCGCGCCAGGCGTTCGGCTCGCGCACCCGGCCGTTTCGGCGTCGTCCTGGTCACCGACGGGTCGGTGGGCCCGCAACGGCGGCCCGGTTCGGCCGTGCGACGCTGCCGGGACGGACCCGGCGACGACGCCGGCACGCACGGAGGTGTTTCGATGATCATCGAGGCCCGGTTCAACGGCCCGCCCGGCTCGGGCAACGGCGGATGGAGCGCCGGGATCTTCGCCACCGCGTACGGCACGGTCGGACCGGTCGAGGTGACCCTGCGCCGCCCGCCGCCGCTGGACACCTCGTTGACCATGGTCGAGGACGATGTCCTGGACCCGGACGGGAAGCTCGTCGCCCAGGTCCGGCCGGCCGGCGACCTGCCTGCGGCGGTTCCCCCGGTGGACCAGACGACGGCGGCGGTGGCCTCCGCCGCGTACCCGGGTCTGCGGGATCACCCCTTCCCCGGCTGCTACGTCTGCGGCCCGGACCGGGTGGACGGGTTGCGGATCTTCCCCGGGCGGCTCCCGGGCGGTCGGACCGCCGCGCCGTTCCGGGCGCCCGCGTCGGTCGTCCCGGCCACGGTCTGGGCGGCGCTGGACTGCCCCGGCGGTTGGGCGGTGCTCACCCCCGGGCGGCCGTACGTCCTCGGCCGGATCGCCGCCGTCATCGACGCGTTGCCCGCACCGGCCGACGAGTGCGTCGTCACCGGCGCGACGGTCGACGTCACGGGGCGCAAGGCGGTGGTGGACACCAGCCTGTACGGCCCGACCGGCGCGCTGCTGGGCCGGGCCCGTGCCACCTGGATCGCGGTGTCGCCGGGGCCGGCGTCTCGTCCCTGAGGATGACGGCCTCCCGCCCGGGAGGGAGAGCGGGTTAGCGAGTGCGCCGGATGGCGCGGGTTGCTCCCGCTTGGCAGGCTGACGGCGGCGCCCTGGCAACGGCGCCGCGCACCGCGGCGCGTGACGCGCCGCCGCACGGGAGGAGAACGATGTCCGACGGGCAGTGGAGCCCCAACACCGGCCAGATCGTCGTGTCCGGACTGACCAAGCAGTACAAGAACGTCCGGGCGGTCGACAACCTGTCCTTCACCGTCGAACCCGGTCGGGTGACCGGCTTCCTCGGCCCGAACGGCGCCGGCAAGACCACCACCCTGCGCATGTTGCTGAACCTGGTGACCCCCACCAGCGGCACGGCCACGATCGGCGGCCGGCGGTACGCCGACCTGACCGACCCCCTGCGGCATGTGGGCGCGGTGCTGGAGGCGTCCAGCGCACACAAGGGTCGCACCGGGATCAACCACCTGCGGGTGATCTGCGCGGCGGCTGGGTTCCCGCAGGGGCGGGCCGACGAGGCGCTGGCGCTGGTCGGGCTGACGCCCGCCGCGAAGCGCAAGTTCAAGGGCTACTCGCTGGGCATGAAGCAGCGGCTCGGCATCGCGGCGGCGATGCTCGGCGACCCCCGGGTGCTGATCCTGGACGAGCCGGCCAACGGGCTGGACCCGGAGGGCATCCGGTGGATGCGCGGCTTCCTCAAGGGCCTCGCCCAGGAGGGCCGCACGGTGTTGGTCTCCAGCCACCTGCTCTCCGAGATGCAGCTGCTGGCCGACGACGTGGTGATCATCGCGGCCGGGCAGCTGGTCCGCCAGGGTCCGGTCGACCAGGTGATCGGCTCGATGGCGCAGGGCGTCCGGGTGCGGGTGCGCACCCCGCAGGCCGACGAGCTGACCGCCGCGCTGAAGGCGCAGTCGGCCACCGTCACCTCCGACGAGCACGGCGTGCTGCTGGTCGACGGGGCGGACGCGCCGACCGTCGGGCGGGCCGCCCTGGCCGCCGGCGTGGAACTGCACGAACTCACCACCGAACGACCCGACCTGGAACGGGTCTTCCTGGAGCTCACGGCCGGGAAGGCGGGCATCCGATGAACCTGGTCCGATCCGAACTGCTCAAGATCCGTACCACCAACGCCTGGTGGCTGCTGGGCCTCGGGGCGTTCCTGTCACTCGCGCTGGCCTTCGCGGTCAACGCCTGGCTCGCCGTCAGCTCGCTCAGCGGCAACCCCGAGACCGCGGAGGCCGGCGGGATCCCCGCCACCCCGGCCGCCCAGGCGGCCAACCTCTACACCTCCGGCCAGTACCTCGGGCTGATGTTCGTGATGCTCATCGGCATCCTCATGGTCACCAACGAGTTCTTCCACCAGACCGCGACGACCACGTTCCTGTCGACCCCGCGGCGCACCTCGGTGATCGTCAGCAAGCTGATCGCCGCCTCTCTGCTGGGTTTCGGGTTCTGGCTGGTCACCACGGTCATCGACCTGGCCGCCGGTGCGACGGTGCTGGCCCTAAACGACCACGGGACGCAGCTCGGTGAGTGGGAGGTGCAGCGGGCGCTGCTGCTCAACCTGCTGGCGTACGCGATCTGGACCGTCCTCGGGGTGGGCATCGGCACCCTGATCACCAGCCAGCTCGGCGCGGTGATCACGGCGTCGGTGGTCTACCTGCTCGGCACCCAGGTGGTGGGGGTCCTGTTCTTCCTGCTGGCCAACTGGCTGGACAACATGGCGGTGATGAAGTGGCAGGTGGTGTGGCCGGCTGCCGCCTCCAGCATCATGGTCAGCGGCGGCGAGTCGGAGATGCTCCCCGCCTGGTGGGTGGGTGCTCTGGTGCTGGTCGGGTACGCCCTCGCCAGCGGCGTGGCGGGCGTTCTGATCACCCGGCGGCGTGACATCTCCTGACCGGTCGCGGCAGCCCCGGACCACCCCGGACGGCGACGGAAACGTCACCGTCCGGGGTGGTCGCGCCTACCAGGAGTCGACGGGACACGCAGCGTTTGCTGAACTTCTGGCATCTTCTGTGAAACGGGCCACCCATCGGAGGCGGAAATGCCTGCGCCAGTCGTACGGCGTAGCCTGGGACCGTCCCCCGTGCGCCTCCACTCGGGCACGGGTGCCACCGCGTGACATTCAACCCGCGTGAAAGAGGCGATTACCGGCCGTGTCGACCCAGCAGACTTCGCAGGAGAACCCACTGGCGGGTTTCGGCCCGAACGAGTGGATCGTCGAGGAGATGTACCAGCGCTACCTCGCCGACCCCTCGAGCGTCGATTCGGCCTGGCACGACTTCTTCGCCGACTACCGGCCGGCCCCGGGCGCCGCGACACCCCGCCCCGCCGCCGAGAAGGCTCCGGCGAAGCCGGCCGCCGAGCCGGCGGGCCAGCAGGAGGCCGCCGCCACCGTGACCCCGCCGGCGAAGCAGCCAACAGCCCCGCCGAAGCCCGCCGCCGAGCCAAAGCCGGCCCCGGCGAAGCCGGTCGCCGGAGCCAAGCCGGCCGCCGAGCCCAAGCCGGACCCGAGGGCGGCCACGGCCAAGCCGGCCGCGAAGGCCCCGACGGCGAGCGCCGCCGGCACCACCCCGCTGCGCGGCATCGCCGCGAAGATCGTGCAGAACATGGACGCCTCGCTGGCCGTTCCGACCGCGACCAGCGTCCGCGCGGTCCCGGCCAAGCTGCTGGTCGACAACCGCATCGTGATCAACAACCACCTCGCCCGGGGGCGCGGTGGCAAGGTCAGCTTCACCCACCTGATCGGGTACGCGATGGTCCGGGCGCTGGTCGAGCACCCGGAGATGAACAACTCCTACGCCGAGGTCGACGGCAAGCCGGCGCTGGTCCGCCCCGAGCACGTCAACCTGGGCATCGCCATCGACCTGGCCAAGCCGGACGGCTCCCGCAACCTGGTGGTCCCGTCCATCAAGGCCTGCGAGCAGATGGACTTCCGGCAGTTCTGGCAGGCGTACGAGGACGTGGTCCGGCGGGCCCGCCGCAACGAGCTGACCATGGACGACTACGCCGGCACCACCATCTCCCTGACCAACCCGGGTGGCATCGGCACCGTCCACTCCATCCCGCGCCTGATGCAGGGGCAGAGCGCCATCATCGGCGTCGGCGCCATGGAGTACCCGGCGCCGTACCAGGGCATGAGCGAGGCGACCCTCGCCGAGCTGGCGGTTAGCAAGATCATCACGCTGACCAGCACGTACGACCACCGGATCATCCAGGGCGCGCAGTCCGGCGAGTTCCTGAAGGTGATGCACGAGCTGCTGCTCGGCGAGCGCGGCTTCTACGACCAGATCTTCACCTCGCTGCGCATCCCCTACGAGCCGGTGCGCTGGATGCGGGACGTGGCCGTCGACTCCGAGGGTCAGATCAACAAGACCGCGCGGGTGCACGAGCTGATCCACGCGTACCGGGTGCGCGGTCACCTGATGGCCGACACCGACCCGCTGGAATTCAAGATCCGCAAGCACCCGGACCTGGACGTCCTCCAGCACGGGCTGACCCTGTGGGACCTCGACCGCACCTTCCCGGTCAACGGCTTCGCCGGCCGGCAGCGGATGAAGCTGCGCGAGATCCTCGGCGTGCTGCGCGACTCGTACTGCCGCCGGGTCGGCATCGAGTACATGCACGTCCAGGATCCGGAGGAGCGGCGCTGGATCCAGGAACGGATCGAGCGCAAGTACGAGAAGCCGCCGGCCGACGAGCAGAAGCACGTGCTGAACCGGCTCAACGCCGCCGAGGCGTTCGAGACCTTCCTGCAGACCAAGTACGTGGGCCAGAAGCGCTTCTCACTGGAGGGCGGCGAGTCGCTGATTCCGCTGCTGGGCGAGATCCTGGAGGCATCCGCCGAGGACGGGCTGGACGAGGTCGTCATCGGCATGGCCCACCGGGGCCGGCTCAACGTGCTGGCCAACATCGTCGGCAAGCCGTACGAGAAGATCTTCTCCGAGTTCGAGGGCCACCTGGACCCGCGCTCGACGCAGGGCTCCGGCGACGTGAAATACCACCTCGGCCAGAACGGCAAGTTCACCACGCCGGACGGCGACCACGCGGTCAAGGTCTCGGTGGTGGCGAACCCGTCGCACCTGGAGGCCGTCGACCCGGTGCTGGAGGGCATCGTCCGGGCCAAGCAGGACCGGATCGACCTCAAGCTGGAGGGCTACACCGTGCTGCCGCTGGCGGTGCACGGCGACGCCGCCTTCGCCGGCCAGGGCGTGGTGGCCGAGACGCTCAACCTGTCCCAGCTGCGCGGCTACCGCACCGGCGGCACCGTGCACGTGGTGGTCAACAATCAGGTCGGTTTCACCACCGCCCCGGAATACAGCCGCTCCAGCCTCTACAGCACCGACGTGGCCCGGATGATCCAGGCGCCGATCTTCCACGTCAACGGCGACGACCCCGAAGCGGTGGTCCGGGTCGCCCGGCTGGCTTTCGAATACCGCCAGACGTTCAACAAGGACGTCGTCATCGACCTGGTCTGCTACCGGCGGCGTGGGCACAACGAGGGCGACGACCCGTCGATGTCCAACCCCCAGATGTACAAGATCATTGACTCGAAGCGCTCGGTGCGCAAGCTCTACACCGAGGAGCTGATCGGGCGGGGTGACATCACCGTGGAGGACGCGGAGGAGCTGCTGCGCGACTACCAGTCGCAGCTGGAGCGGGTGTTCAAGGCCACCCGCGACGCGGCCACCACGCCGCGCCAGCTCAGCCGGCCGCGTCGCGAGGACGAGCCGGAGCCGCAGGTGGAGACTGCCACCGACGCCGCCGTCGTCAGGGCGATCGGCGAGGCGCACGTCAACCTGCCGGAGGGCTTCACCCCGCACAAGCGGATCCAGCAGCTGCTCGACCGACGGCACAAGATGTCCATCGAGGGCGGCATCGACTGGGGCTTCGGTGAGATCATCGCGCTCGGCGCGCTGCTGCACGACGGGGTCACCGTCCGGCTCGCCGGTCAGGACTCCCGCCGTGGCACCTTCGTCCAGCGGCACGCCTCGATCGTCGACTCGAAGACCGGTGACGACTACCTGCCGCTCAAGTCGCTCACCGGTGACGGCGAACGGTCCCGCTTCTTCGTGCACGACTCCCTGCTCAGCGAGTACGCCGCGATGGGCTTCGAGTACGGCTACTCGGTGGAGAACGTCAACGCGCTGGTCTGCTGGGAGGCCCAGTTCGGCGACTTCGTCAACGGCGCCCAGTCGGTGATCGACGAGTTCATCTCCTCCGGCGAGGTGAAGTGGGGCCAGCGCTCCGCCGTCACCCTGCTGCTGCCGCACGGCCACGAGGGCCAGGGCCCGGACCACACCTCCGGCCGCCCGGAGCGTTTCCTCCAGCTCTGCGCCGAGGACAACATGCGGGTCGCCATCCCGACCACCCCGGCGAACTACTTCCACCTGCTGCGCCGCCAGGCCCTGTCGCCGAAGCGCAAGCCGCTGGTGGTGTTCACGCCGAAGTCGCTGCTGCGGCACAAGCTCTGCGTCTCCCCGGTCGAGGACTTCACCGCCGGCACCTTCGCCCCCGTGCTGACCGATGCGGCTGCCCCGGCGGCGCAGCAGGTCAAGCGGGTGCTGCTCTGCTCGGGCAAGGTCTACTACGACCTGTTCCAGGCCCGGCAGGAGCGCGGGGTCACCGACACCGCGATCATCCGGATCGAGCAGCTCTACCCGATGCCGGTGGAGGAGATCCGGGCCGCGCTGGCGGCGTACCCGAACGCCGAGGACTTCGCCTGGGTGCAGGAGGAGCCGGCCAACCAGGGCGCCTGGTCGTTCGTCGCGCTCAACCTGCTGGAGCACCTGGCCGACGTGCGACTGCGGCGGATCTCCCGCCCGGCCGCCGCGGCCCCGGCGGTCGGTTCTGCCAAGATGCACGAGGTCGAGCAGACCGCGCTGATCGAGGCGGCGCTCCCACGCCCGTGACCTGACCGCACCGACGGGACCCGGGGCAGCGCCGTCCGCGTGACGGTGCTGCCCCGGTCCTCGTTCGGCGGTCCCTTTCGCGAGAGGAACACCGTGTACTTCACCGACCGTGGCATCGAGGAACTGGTCGAGCGCCGGGGCGACGAGCAGGTCAGCATCGAGTGGCTGGCCGAACGGCTGCGCGACTTCGTCGACCTAAATCCCGAGTTCGAGACCCCGATCGAACGCCTCGCCACCTACCTCGCCCGCCTGGACGACCCCGACGACGAGTGATCCC
>NZ_SMKN01000123.1 GCF_004348675.1 Micromonospora sp. KC606 | reverse complement strand
CCCCGGACCCCGACGCCCAGCCTGACCCCGACCCCGACGCCCAGCCCGACCAGCAGGATCGCTGGTCCTCCTGGGACCAGGCCGTGCACGGGCCGGAACCCCACCCGGCCTGGCTGGTCACCGAACTGGCCGCCCGGGACACCGAACTCGGTGTGCTCAAGACCGGCAAGGAGGCGGACGTCCACCTCGTCCGTCGGGCCGTGCCGGGCACCGACCGCTCCTGCCTGCTGGCCGCCAAACGCTACCGGGACGCGCAGCACCGCCTCTTCCATCGCGACGCCGGCTACCTGGAAGGGCGCCGGGTCCGGCGGTCCCGGGAGATGCGGGCGATGGTCGGGCGGACCGCCTTCGGGCGGCAGATGATCGCCGGGCAGTGGGCGGCGGCCGAGTTCGCCGCCCTGGCCCGGCTCTGGGAGGTCGGCGCCGCCACCGGCCGGATCGCCGTGCCGTACCCGGTCCAGCTGATCGGCACCGAGCTGATGTTGGAGTTCGTCGGTGACCCCGAGCAGGGTGCGGCGGCGCCCCGGCTGGCCCAGCTCCGCCCGGACGGCAGCGAACTGCGCTCCCTCTGGACGCAGCTGGTCGACGCCCTGGTCGTGCTGGCCCGCGCCGGGCATGCCCACGGCGACCTGTCGCCGTACAACCTGCTGGTGCACCGGGGCCGGCTCGTCATGATCGACCTGCCTCAGGTGGTCGACGTGGTGGCCAACCCGCAGGGGCCGGAGTTCCTGGTCCGCGACGTACGGGTGGTGGGTGCCTGGTTCACCGCGCGGGGACTGCCGGTCGACTCGGACGAGGTGGCCGCGATGCTGCTGCGCGAGGCCGGCATCCGGTGAGCCGGGGCGCCCCGGGAGCACCCCCCGGGGCGCCCGCCCCGCCGGCGCTACTGGAGGTAGCGCTCGACCGCTGGCAGCGGTCGAGCGCCCTGGGCCTCCGGGTCGCCGTGCGCCTGGCGGGCCGCCCGGCGGCGGCGCAGCAGGTCCCAGCACTGGTCCAGGGACTCCTCCAGCGCGCGCAGTCGCTCCCGGGCCTCGTCGTCGGTGCCGGCTTCGTGCTCCTGCGCCGCCGAGCGCAGCCGGTGCTCCTCGTCGACGAGCTCCGAGATCCGGTTCAGGATGTTCTTGTCGTCCATGCCCCTGAGCCTGGCACAGGGTGTTCCCGTGCGCCCGGGTTTGCCGGCCCGACAGCGCCGGGACGCCGGGCGCGCGCCGGGCGCGCCGGTTTCCTCGGGCGCCGGGTGGAACCCGCGGTGGGTTCGGCCGGGCGATGGTGACCGGGCGCATGACGTCGGTTACATTCCGGCGCTTGCCCTGAATTGCCGTTCGGTTGCCGGGCGGAACTTTGTCGGCGGGCGTCACCTGCGGATTTCCTTCGTCGGGCAGGGCTTCCCACCGTCTCTTGTGGAGATTTGTCTCCGGGATGGGAAACTCCTCCGGGCGGGATGTATGGAGAAAGGCTCGTCTTCGATGGCATGCTCTGCGGGACCGTGACGCGCGATGACCACGGGGGCACGCTGCGCAGTGCTGGCGTCGAGGCGGAGGAGGACCCGTGCAGGTGATCCGTGGCTGAGTCGCCCCCCAGCCCTCGCCCACCGTACGTCGCGCCGCTGCGCCGGACGCTGCCCGACCTGCTGCGCGACCCGCTCGGCACCCTGGTGGCCGTCGCCGACGCCGCGCCCGATCAGGTCGTCCGGCTCAACCTCGGCGCCTTCCGGCCGTACCTGGTCGCCGAGCCGGCGCACGTGCAGCACGTGCTGCGGGACAACGCGGCAAACTACACCCGCGCCGGCGCCGGCAGGCGGTGGGGGCGGGTGCGCCGGCAAGCCGGCGACGGGATCCTCTCCGTGGGCCAGGAGTGGGAGGAGAGCCGGCGGCGGCTCCAGCCGCACTTCACCGCGAAGCGGATCGACGCGGCGGTCGACGACCTCAGCCGCGCGATCAGCGACGCCGTCGACGAACTCACCAGTGCGGCCCGCGACGGCGCTCCGGTCGACGCCGCCGCCGAGGTCTCCCGGATCATCGGCCAGGCCGTCAGTCGGGTCTTCTTCGGCGGCAAGATTTCCGTCGCCGACGTGGCACGGGTGGTCGCCGGGCAGGACATCGCGGCCACCTCGCTGCACTACCGGCTGCTCGTCCCGTTCCTGCCGGAGGCGGTGCCGGTGCCCGGGGACCGGGCGTTCCGCCGTGCCGTTCGCAGCATCGACGAGATCCTGCTGCCACTGGTCCGCGCCGAGCGCGTCGGCGGCGACGGTGGAGACGACATCGTCGCAGCCCTGGCCCGGGCCCGTGACGCCCACGGCAACAAGCTGGACGAGCGGCGCATCCGCGACGACCTGCTGGCCGTCCTCGTCGCCACCACCGAGACGCCCCACGTGGTGCTCACCTGGCTGTTCCCCCTGCTGGAGCAGCTTCCCGACGTCGCCGCGACGCTCTACGAGGAGATCGACCGGGTGATCGGCCCCGGCGACGTGGTCGGCCGGGAACAGCTCGGCCAGCTCCACTACACCCGGATGGTCCTCGACGAGCTGCTCCGGGCGTACCCGTCGGACTGGTTGGTGCCCCGCACGGCGATCGCCGACGACGTCATCGGCGGCACCCGGATCAAGGCCGGCGGAACCGTCCTCCTCAGCCCGTACGTCACCCAGCGGCTCGCCCGGTTCTGGCGGCGGCCGGAGGCCTTCGACCCGGAACGGTTCGCCCCAGGACGGCCGGGGTGGGCCCACCAGTACGCCTACTACCCGTTCGGGGGCGGCGTCCACCAGTGCCTCGGGCAGCACCTCTTTCCGCTGGAGGCGTCGCTGGTCGTGGCGACGCTGTTCAGCCGGTTCCGGTACCGGCTCTGCGAGCCCGGCATGCCGACCCCGCGCCTCGCCGCCTCGCTGCGTCCCCGGGAACGGGTGCCGCTGATGCTCACCCCGCACCGGCAACCGGCCCTGGTCTGACCGTGACCCGTGAGCTCGACCCCGCCGCCGGTGCCACCGGCAGACCACCCCGGACTGTCCACTGTGGCATGACAAGGATCTCTACCACCCTGCCACGATCGCCCGTTCGGCGGTCCTCGCTGCCGTGTGCTCGCAGGTGAGCGCAGTTGCGACCACTTCCTTACCCGGTTTGTCCCTCGATCGGCACTGCTTGAGTAAGGTTCCGGACACTGCTAGCGTGCGCCGGGGCCGGCGTTGCGCTTTCGGCCAATCCGAAATGTGCACCAGGACCGGCGAGGGACGGTGTGATGGGTTCCCGCAGTGCAAGTCTGCGCGCCAGGGTGGTGGCGGTGCTGGTCGCACTGGCCGCGCTCTGGGCGTTCGCTGCCTGGGAGACCCTGCGGGACGGTCACACCGTCCTCAGTGTGCAGACCCTCGACGCCAAAGTGGCCGAGCCGGGCGAGGCACTGCGTGCCGAGCTGCAACGGGAACGCCGGATGTCGGTGGCCCACCTGGGCCGACCGAGCCAGGAGCAGGCGCAGGCGCTGCGCGTCCAACGTCAGCGCAGCGAGGAGCTGGCCGCCGCCTTCACCGAGTCGGCCCGGGGCTGGCGGGCCCGGCTCGCCTCCTCTGACGAGCTGGCGCGGCGCATCGACGACGTCGCCGCCCGGCTCGGCTCGCTCGGGCCGGTCCGCGACGCCGTCGCCGGCGGGTCCGTGGACCGGGCCGGCGCCGCCGGGGCGTTCACGGCCGTTCTGGACTCGCTGTTCCGGGTGGACACCGCCCTCGGCAGGCTCGCCGACGAGCGGGTCGCCAAGGACAGCGGCACCCTCATCCAGCTGGTCCGGGTGCGCGAGCTGATGGCCCAGGAGGACGCGCTCTTCGCCGGGGTGGCGGCCGCTGGCCGGGCCAACGACAGGGAGTACGCCCAGTTCGCCCACCTGGTCGGCGCGCAGCGGTTCCTGGCCGCCGAGGCGCTGGCCGAGCTGCCCGCCGCCGACCGCGACCGGTACCTCGGCATGCTCCAGGGCCAGTCCTTCAGCCGGTTGCGGACCCTGGAGGACCGGCTGATCCGCGACGGCCGCCCCAACGGTTCGCTGCCGGTGGACGCCGCCGACTGGCAGGCGGCCGTCGACGCCGCACTCGACGAGCAGGAGGCCGTGATGCTGGCCAGCGGGTCCGCGCTGGTCGACCGGGCCACCCCGGTGGCGGTCTGGATGATCATCCGGATGGTGCTCGCCGCCGGTCTGGGTCTGGTCCTGGTCATCGCCTCGGTGGTCGGCGCGGTCACCACCGCCCGTGTGCTGAATCGGCGGCTGCGAGAGCTCCGCGAGGCCGCCCTCCGGCTGGAGGTGTTCCTCAGCCTCGCCCGGCGTACCCAGGCCCAGGTCCGTCGCCAGCTCACCCTGCTCGACGCGATGCAGCGGCGGGTGCACGACGCGGAGGAGCTGGAGGACCTGTTCCGGGTCGACCACCTGGCCACCCGGATGCGGCGCAACGCCGAGAACCTGATCGTGCTCGCCGGCTCCACGCCGGGCCGCGCCTGGCGACGCCACGTGCCCATGGTGGACGTGGTCCGCGGCGCGGTCGCCGAGGTCGAGGACTACACCCGGGTCGAGGTGGCGCCGCTGGGGCCGATCACGCTCGCCGGGCGGGCGGTGGGCGACGTCATCCACCTGCTGGCCGAGCTGATCGAGAACGGGCTGACCTTCTCCCCGCCGCACACCTCGGTAAAGGTGCGCGGGCAACAGGTGGCCGACGGCTTCACCATCGAAGTCGAGGACCGGGGCCGTGGTATGACCGCGGCGGAGCTGACCGCGGCCAACCAGCGGATCGTGGACCGCTCCGAGCTGAACCTAACCAACACCTCCCGGCTCGGCCTGTACGTGGTGAGCCGACTGACCGAGCGGCACGGCGTCCAAGTGCGGCTCACGGAGTCGCCGTACGGGGGCGTCACCGCCGTCGTGCTCATCCCTGGCGCGTTGGTCGAGGTGGGCGAGGACCGGAACGCCTCCGGTGCCGCGACGGTGCCGGCTCGGCCTGTCGAGAAGACGGTGCCGCCGCGGACCGGCCGGCCCGATGTGCCCATCGGAGAGCGGACGCCGCCCGCCGCCGGGGACGGGGCACGGGCCGACCCGTCGGCGCTGCCGGTCCGGCCACGGCGCGCGTCGACCGCGGGCGAGTCGGCACGGCCGACCCGCGCTCGGACCGGCTCCGACCGGGGAGCACTGAACGGACACACCGTGCCGATCGCCCTGCCGACCGCCCGACCGGTCCCGCCCGCCGCGAACTCGGCCCAGGTCCCGGCCGACGCGGACGCCGGCGCGGGCGGCATCGGGGACCGGGACGGCGTGGCCAGCGCCGGACCCAGGAGAGCCCTCAACGACGGGCCGATGACCGGTGCGGGCCTGCCGGTACGGGTCCGACAGGCGAGCATCGCCCCGGAACTGCGGGGCGGGCCAGTGCACGACGCCCCGGACCCGGCAACCGACGAGCAGCAGCCGCGCCCGCCGGAGCAGGTGCGCCAGATGATGAGCGCGTACCAGACCGGCACCCGACGCGGCCGGGCCGACGCCGTCCGACTGCTCGGCGGGTCCGCCCCCGCCGAGGCGCGCACGGGCGGCGGGCCGAGCCCGGGGGACGGATCAGAAACCTGACGACGGCGCGCCGGCCAGGCCGGACGCGACGGCACACGGCAACTGGAGCAACGGCGACACCAACCGGGGGAGATGAGGACGCGAGTGGGGCAGAAGACGGCTTCGAGTGCCGACCTGACGTGGCTGCTGGACGATCTGGTCGGCCGGGTGAAGCAGGCTGAACACGCCGTGGCGCTCTCCTCGGACGGCCTGCTGATGGCCTCGTCCCGAGGGCTCAGCCGCGACGACGGCGAACACCTGGCGGCGATGGCCGCCGGCATCCAGAGCCTGGCCCGGGGCGCGGGCAAGCGGTTCGGCGGCGGGCAGGTCCAGCAGACCATCATCGAGATGCAGTCGTCGTTCCTCTTCGTCACGGCGGCCGGGCGCAACGCCTGCCTGGCGGTGCTCGCCGACGAGGATGCGGACGTCGGGCTAATCGCGTACGAGATGGCGATGCTGGTGACCCGGGTGGGCGCCTTCGTCGCCTCGCCCACCCGGGGGATCGATCAGCCGACCGGCGGGAAGTAGCAGGATGGCGGTCGAGGACGACTCCGCCGAGGACAGGTGGGTCGACGACCACGCGGGCCCGGTAGTCCGACCGTACGCCGTGACCGGCGGCCGGGCCCGACCGGTAACCGGCACGTTCGACCTGATCTCCCTGGTGATGGCGACCCGGCCGGACGCCGGTGGCGAGTCCGGGTTGGGCCCGGAGCACGTGGCGATCGTCGCGCTCTGCCAGCGGATGCAGTCCGTGGCGGAGGTCGCCGCCCATCTCAACCTGCCGGTGGGCACCGTCCGGGTCCTCCTGGGCGACCTGATGGCACGCGACCTGTTGAAGGTCCGGCCACCCGGAGGCGGCGCCGGCGTACCCGATGAGAGCGTTTTCGAGGCGGTTATCAATGGACTACGGGCACTCTGAGCGGGCGGCCGGAGCGCCGTCCCTGCCCACCGCGATCAAGATCCTGATCGCCGGTGGTTTCGGGGTGGGTAAGACCACGCTGGTCGGCGCGGTGAGCGAGACCAAGCCGCTGCGCACCGAGGAGGTGCTGACCGAGACAGGTGTCGGGATCGACGACCTCTCCGGCGTGGAGGGCAAGACCACCACCACGGTGGCGATGGACTTCGGCCGGATCACCATCAGCGACGACCTGGTGCTCTACCTCTTCGGCACCCCCGGGCAGGACCGGTTCTGGTTCGTCTGGGACGAACTGGCCCTCGGGGCGATCGGCGCGGTCGTGCTGGCCGACACCCGGCGGCTGGCCGACTGCTTCCCGTCGATCGACTACTTCGAGGAGCGCGACACGCCCTTCGTGGTGGCGGTGAACTGCTTCGACGGGGCCCGGCAGTACCGGCTGGACGAGGTGCAGGCGGCGCTCAACCTCGACCCGGGGGTGCCGGTGATGCTCTGCGACGCCCGGCGGCGGGAATCGGCCCGGGACGTGCTCATCACGCTGCTGGAACATGCGATGAAGACCCGCGAGGCCCGCCGCCGTAGCATCGAGGGCTGAGCCGGCGACGCTGCTGGTTGGACCCTCGGGGAACACCCAGGGCACTCTCGGCCTCACCCATCCGGCGAGAGTGGGATCTTCCGCCGGTGTCGTGAACCTCGTCGGCCTCATCGAACCCGCGGTCGTCGGTGGTCGGACGCCGCTGTGCCGGCTCGATCCGTCGCCAGCCGTCGAAGTCCTCGCGCACGCCGGCCTCGCCCGGCACGCCGGCGAGCGCGACCGAACGGTACGCCGCCAGCTGTTCGGCCTGCTCGACGACCGCTCGGCGCCGGCCGTCGGGCAGCTTCTCCCAGGGGCGGACGGCGACGGTCAGCCGGCTGCCGGACTTGCGGGGGCGCCAGGTGCCGACCAACTCGCCGTCGACCAGGACGGCGCCGGGTCGGCCCAGCACCGGCCACAGCTCTTTGGCGTGCGCGGCCTCCGGCACCAGGGTGGCCCGGTCCCGGGTCAGCGGACGATGACCATTCCGCCACACCACGCACGGCCCGCGACAGATCTGGGCGGCTGGAGCGCCCTCCCCGCTGATCACGATCGCGGAGGCGAGCAGTTGCCGGCGGGAACGCGCCACGGCCCCCTCCCGCTGGTCGCGGGAAGGGGCCGTGGAAACGGTACGGACGTCAGCCGGCGATCATGCGGCGCAGCACGTACTGCAGGATGCCGCCGTGGCGGTAGTAGTCCGCCTCGCCAGGGGTGTCGATCCGCACCACGGCCTCGAACTCCACACCGGTTTCGGTGCTCACCCGCACCGTACGCGGGGTCCGGCCGTCGTTCAGCTCGGTCACGCCGGTGATGGAGAAGGTCTCCGTGCCGGTCAGGCCCAGCGACTCGGCGTTCTCGCCGGTCGGGAACTGCAACGGCAGGACGCCCATGCCGATCAGGTTGGAACGGTGGATCCGCTCGTACGACTCGGCGATGACCGCCTTGACGCCGAGGAGCATGGTGCCCTTGGCCGCCCAGTCGCGCGACGACCCGGAGCCGTACTCCTTGCCGGCCAGGATGACCAGCGGGACACCGGCCTCCTGGTAGGCCATCGAGGCGTCGTAGATGGAGGTCTGCTCGCCGGTCAGATGGTTGACCGTGAAGCCGCCCTCCACGCCGGGGACGAGTTGGTTGCGCAGCCGGATGTTGGCGAAGGTGCCCCGGATCATCACCTCGTGGTTTCCCCGCCGGGAACCGTACGAGTTGAACTCGTGGCGCGGCACGCCGTGCTCGGCGAGGTACTTCCCGGCGGGGGAGTCGGCCTTGATCGAGCCGGCCGGGGAGATGTGGTCGGTGGTGACCGAGTCGCCCAGCCTGGCCAGCACCCGGGCACCGGCGATGTCCTGCACCGGCTGTGGGTCCTTCGCCATGCCCTCGAAGTACGGGGGCTTGCGGACGTAGGTGGACTCGCTCTCCCAGGCGAAGGTGTCACCGGTCGGGGTCGGCAGCGACTGCCACCGCTCGTCGCCGGCGAACACGTCGGCGTACGCCGCGCTGAAGCCCGTCGCGCCGATCGCCGAGGCGATGACGTCCTGGATCTCGGCGCTGCTCGGCCAGATGTCGCGCAGGAAGACCGGGTCGCCCGCGGTGTCCTCGCCGATCGGCTCGTTGGCCAGGTCGATGTCCATCGTGCCGGCCAGGGCGTACGCCACCACCAGCGGCGGGGAGGCCAGGTAGTTCATCTTGACGTCCGGGTTGATCCGGCCCTCGAAGTTCCGGTTGCCGGACAGCACCGACACGACGGCCAGGTCGCCGTCGTTGACCGCGGCGGAGACCTCCTCCGGCAGCGGGCCGGAGTTGCCGATGCAGGTGGTGCAGCCGTAGCCGACCAGGTTGAAGCCGAGCTTCTCCAGGTACGGCGTGAGGCCGGCGCGGTCGTAGTAGTCCATGACGACCTTGGAGCCCGGGGCCAGGGTCGTCTTGACCCACGGCTTGCGGGCCAGGCCCCTGTCCACCGCGTTGCGGGCCAGCAGCGCGGCCCCGATCATGACCTGCGGGTTGGAGGTGTTGGTGCAGGAGGTGATAGCGGCGATCACCACCGCGCCGTGGTCCAGCTCGTACTCGACGCCGTCGGCGCTGGTCACCCGGACCGGGTTGCTGGCGCGCCCGCCGGCACCCACGGCTGCGGTCTCCAGGTCGCGGGGGGCGTCGGCGGGGTCGTTGACCCCGTTGGCGGGGGAGTCGCTGGCCGGGAAGGACTCGGCGCTGGCCTCGTCCGCCGGGCCCTCGGCGCCGAACGGCTTCTCCAGTTGCGGCACCCCGGGCTTGCGGCCCGGGTCGCCACCGGTCTCGTCGGCGGCCACGTAGTCGCCCAGCGCCGCGCGGAACAGCGTCTTGGCGCTGCCCAGGGGCACCCGGTCCTGCGGGCGCTTCGGGCCGGCCAGGGACGGCTCGATGGTGCCCAGGTCGAGCTCCAGCCGCTCGGAGTACTCGGGCTCGTGACCCGGGTCGTGCCAGAGGCCCTGTTCCTTGGCGTACGCCTCGACCAGCGCCACCTGCTGCGGGTCGCGGCCGGTCAGCTCCAGGTACCGGATGGTCTCGGCGTCGATCGGGAAGATCGCGACGGTGGAGCCGTACTCCGGGGACATGTTGCCGATGGTGGCGCGGTTGGCCAGCGGCACGGCGCTCACACCCGGGCCGTAGAACTCGACGAACTTGCCGACCACCCCGTGCTTGCGCAGCATCTCGGTGATGGTGAGCACCAGGTCGGTGGCGGTGGTGCCGGCCGGCATCGAGCCTGCGAGCTTGAAGCCGACGACCCGCGGGATGAGCATGCTGACCGGCTGGCCGAGCATCGCGGCCTCGGCCTCGATGCCGCCGACACCCCAGCCCAGCACGCCCAGGCCGTTGACCATCGTGGTGTGCGAGTCGGTGCCGACCACGGTGTCCGGGTACGCCTGGCCGTTGCGCTCCATGATCGTACGGGCCAGGTACTCGATGTTGACCTGGTGCACGATGCCGGTGCCCGGCGGGACGACCTTGAACTCGTTGAACGCGGTCTGGCCCCAGCGCAGGAACTGGTAGCGCTCCTTGTTGCGCTGGTACTCCAGCTCGACGTTGCGCTCGAAGGCGTCCGCACGGCCGAACAGGTCGGCGATGACGGAGTGGTCGATGACCAGCTCGGCCGGCGCGAGTGGGTTGACCTTGGTGGCGTCGCCGCCGAGGTCGCGGACGGCCTCCCGCATGGTGGCCAGGTCGACCACGCAGGGTACGCCGGTGAAGTCCTGCATGAGCACCCGTGCCGGGGTGAACTGGATCTCCACGCTCGGGTCGGCGCCGGGGTCCCAGGCGCCGAGCTGGCGGATGTGGTCGGCGGTGATGTTCGCGCCGTCCTCGGTCCGCAGCAGGTTCTCCAGCAGGATCTTCAGGCTGTAGGGCAGCCGGTCGTGCCCCTTCACCCGGTCGATCCGGAAAATCTCGTAGCTCGCGTCTTCGACGCGTAGCTGGGTCTTCGCACCGAAGGTGTCGAGGCTCGCCACGTCGTACTCCTTCACACCAGCGACCGTGAGTAGTCCTGAGCAGTCTTTCGCACCGGCCGGAGCGCCGCCGAGGTTAGGTGACACTTACCGCCGATTCTCGTCATCAACAAAACCGTACGTCCGTCTTGCTTTCTGTGCAAGCTGGTGCCGGTGGTCGGCACGAGGGCCAGCGCGAGCCCCGCCGGCGGGCGCCCGAGCGCGGGGACGGCCCGCGGTCAGTCGCCCCCGTCGGCCGGCGTGCCACCCCCGGAGGCCTGCGCGTGCCGATCGCGCAGCCGGGCCCGGATCTCCTCCGGGGTGTACGCCTGCCGGCGCCGCTCGGCGCGGGCGATCACCACGCCGGACGCCGCGACGCCGGCCAGGCCGGCCAGACCGAGGACCTTCCACCACCGCATCCGCTGCCGCATCGGCCTAGGGTAGTGGTCCATGAGCGAGCGAAGCACGGGCGTGGGCGGGGTGGCGTCGTGAGCATCAGCCTGGACGAGGCCGTCGAGCTGACCCGTACCGGGGACGTGTGGGTGTTCCGGGGGCGCAGCGCGCCCGACCGGGCCATCCAGCTCACCACCAACAGCCCGGTGAACCACGTCGGCATGGCCGTGGTGCTCGACGACATGCCGCCGCTGCTGTGGCACGCCGAGCTCGGCCGGTCGCTGCCGGACATGTGGACGGGCGCCCACCAGCGCGGCGTGCAGCTGCACGACCTGCGTGACGCGGTCTGCGTCTGGGCCAACCGGTACGGCCAGCGGGCCTGGCTGCGCCAGCTCGAACCCTCGGCCGACCCGGATCGGGAGCAGGCGGTGCTGCGTACCATCGCGCGACTCGACGGCACGCCATTTCCCAGCACGGCCCAGCTCGCCTGGCGCTGGGCCCGGGGGCGGGTGCCCCGGGTGCGGCTGACGCGCCCCGGCCGGCGGGACGCGTCCCGAGCGTCGGTGCCCGACCGGGCGTTGGAGAGCGCGTACTGCGCCGAGGTGGTGGCGGTGACCTACGAGGCGATGGGGCTGCTGCCGTCCGGCCGACGTCCGAACTGGTACGACCCGGGCCGGTTCTGGAGCGGCGACGACCTGGACCTGACCGGCGGCGCCAGGCTCGGCACGGAGATCGAGGTCAGCATCCCCCCGCGGTGAGGTTTGCCGTGGCCCGCGGCCGGCAATCAGGGAGCCCGTGAGCACCTCCACCTCCCTCGGCACGCTGACCGACTTCTTCGACCGGTACGGCGTGGCGCTCATAACCGGTGACCTGCCCACCATCGCCGGTTGCTACGCGTTGCCCGGGCTGGTGGTCGCCGACACCTACAGCTTCTCGTTCTCCACCGTCGCCGCGGTCGCGCTCTCCTTCGTCGGCGCCGCGCCCGACTACCAGCAGCGGGAGCTGGTCGCGGCGAACGCCCTCATCGAGGACGTCGAGCCGGTCTCGGCGTTGCTCGCGATGGTGGCGGTGCAGTGGGAGTTCCTGGACAGCCAGGGTCGGGCGGTACCCGGCGAGCGGTACCGTTACCTGCTGCGCGCCACCGACGACGGACCGGTCATCTGCACGGTCGTCCGCACCGGCTGATCCGCTCGACCGGCCGGAGTCGTCGTCGGCCCGCACGTCGTGCCCGAGCTGGCCGCCGACCGAGGGGCCGGGTGAGCACGTGCCGCCTTCCCGACCGGCGGGAGGGCGGTGCCGTATGGACAGCAGGCGGGATCACCCCTTTCCGGCCATGCCGAAGATCGGTACGCTCTCGGGCGGCACCCGATGAAGGAGGGGCATGTCCGGCAGGCGTCGTGCACGATCGCCACTGGGTGGTTTGCTGCAGATGGCATGGTCCCCCTGGGTGGTGGTCGTCGCCGGGGTGGTGGCACTGCTGTCCTTGCAGGTTGTCGCGCTGCTCTCCGTTCCGGGCGGGGAACGGTTCCACACCCGGCCGCCGGAGCCGGTGCAGACCATCCCGCTACCGGATCTGCCGCCCCCGTCGGCGCCGACCCGCGTCGCGGCGACGCTGCCCCTGCCGCCGTCGCCCGGCATCACGCCCCGCCGCACCGAGCCGTCCCTGGGCGAGGTGGGCGGCACCGGCGCGCAGGCCCCGCCGGCCTCGTCCGGAGGCGGCGCCGGGCCGGGCGCGGTCCCGCCGCCGGCACCCGCCCCGTCCACTAAGGCGCCGCCGACGTCTCCGTCCAGGCCGGGGTATCCGCCGCCCGCTGCCGCGCCGTCGGTGACCGGCCGCTACAGCAAGCTCAACGACTACGGCGACGCGTTCATCGGTGAGGTGCTGCTGACCAACACCACGTCGGGGTCTCGGTCGTGGACGGTCCGGCTGGTGCTGCCCCGGGGTCGGCTGGTCACCGCCTGGGTCGAGGGCGCGCCGCAGGGGTCGGCCCGGATGTCCGACGGTGTATTCACGTACACCAGCGGGGTGGACCTGGGCCCCCGTGACACGGTGCCGTTGCGGTTCCACTTCGAGCAGACCGGCGGCAACAACCGCCCGAGCAGCTGCACGGTCAACGGGGTCACCTGCTCCGGCCGCTGATCCCGCCCGTTTCCGCCCTGGTCGACCCGCTCGGCCGGGGCGTCATCCTCAGGTCGGCGGGGACGGGCGGTACCGGGGTCGAACCGACGTCGTCCGGTCGGTCGGGTTCGCCGGCTGGCCCCTGCTGGGAATCCTGCCTGCGGGATTTTAGCTGGTAGCTTGGCGCTGCCCGACCGTCAGGATGCTCGGGTCATCGGTCGCGTGCTTCCCTCGCCGCCGATCGTCGCCATGCTCCCGCGACGGGGCCGACCAGGGAGGCTTATGTCTGGCACGCCGCGCAGCCGATCCGTGTCCCTTCGCTCGCTGCCCTGGCTCGTGGTGGTCGTCGGAGTGGCCGTCATGGTGCTGCTGCTGGTGGTCGCCCTGGGGTCGGCCGGCGGCCGTCGGCCGGTGGCCGACCTCCCGCCACCCGCTCCGGCCATGTCGCTGCCGAATCTGTCGGCCGCCGCCCCATCGCTGCCCCTGAACACCGACACCGCGCCGGCGGTGCCGGGGCTCCTGCCCCGGTCGGTCGTTGCGCCCAGTCCTTCGGTGTCGAGCCCGCCGGCCATCCCCGGCGGGGATGCCGCCCCGCCGTCCGTGTCGACCACGCCACCGGCGTCGCCGTCCCCGGTGCTGTCGGTGATCGGCCGGTTCCGGGTGGTGGCGGACTACGGTGACTCCTTCGCGGGGGAGGTGCTGCTGACCAACATCACGTCGGGGGCTCGATCGTGGACGGTCCGGCTGGCGCAGCCGCGGGGCCGGTTGGGGGGCGTCTGGGTGGAGAGCGCGCCGCAGGGCACCGCGAGGGTGCGCGACGGGGTCCTCACCTACACCGGCGGGGTGGACCTGGCCGCCCGCGGATCGGTGCAGTTGCGGTTCGTGTTCGAGAACACCGGTGGGGCCCTGCCGTCGGGCTGCACGGTCAACGGCTCCACCTGCTCGGGTCTCTGAGCCGGCACGGCCTTCCTGGCCGACTCGACGCGGGCGGACCGCCGCCGTCCACGTGGCACGGCGTCGTTCCGAGCTAGCGGCACCCTCACCGTGCCCGCCGCAGTGTGACGGTCTTCGTCCAGCAGTGTGACCGTCTTCGTCCAGCGCTGAAGCCGGAGCGCGATCCGGCCCCCTGCCACCGGGTGGCAGGGGGCCGGCGACAGCAGTCGCCCGTCGGTCAGTTGAAGCAGTCTTTGGTGGTGCCGGCGCAGTTGGTGGGGTCGTTGTCGGTGATGGTGGTTTTGTGGTCGAGTCGGATCTTGCCGTTGTTGTTGAGGATGCCGCCGGCGACGCGGTGGGTTTTGCTGGTGTCGGTGGCGGTGTTCTTGGTGACGTGGGTGGTGGTGAGGGTGGCGGTGGCTTTGTTGTTGAAGATGCCGCCGCCGTTGAGGGCGGTGTTGCCCTTGATGTCGGTGTCGCGCAGGGTGAGGTTGGCGTTGTCGCTGGGGCCTTCTGGTTTGTTCTGGAAGCCGCCTTCGACGGTGGGTTGGTGGGTGTCGCCGTTGAAGATGCCGCCGCCGAATTGGCCGGCGGTGTTGAGGGCGATGGTGCTGTGGTTGATGGTGGCGGTGGCTTCTGGCTGGTGGTTGTCGTTGCGGTGGGCGGTGTGGTGGTTGCCGCCGGTGTTGACGATGCCGCCGCCGTGGTGGCTGGCGTGGTTCTTGGCGATGGTGACGTGGTCGAGGTGCAGGTCGGTGTCGACGGCGTGGATCCCACCACCACTGTGGCAGGCCTTGTTCTCCTTGAGGTGAGCCCAGGCGATCTTGACGAAACCGCCCGCGGTGGAGACCCCGCCGCCGTCGCGGTCGGCGGTGTTGCCCTCGATGGTGCTCTTGTAGATCTCGACCGTGCCGGCCTCGTTGTGGCTCTGCGGGTGGAAGCCGCCCTTGCCCTTGCCCCGGCCGTTGGCGACGGCGCCGCCGTCGCCGCCGGCGGTGTTGTGGGTGAGGTGGGATCCGGTGATCTCGAGGACGCCGGCGGTGAAGACGGCGCCGCCGTTGGTGCGGGCGTGGTTGTTCTCCAGCTTGCTGTCGTGGATGTCGACCCGGCCGTAGTTGGCGATCGCCCCGCCGTTGCCCTCGGCGTTGTTGCCGACCAGGGTGGTCTTTTCCAGGTGGGCGGCGCCACCCCGCTCCACCAGCAGCGCGCCTCCGTCGGAGGTGGTGTCGAGCTGCCTGCCGGAACCCTGCGGGCCGCTCGCGGCCTGCGCGGGGCCGGCGGCCTGCGGGGCCCTCGCGACCTGAGCGGCGCCGGCGGCCTGAGGAGCCTTCGCGGCCTGCGTGGCCGGGGCGGCATTTGCGGCCAGGGCGGCCTGCGGGGCCTTCGCGATCTGAGCGGCGCCGGCGGCCGGAGCACCCTGCCCGCCGGGAAGCTGCGGGAAACCGGGTACCGGCCCGACGCCCGGAACCTGGGGAGGCTGCCCCACCGAGGGCTGCCCGGTCGAGGGCTGGGGACCGCCGTCCGGGGCCTGGGGCCCGCCGGGGGTCTGCGGGCCTCGGGGCGCCCCGTACTTGAAGGAGGCGGCGTTGCCACCCTTGAGGGTGACGTCCTCCAGGGTCAGGTCCCCACCGTCGGCGACGGTGAACAGGCGGAAGTTGGTCTCGGAATCCCGCTTGATCGTGGAGTCCTGCCCCTTGATGGTGATCTCCTGCCGGATCGTTGGCAGAGCCGAGCCGGTTTCTCGGTCATAGCGGTCCAGCTCGTAGGTGCAGTGCGGGGCCAGCTTCAACGTGCCGCCGTGATCCCGGTTGGCCTGGTCGATCGCCTCGATCAGCTTCTCCTCGTCGCAGGGCACCTGCCGGGCCTTCCCGTGGTCCCTGTCCCGGTCACCCCTGTCCCGCTCGTCACGGTTCCGATCGCTCTGGTCGTCCTTGAGTTGCTGAGCCGTCGACCACTTGACGTCCGCCAGCCGGAGTGGCCCGCTCGCCCCGGTGGCCGCGTAGGCCACTCCGGCGAGGCCGACCGCTCCGGTCAGACCGGCGACACCCGTGGCGAGCCAGCGCCGGCGACGGCGGAGCGAGGAGGTCGTCTCACGGCCGGCGTCCTCGTTGTTGCGAAGGTAGTTGGACATCGGAGCTCTCTGCCCTCTCTGTACCAGACAAGGCGGCTTCGCCGCAGCGAGGCGGCCTTGGCTACAAATCGGTTGTAGCTGCTGAACAACACCGTATGGGAGTTTTATTCATCTGGCGGGCATACGCGAAAAAAGCCCGCATTGAGAATGCGGGCGTATGCGTGGGACAGAGCCGCGGCGGAGGGCTGCGTCTGGGCGTCGATGGCATGCGCAGGCACAAAGTGGCCGCGTCGGCCCAGGCGCCGCGGAGGGTGGGAGCCGGCACCGGCCGGCGGTGGCGACGAGCCGGCACCGGCCGGTGGTGGGGCCTCCCCGACGGGTGGGCCCCACCACCGGACCAGGTGTGGTCAGTTGAAGCAGTCTTTGGTGGTGCCGGCGCAGTTGGTGGGGTCGTTGTCGGTGATGGTGGTTTTGTGGTCGAGTCGGATCTTGCCGTTGTTGTTGAGGATGCCGCCGGCGACGCGGTGGGTTTTGCTGGTGTCGGTGGCGGTGTTCTTGGTGACGTGGGTGGTGGTGAGGGTGGCGGTGGCTTTGTTGTTGAAGATGCCGCCGCCGTTGAGGGCGGTGTTGCCCTTGATGTCGGTGTCGCGCAGGGTGAGGTTGGCGTTGTCGCTGGGGCCTTCTGGTTTGTTCTGGAAGCCGCCTTCGACGGTGGGTTGGTGGGTGTCGCCGTTGAAGATGCCGCCGCCGAATTGGCCGGCGGTGTTGAGGGCGATGGTGCTGTGGTTGATGGTGGCGGTGGCTTCTGGCTGGTGGTTGTCGTTGCGGTGGGCGGTGTGGTGGTTGCCGCCGGTGTTGACGATGCCGCCGCCGTGGTGGCTGGCGTGGTTCTTGGCGATGGTGACGTGGTCGAGGTGCAGGTCGGTGTCGACGGCGTGGATCCCACCACCACTGTGGCAGGCCTTGTTCTCCTTGAGGTGAGCCCAGGCGATCTTGACGAAACCGCCCGCGGTGGAGACCCCGCCGCCGTCGCGGTCGGCGGTGTTGCCCTCGATGGTGCTCTTGTAGATCTCGACCGTGCCGGCCTCGTTGTGGCTCTGCGGGTGGAAGCCGCCCTTGCCCTTGCCCCGGCCGTTGGCGACGGCGCCGCCGTCGCCGCCGGCGGTGTTGTGGGTGAGGTGGGATCCGGTGATCTCGAGGACGCCGGCGGTGAAGACGGCGCCGCCGTTGGTGCGGGCGTGGTTGTTCTCCAGCTTGCTGTCGTGGATGTCGACCCGGCCGTAGTTGGCGATCGCCCCGCCGTTGCCCTCGGCGTTGTTGCCGACCAGGGTGGTCTTTTCCAGGTGGGCGGCGCCACCCCGCTCCACCAGCAGCGC